>CAMWGU010000004.1 GCA_947173895.1 uncultured Bacteroides sp. | reverse complement strand
GAGCATATTGAAGCATTCGCTAAACCCTGGAATGTTACATCCGCTGAATAGTTACCACAATCCACTTAGGAAAAACTTCCATTTCTTTTTCATTTTTAAAGAATATTTCTTTCCTTTGCCTGCATGATAGAAGATGAACAGTTTATTATCTCTCTCTTAAGACAAGGAAACGAAAAAGCCTACCGGTATGTTTATGAACACCATTATATAACACTATGCAAAATGGCTAACAGTTTCCTTGACGATCCGTTTAAAGCAGAAATGGCAGTGGACGATGTAATCTACCATTTGTGGGAAAAACGGGAAAGCCTGGTCATATCCGTCTCTTTACGCAACTATTTGATGCAGGCTGTCCGAAACCGATGCCTGGACCAACTACGTATGGAACAACATAAGAAAGAGGTACGTTTCTCCAATCTTCCGTTAGAAAATCTGGACAGCCGTTTGTTTTTCCTTGGAAATGAAGAAGAGCCTTTGGGAACTCTTCTGCAAAAAGAATTGGAATCGGAAATTGAAAAGGCCATCAAACAGATTCCCGCCGATGCATACAACGTATTCCGGAAAAGCCGGTTCGAAAACAAACGGAATGAAGAAATAGCCCAAGAACTGGGCATTTCCGTCAACACGGTGAAATATCACATAAAAAAAGCATTGGCCGTCCTGAGGAAGGAACTGGCACAATACCTGACTATCATCATACTAGTGGCATGTCTTCTATCGGCCAAATGTTAAATAACTGTTAAACCGATTGTACCCCACTACCCGCCTTCCGCCATTTTTCGTCTTCCATACAGATACAGGAAATATGGAAAAAGAAGAAAAGACATATCAGGAAAAGGGAATCGGGCACGACCGCATCGACGAGGAGCTTTGGTTTGCATCTTCGGCAGCCGATGATACTCATTCATTCGATATGGAAGCAGGTTTCAGCAGATTCCAAAAACGGATAGGAACTCCCGTGAAGCAGACTTTCTTGCAACGGCATCGCATCCATTTATTCGCAGTCGCTTCCATTCTGTTATTGATGTTGGTTTCCATCGCCTCCTATTGGAAAGCGGAACAAAACTTCGAAACCCGCTTTGCCGATATAACCGTAGAAGCCCCTCTCAAATCAAAAACCAAAATAAACCTGCCCGACGGAACATCGGTATGGCTGAACGGAGGGTCCAAAATAATTTATTCACAAGGATTCGGAGTAATCGAACGGAATCTGAGGTTTGAAGGAGAAGCCTTCTTTGAAGTGAAGAAAAACGAGCATATCCCATTCAACGTGACAACAGCCGACCTGACAGTGACGGTGTTGGGCACTAAATTCAATTTCCGGAATTATGCCGAGGACGAAGAAGCCGTAGTAGATCTGATGGAAGGAAAAGTGGCACTAGAAAACCACTTGAAGAAAATGCCGTCCAAATTCCTCGTCCCTTCGGAAAAGATGGTGCTGAACAAAAAAACAGGAAACATCAAAATCATTCCGGCCGAAACCACCACGGCAAACGGATGGACCAATGACATGCTGGTGTTTGACGATGACTTGTTCCCGGACATCGCACGCGAACTGGAAAGGAAGTATGGCATGAAGATACAAATAAAGAACGACAGACTGAAAGAAGAACGCTTCTATGGAAAATTCAATATACAAAAGCAAGGAATACGAGACGTATTGAACATACTTTCGGCCACCCAGAAACTGAATTACCAAATAGAATCGGAACAGTTGATAATTGTGGATTAATTCAGAGAGAACCTTTTTTGTTTAACCTTTAAAAAATGAATTGAGCTATGAAAACAGAAAGTTGAAGTTATTATCTACAGACTGGAGTATGCAAAAGAGCCGGAGAATCCGACTAATTCCCCGACCCTGAATATCTCCACGATCTGAACGTGCATTTTCAGAATCAAACAGAAGATTGACAAAGTTAGCAAAAATTCTGATTGATTCGATTTTAATCTTGTTTTAAATCTTTAAAAAATCGAGTATTTTATGATTGGACTAAAAAAGGCTGCTTATGTAGCCATGGCTTGCTGTTGCCTGCACGGAACGCTTAACGCACAGAGTATTGTCCTGAAAATGAACAATGTGACAGTCAAACAGGCCATGAATGAATTGGAAAAGAAGAATGGATATTCATTCGTTTTCTCGTCATCGGACTTGGATATCAACAAAAAAGTATCCATCAAGGTAGAAAATGACAGTGTGGACGAAGCGTTGCGCCAACTTTTGAACGGCCAGAAAGTGGCCTACGAAATACAAGGAAAGAATATCATTATCCGAAAAATAACCCCTATGCCGGGAAACACCAAGAAGGTAAAAGTGACCGGAAAGGTGACCGATGCCAACGGAGAAGCCATCATCGGTGCCAGCATCATGGAAAAAGGGACCGCCAATGGGGTAGTGACCGACTTGGACGGAAACTTCGTTTTAGACTTGGCCGAAAACGGGACACTGGCCATTTCGTACATCGGATACAACACACAGGAAATAGTCATCAAAGGAAAAAGGAATTTCAACATCGTACTGAAGGAAGATACCAAGACACTGGACGAAGTCGTAGTGATAGGCTACGGCTCGACATCTGCCAAAAAAATGGTGGCATCCGTAACTTCCGTAAAAGGCGAGAAACTGCAAAACCTGCCGTTTGCCAATGTCACATCCACACTACAGGGAAGGGCGTCGGGCGTCATCGTACAAAATGAGGGAGGCGAACCGGGCAGCAATCCCAAGATATCTATCCGTGGAGGCGGAAACCCCATTTACGTCATCGACGGAGTCATCCGCAACGATGCATGGGAATTCCAGACGTTAAACCCCAACGACATCGAAAGCCTGTCTGTACTGAAGGACGCCGCATCACTGGCCGTATATGGCTCGCGCGCAGCCGACGGCATCATCCTAGTAAAAACCAAAGAAGGCAGAAAAGGAAAAACATCCATCGTTTATACCTTCAACGCACAATACAGCCAGCCGACCATCTTGCCTGACAGGCTGGACGCGTTGACCTATGCCAATGTACAAAATCAGGCAGCAATGAATGACGGCCTGGGAGAATACAAGGTCTATAGCCGAGAAGAACTGGAAATCATCAAGAACCAATCCGATCCCTACAAATATCCTGATACGGACTGGTATGACTTGGGGTTAAAGAATTTCGCACCGGAATACCGGCACTCCTTGTCCATGACCGGCAATCAAAAGAATATCAATTATTACATTTCATTGGGTACGTTTGAACAAGGTAGTTTATATAAATCGGATGCCTTGGATTATTCCAGATACAACTTGCGCAGCAATGTCAACACCACTTTCGAGGAAATAGGGCTGAAAGTGGCATTCAACATCAATGCCGCATACGAAAAGAAGAAATATCCTTCGTATTCTGCCGGTGCCATTTGGGACCACCTGAATTATCACAAACCTACAGAACTGGCATACAATCCCGACGGAACATTAAGCTCCATATCCGACCATCCCTTGATGGAAATGGACAAACGCTCCGGATACAACAAGAACGACGGACTGTATGTCAACACCCAGTTTGTGGCCGACTGGGCACTGCCTTGGGTCAAAGGCTTGTCATTGGGAACCATGCTGAACTACCGACTGAACGCCAGCCATGTGAAAAACCTGGCTGCCCGGGCTCCGCAATACGGACTTGATGGCACACAGGTAGTGGTAGCCAAACCGACCTTGAAAGAAGAAGCCTATTTCGGCGATACGTACAATTTCGAACTGAACGCTTCCTATCAACATACGTTTGCCGACCAACACAGCATAGACGCCAAATTCGTCTTCACCGCTTCGGAAAACAACGGTAGCTACTTTTGGGCTTCACGCAAAGACTACCTCTCTACGGCCGTAGACCAGCTGTTTGCCGGATCAAGCGTAGGCATGCAGAACTCTGGCAATGCCGAAGAAGGCGGACGTATGGGACTTGTAGGACGTCTGAAATATGATTTTGCCAACCGCTACTACATAGAAGGAAGTTTCCGTTATGACGGATCCGACAATTTCGCACCGGGACACCGCTGGGGATTCTTCCCATCAATGGCACTGGCATGGGACATTACAGAAGAACCCTTCTTCAAGAACCTGGAACTTAACAATGTAAACCTCTTGAAACTACGCGGCTCTTACGGAGAAACAGGCACTGAGACAAACGTCAACCGCTTCGGATACTTGTCCGTCTATAATCTGGTGGAAAATGCTGTCTGCATCGGTGGAAACCTGCAACCGGGATTCAATGAAGGCGACCTAGTAGCTCCGGACCAACTGACATGGTACACACGCCGGTCATTGAACTATGGCGTGGATGCCGCTTTCATGAACAACCGCTTGAAAGGTTCGTTAGACTATTTCTTCTATGTCACCAAAGGAGGCCTGACCAGCCCCCAAGACAGATATACCACTCCGCTAGGGAAAAAACTCCCGCAAATAAAATCGGACAATGAACATCGCCGCGAAGGTTTCGAACTGTCATTACGCTGGAACGACAAGATAGGCTCGGATTTCTATTATGAAGTCGGCACTAACATGACTTATTACAACAATTTGTCCGTGGTAGATCAATCCGAAACATTATCCGATCTTAAAAACCCGTACATACGAAGAATCCATCAGACTGATTTTTATGGGAAAGTACTCATCGACAACGGATTGTACCAGACTCCCGAACAAATACTGGGCGTCCCCAGAAGATTGCAGTCTTCTGCCACCAAGTTGGGCGACATCGTCTATCAAGACATCAACGGTGACGGTAAAATAGACGGAGAGGACCAAATCCGTTACGGAATGCCTACTGCGCCTCACTTCACCTATGGCATCGATTTCAATTTCTCATACAAAGGATTCAGCTTGTCAGGACTATTGTACGGCACCGGAAAACGAAATATGGAATTCGGGACAACAACCAAAAAAGGAGAATCCGTATGGGTGATGAACGATTATCAACTGGACTACTGGCGTGAAAACAACAGAAATGCCACTTTCCCCCGCATTTCCACCGAAGCCAAAGTAAACGGTGGAAACAATGAGCAGACCTCCACATTCTGGATTAAGAACGCTTCCTTCCTGCGCTTGAAAAACCTGAGCCTGGAATACGACTTCAAGTACAAACTGCTCAGAAACGCCAACTGGCTGAGCACATGTAAAGTGAATGTCACAGGAACAAATCTGTTCACCCTGTCGGGCGTCACAGACTATTTTGACCCCGAGACGGCTTCCACACAAGGCGGTTATCCGACACAACGCGTTTATTCTTTAGGTGTAACAATTGGATTTTAAAATATTATGAGAACAATAAATGTAAAGACAATGGTATTGGCTTTGGCCATGGGATGTATGTCATGCAGCGATATCCTGGACAAAGGACCCTTAGATGCATTTTCAGAAAATGATATATGGAGCAGTGCGGAACTGACACAGGCTTTTCTGTATCCGACATTGCAAGATGCAACCGGACGGATGATAGAATATGACCGATGGACGGACAACGATGTAATACAGGACGACGGAAATTCATCAAACATCAACAAAGAACAGATAGACCGCTATTACGATGCCGGCTGGAACGTGTATGGACATATACGCAAGTGCAACCTGACCATCCAGAAAATGGAAGAAAATACCGCCTACCTGGAACAAGACAGAAAATACCTGACCGCACAAGCCAAAATGATGCGCGCCATGATTTATTTCAGCCGCGCTCGCCTGTTTGGCAAATTGATGATTGTGGACCGGGTCATCGATCCCAACGAAGATATGAAGTTTGCACGGACTGCCACAATAAAAGACACGTACGACTTCATAGTGAAAGACCTGCAAGAAGCGGCAACCGACCTGCCCGTCTCCGCCGAGCAAGGCATGCTGACCCGGGGAGCCGCCTACGCACTGTTGGCAGAAGTGGCCCTGCAGGGTGCCGCCTACATCGAATCCGGACAAAGCGAATACTACGACATTGCACGGAAAGCCAGCGAAGACCTTTTCGCACTGGGGCAATACGAACTGGACACCAACTATGAAAAGATGTTCAACGAGTTCGATTACGCCATGAACTCCAAAGAAATCATCCTGGCCCAGTGGAGACACGAAAACAACACAAAATTCAGTGACACCTGGATGCAATACCTGGTACCTAATGTAAGCAACGATAAATTAAAAAGTACCGCTTATCCGCCACTTCAAGACAACTTTGAAGGATGGCCGGGCATGTTTCCTTCTGTAGACTTGACCAACGAATACGAGGTGAAAGATGCAGACGGGACAGCAAAAGACTGGGACCAAAGCAGCTACTATAAGCATTACGTAGAAAACGGCGGTTATGTGTCAAAAGCCATCTACCAAAACAGGGACGACCGTTTTTATGCAACTATCGTGCAAGATTCATCCACCTATTTCAACAGCATCGTCACCATGCGTGAAAAAGGGAACTTGCACTGGGACAGCAAAACCGGAACCGACTGGGGAATGGCATTGTCGGGCTATATCTACCGCAAAGGAGTCTATACCAACCGACCGTTGCTCAATTCGGACCCTACTTATTACCACTACGCCATCCTACGGCTGGGACGTTCGTACCTGAACTATGCCGAAGTAATGCTGCGCCAAAACAACCTCCCGGTTGCCATCCAATACATCAACAAGACCCGTACAGTCCATGGCGGCATGCCCGCACTCTCCACCGATCTATCGGCTGAAGAAGCATGGAAAGCATACAAACGCGAACGACGCATCGAACTGGTACACGAAAACGACAGATATTGGAGCCTGTTGAGATGGGGCAAGGCGGAAGGCAAAGAAACCATAGAAGAACTGAACAAAGTACATCATTCCATCAAGATATCCGAGGACGGAAAAAGCTTTGAAATCATTTCACTGCCTTATCAGACATCTTTCAACGAGCGCATCTTTACCCCAAAAAGATACCTCTTCCCAGTACCCGAAGGCGAAAGAGCAAACAATCCGGCATTAGACCAAAATGAAGGCTGGTAATCAGAACTATAAAAAAACAGAATAGAATATGAAAGCATTATACAAACTTACCCTATTGGCCCTATTGGCCATACTAAGCACCTCCTGCCTCAAATCAGGACTGGACGAATTGGAGACTTACAATCAGAACGACATTACCAACATCCGTTTCGAGTACAGATGGTGGGAAGAGAGCGCACAAAGACTTCGTGTAATCGAAATGGAAGTAACCAAAACCATCGACAAAGAAGCCAAAGAAATAACCTGCTCCATCAAAGTGCCTGCGGCCAACAACACATTTACCGAAAGCATCAGAAACCAAGTCTCTTTAAGTACCTTGGCTGTCAATGTGGATGTTTCTACAGCAGCACGTGTCACTCCGGTTGGAAATGCTCCGGCAATGGGAACCTTCCCATCGGATTTCTCTGCAAAAGAGTTTACCTATAATGTCATGGCTGGTAGCGGAGACAAAGTGAACTGGACCATCAAAATAACAGATTTCACCAAATAAAACGGTCTCTTTCTAGAAACAACTTCCGGCCGGAAACAAGCAAACGGACTTCCATCCGGCCGGAAGCCTTTTACTTACCCCCATAAAAACAGCTTGGTCACAAGCTACAAAGACAAATAACAAACCATGAAAAGAAAACTTTTATCCACTCTGTTCACGTTTACAATAACAAGCGCATCGGCACAATATCATATCGATTTGAGCCAAGTGACTCCCCCCGAAATCAATTACCTACAACTAGGAAATGCCGGACCTTCCGGAAAAGAAATAAGGGTCAACAACCTGTATATGGAAGAAGGGGGAATCCCTCAGCTGCCCGTTATGGGAGAAATACACTACAACCGCATGGACGAAAGATACTGGCGCGACGCGTTGCTGAAAATGAAAGCATCGGGCGTCAACATAGTGGCCACCTATTGTATATGGTCATTGCACGAGGAGGTGGAAGGAGAACTGTCTTGGGAAGGACACTTGAATCTCCGCCATTTTATCGAACTGTGCAAGGAACTCGGCATGAAGGTGCACCTGCGTTTCGGCCCCTACTGCAATGCGGAAATCAGAAACGGAGGACTGCCAGACTGGATTGTAAACAACAAGAATTTGGTCACCCGTTCCAACGATCCTCTATACCTTGAATACGCACGCCG
This sequence comes from uncultured Bacteroides sp., assembly GCA_947173895.1. Classification (GTDB taxonomy): domain Bacteria; phylum Bacteroidota; class Bacteroidia; order Bacteroidales; family Bacteroidaceae; genus Phocaeicola. Next base: position 68,736 of record CAMWGU010000004.1, on the reverse strand, counting down.
GTGGTACCAGGCTGTGTACAGCCAGGTAGAAGGACTGCTATGGAAAGACGGAGGCCCCGTCATGGCCCTGCAACTGGAAAACGAATATGTACGGCCGGGCATGATCATCTCCCATCTGCTCACACTGAAACAAATAGCGGTCGAAATAGGATTCGATGTCCCCATCTACTCTATGACCCACTGGATGGACAGCGAATACCCCAAAGGGGAAATCATCCCTTATGCAGGCTTTTATATAGAAGCCCCTTGGACTGCGTCCGGAAAGAATGAGATTCCTACATCCAATTTCGAATATTTCACCTACAACCGCCTGTCGGACAATATCGGCACGGACATCATCAAAATAGAAGGAGAAGTGGAATCGCTCAGCGGAGAAAACAACGACTCTCCTTTCTTCACTTGTGAAGTGGGAGTAGGAAGCACCACCTTCTACCACCGCCGGGCAGTCGTCCCCGAAGAAATGGCAGGCGAGAACATCAACCTGCGACTGGGATGCGGAGCCAATATGATGGGCTATTATATGTATGCCGGCGGAACAAACCCGGTAGGAAAGCTGAGCACCATGCAGTCGTCCGGTCCACGGGTGAGCTATGACTACCAAGCGCCCATACGCGAATTCGGGACCTTGGGAACCGTGATGCAGGAAACCAAGAAGTACAACTATTTCATGAACGACTTCGGCACCTCCCTTGCGCCAGCCGTCGCCTACCTGCCCACCAGCAACCAGAAAAGAGAAAACCTGCAATGGGCTGTACGGAAATACGGAAACTCAGGCTACCTGTTTTGCTCCAACTATTTATACAAGCACAGCAAAAGAGATTATAAAAACGTACAGTTCAGCATCAAGCTGGAAGACGAAACCATCCGTATCCCCCAAAAGAAAACCACGGTGAAAGACGGAACCTATTTCCTTTGGCCTCTCAATCAGAACTTGGGTAACCTATGGCTGAAATACTCAACCACACAGCCCGTTTGTTCCCTCAAAGAAACAAACAGCGATACATATTTCTTTTTTGAAGACGATGAAATAGCCGGCGAATACCTGATAACAGACAAAAACGTCCGGAACATCGAAGTGCAGAACGGTGCGTTGAAAAAAGAAAAAGGACACTACTTCATCAACCAGCTTGCGGCAGGAAAAGAATGTGTCATAACCGTCACCAAAACCGACAACAAAGTGGTGCGTCTGGTCACACTGACCGAAGAAGAGTCCGACCATATCTGGAAAGGAAACATACAAGGCATGGACTTCGTTGCCATCAGCGATGCGTCGCTCATCTATGATACGGACAAAATCACCCTGATAAGCGAACAGTCTTCCACCGAAATATGGATGTACAAGGAAGGTGCTTTCAAACGGCAATCCTTCCGGTCCGCTCCCCACGACTTACAAGCATCATTCATATCCGTCACCCCCATGATGGATAGCCGGCAGATTACTCCATCGGACGGAAACATCGTGAAACGCAATTTCATGTTACAGACCTTCTCGAAAGTGGAACGTGCCTACCTGCGTTACGCAACGTCAGGCACCGCCCGTTGCCTGATTAACCAAAAGGAAGTTCCGGCCACCTCTATGGGGGATTACAGCTATGCCAACGTGACCGAACTTATTCAGAACGGAACCAATGCCATAGCGTTCAGGCTCTCCGACGGCAAAGAGATTGCCGCCGAAATAGAGATTCTTCTGAAAAACGGAAAACGCATCCTTTGGAATACAGACAAGACATGGCTGTCCGAAAACAACAAACCGGTTGTGGCAACGGTCGGACAAACCCCGTCTTTTGCCTTCGCTCCGGAAGAACACCTGGCCGTTTACGAGATAAAAGCTCCGGCAGCGGCCTGCAACGACGAAGAGACACGCATCTATATCTCCTACAAAGGAGACGTGGCAAATGCCTACCTGAACGGAAACTTGATTGGCGATTCCTTCTATGACGGAACGGACTGGATTCTCAGTTTGAGCCGCCTTAAAGCACCCATTGAAACTAATCCGATGGTGATACGCATCGATGGACTGAAATCGGCGGACACTCCTATCTATTTTGAAAAGAATGTCGTCCCGAAAGACTGTGTTGTCCCCACACTCTCTGATGTGCAGATAAAGCAGGAATACCGATTTGAAGTGAATTATTAACGTACGTGTTTTACAACACGATAACAAACTAAAAATGGCATATGAAATGAACTATAAACAGTCTCATTTATATGCCATTTTATTTTCGGGAAAACGCTTACAGAATCACCCAAAATAGTTTGAAATAACTTATGCCTAACCAACAAAAAGAATGTCTCGCATATCGGTGTTAGGTTTATATCATACTTATTTAGCCGTCATAAAACGGAAATTATATTCGCTGAACGACCACACCTTGGCATTTTCAGGAATAACAATTTTGCCTGTCTTCTTACCTGTCGCATCTACATTTACCTTTAGTTCAATACGAGAGAAATCACCCTTCTCATAGTCGAATGTCTTTCCGTCATCATCATACAAATTGTAAGATGAAGAAGTATTTCCGTAATGACGTATTTCCAACGGGAGTTTCTCATCCTTCACCTTCGTTATGGCAGGCCATAAAGGAATAATTCCCCCTTCCTTTACATATACCGGAATCTTAGACAAACCGGGAGTAACGGTTATTACCTCTCCTTCTCCAGCCAATTCACCGGTATAAAAATCATACCACTTGCCTTGTGGCAAAACCACCTTACGTTCTTTCTCTCCTGCAAACAATGGAGCAACAAGTAAACTTGGCCCTACCATGAACTGGTCTTTTACTTCTTTCTTTACAGCCATTACATACGGATTGTCGGTTGCATCTAATACTCCTTTTTTCGTTTGGGTTTCGGCTTGATAACCTTCTTCCAAGTTCATGGCACGAACGGGAGGAATCCCTTCAAACGCATAATCGGCAAAAGCCGTATAAAGATAAGGAATCAGCTGCATACGCAATTGAGCAATCTCACGCACCTCTTTTTCCACTTCCGGAAAACTCCAAGGCTTTGTTCCGTCTGCCCAAGCATCCAACTGAGCCACCGGAGAAAAGCAAACTGTCTGCATCCGCCTCAACCACTCTTCTCCTGTATCGGAAGACCTCACTTCGGGTGTCCAAAGGACACCGATAAAAGAGCTGTTTATCAGTGCTGTTATAAAATCGCGATGTGCGTAATAATCGTTATAAATGACATAAGGATACGAACTGGTTCCTGCATTTCCGGCACGAACCAGCCCATAAGTTCGCATATTACGTTTACGAAACATATCCGTAGTAACACTTTGCATCATCGAACCATATATCTGGCGCATCTGTTCGGCCAGCATTCCGGAAGGGAAAGAAGCTACATCCGGCCAAAGCCAAGAATCGAAACCATCATTCTCATCCATCTTATATCCACTAACTCCCTTATCCAATTGATGCTTTTCAAAATGCTCTACCATGATTTTCCGAGTTTCAAGCATTGAATAATCAGGCACGATTCCACACCATAACTGTATGTGATCCCGTATAAGGTTCTATCTTATCATACAACTCTCCGTCGGGCGACACATACGGGTTAATCCATACATTCGCTTTGATATCTTTATCATTCAATCCTTTCAAAAACTTTTCGGGTTCAGGAAAACGGGTCCTATCCCATTGATAAGAACGGCTCATCCAACCCGGCTCAAGCCCGATTACACTCAAAGGGAACTCTCTTTTTTCAAATTCCGCCACTTCGTCATTCACTTCCTTATCAGAAAACAGAGCTGACACACGATGCCAAAAGCCCAATCCCCAACGCGGAGGTAATGCACCGCCACCATTATACAGATTGAAACGACGAACCACATCCAACATGGTCGGTCCGGCAAACAAGACTACTTCGACGTCTTCTGCCGGAACTAGAAATTCCAGATTATCCGAATACGGTTGGGCTTCCCAATTTTGATCGGTATTCCGATCTCTAACTACAGGCGGGTTTTTGCTGTCTTTCCGCACGCTAGTCCCTACCCCATGTATCAATGTACCTGGCTGAATTGATAAAGGCTCCATATCCTCTGGAAGAAACAAAAAAAGGAACCGGCGTATGTGTACGTCCATCATCCTTGCCCGTATAATGGTCTACATGCAGACGTATAATCCGTCCTCTCTGTTCTACAGTCTTGAAATTCAATCCCAACCCAAATATCTTCTCATCCTTTTCGAGCGGGAAGCGAATGTAGGTTTTTCCATCGACTACCTCAAAAGAGATCTCCTCTTTGGCAATCGGCAGCGGAGCCTCATCCATCTTTTGAATCGTTTCCAACTTGGGATTTATGTGCAATTCGATCAGCAGGTTTATCTTTTCAGGAGTCCCTACCGAAACATTCCATACTCCCGATACTGTTTCATTCCATGTAACCCTACCTTTGTCTTGATGAGAATCAGTACAAGCACCCAACATGCAAAATGCACAAATTATAACCAGATATGTTTTCATCTATACAAAAATTATATCAATTACCACTATTTCTCTATCGATTTCGGCCAAACCTTAAACTCCTGATGCCCGGCTTTCTTTATCTCTATCGGACCGGGATAAGGATTCGAGAGCTTACGTTTGTTTCCCAACAGGTCCGTATCCACTTTAATCGGACTATCATCAGGATTCGTGAAACTCTGTTGGGGAATAATAGCCTTACCTAGCAATTCACCCGTTACAGTTTTCCTTTTCACGTCTTTCGTCCAACTCTCCGGTACATCCATCAAAAGATACCAGCCATCTTCCCGTTCCTCCAACTTCACTCCTAGATTGAATGTAGAGTCGACCAATGCCGTTTTATCTGTCTTTGTAGCATGAGCGCCTTGTGCAAAAAGTTTTCATTTTGACCAATCTCATGAATCTCATTCCCTTCAATAAGGCTGAAAGAAGCGCCGCTACATCCCACAATTCCGGCTTGCCCGCAATTGTAAATATGATTGTTCCTTACCACATGAAAGCCAGCTTCCTCTTTCGTCCAAGAAGCATTATCAAAAAAGTCTTTCAACTGTTCCACTGTCTGGCCTCCGTTCGGCATGACATACACTTTTGGCGGCATCCGCAAATAATGGTGTGCATGCCCGAAAGTAGGACGTCCCAAAGAAATTCCCGAACAACGGGAATTACGGATCACATTATTTTCTATCACCCAACCTTTAGCCCAACGAGGTCCTATCAATCCAGGCTGTTCAGCCGAAGGCGGTGCCCAGTTAGTGGCCGCATTCTGGAGTATAAAACCGCGAACAGTGATATAATCCACTCCGACATGTTCCGGATAAAACACCTGTGGACGAGCCGTGATTTCCACACTGCCGTCATTCGGATCGATTCCATCAGGAAACTGAGCATAAATGATCGTAGGAACAGTAGGATCTAACTTCGGCGCACGGGTCACCAAACGAATATTCTGCTTTCCTTTCAACTCACGCTTCATGTTGATGGCAAAGACCTTTTCTTTCAGCCAATCACCGGTATTTGTGATCTCACACGTACCCAACAATTCCCCGTTAGGCTCATCCAAACGCATTTCTATTGTTGCTCTTTTCACCAACGTAGCAACGCTGACAAAGTACCAATTCTCTATAAACGCCCTCATGTACTGTAATCACATCACCGGGTACAGCTTCTTTGGCCGCTTTGTTGATAGTTTATAAGGAGAGTTTGCAGAACCTTGGTTCATATCATTCCCATTCACAGAAACATAAATATCTCTTGCCATTATAACACTACATGACACAGTAAATAGCAATATTAGAAATACTTTATTTCCCATATAGTTTTTATATATTTTAATGAAAGGCAAATATAAGCCATTGCATTTTTTTAATAAATAGCAAATAATTGTCTATTTGATGGATTATTATTGTTTACTGTTATTATTTGCTTCAAAATACGGGTCAGCGGATATTTCCGGTTGGTATCCATTTTCTTTATGCACACAATATGTAGTCAATCCGCTGATCCAGAACTTCACAACAGTCCCCCTGCTTATTTAATTGCCACCACCCGATACACATTCCCCTTGGACGTATGCACCCGTTCGCCTAGCTGGGGCAGGATGCGGCTCAGGCTGTAGGCGGTCATGCCGCGCATAGCCGAAGGATGAGCCGCCTTCATTCGTTCAACGCGACAAGACTTTACTTCCGAAGAAAACGGTTTTGAGCGTAGAGAATATACATTCATAGAGGATGTTTTAAGGATCGTTCTGCAAATATACAACATCAAAAAGCGTTTGTCAAGAAGGGGCGGCCGGAAATGGGAAAATCACAGGCATGCTCATCGGAACAAGGCATGCTTGTTCGCTGCACAAGCATGTCCTGTTTGCCGTACAAGCTTAGCTTGTTCGTTGCACAAACTTGGCTTGTTCATTGTACAAACCTGCATGTACACCGCAACACATTCCGCCTTGTTGTAAAAACACGTACGTATGTGTGGGCTTGTACATACGTACGTATAAGCTTACGCATACGTATGTATAGGCCTACACGTACGTACGTGCAGAGCATATTATCCCCTCATCAGGTTGCTTCTTCTCCTTCTCCCTTCATCCTTTCATTTTTTAGCAAACCACCTATCAATCAGTTGGTTAAAAATGAAAGTACATCCCCTCACGACCCTTTCAGCCACCAGCATGAGTCCTTTCACATCTGCCCTCGGCGGTTTCACACCATGCTGCCTTTGTGTGCCGATGAAGGGAGGATGAAAGGAGAATGAAAGGACCCGGCGGAGTGTCCTTTCACCCTCGGAATCCCCATCGGCAGGGCGTTTCGGCGGATGGTGAAAGGAGAAAGGGAAAAAGCAGAATCACATCAATGCTGTATCCTATGTGAAGGGACAACTATGCAAAAGGATGTAAACAGGCTCTTAGTCGATGAACCTTATCTTTTCCGCCTTGCGAGGCTTGGCGGCTGGCGTTTCATCGGGATAGCCGAAGGCGATGCAGTAGAGCAGTTGGTAGCCTTCAGGAAAATCCAGTTTCTTAAGATACTCGGCAGCTTCGGGCGTGTCGTTCATAAAGCGTGTGGGGCTTGCCAAGCAGCAGGAGCCGATGCCCATGGATTGGGCGGCAAGTATCATGTTCTCACCCAGCAGTCCGCAGTCTATCTGCGAGCAGTCGTAGGAAAGGTCGTTGGCAATGAACACCACGGTTGGGGCATTGCGAAACATGTTCTTGAAGTTCGGGTCTTCCGCCATCTTGGGATTCTTCTGTTTGAAGACTTCCGTAACGCCATTGATAAAGTCGGGATTATCCACCACGCGGATTTCCCACGACTGCTTGTTCTGTCCATTGGGGGCATTAATGCCGCAGTTTAGGATGACCTGCATGGTGTCGCGGCCTACGGCGTGCGGCAGGTACTTGCGGATGCTACGGCGTGCCATCATCGTTTCGATTACGGCGTTCTCTTTCTTTTCGTTTCCGTCTGTGGACGGGGACTCTGGCTTGCTCGGTTCGTTACAACCGCAAAGCAGCAACAGGGCTGCGCTGGCAAGCGTCATTCTGATACGTTTCATGCTACAATAATTTTATAAGTAAGAATCTTTTTCGACATTATCTCGATAGTCATGTGTGATAACATAAGCCATATACGTTAATCTATAACGTAACGTCCATTCACGTGAAAAAGGTACAGTGCTATTATACAATCCAAGCACTTACACGTTCACGGATGGCAACCGATTCATTCAATATCCGGATAAACTCACGCATGGAACGCTTGCGGTATGAATCTTTCAGCGTATGTACACACCCCACCATGTCATTGCCCGACACATCTATCGGAATGGCTTTCACCCCAGACTGATTGTGTACGGAAGCCTCAGCCAGCACTGTAATCAAGTTGCTTTGGCGGACCAGTTCCAACAAGATGTTCGGGTCGTTCAATTCGATGTGTATCTTCAACGGATAAGAATGCCTTTCCATTATTTTATCCAAAGCATTGCGTGCCTGCAATCCTTTGGACGGAAGAGCAAGACTGAACCGGGCCAACCTTTCAAGACTCACCTTAGCCTCGCCGGCCAAGGAATGGTTGGGACTGACAATAGCCGACAAGCAATTCTGAAAAAGTATATGCGACTCGATGTCATCTATTGGCACCGAAGGCTTGAACGCCAATACAAAATCCACTTCGCGCTGGCGAAGCAAGTCCATCAGTTCTGCCATGGGTTTATAACACACATTCAGCTTGATCCGGGGATACTGCTTCATAAATGAGAAAATGGTCTCCGTCAGCATAGGGCCAAAGGAATATGTTACTCCTATATTCAACGTACCGGCCAGCACGTCACGCAAATCATGAATCCTATCCACACACACCTCGGCATCGCGCAAGGTGGTCTTTGCGTAGGGCAACAATTCTATTCCGGCTTCCGTAAGGTTCACACCATGGCTGTTGCGCAGAAAAAGACAAGCATCCAGTTCTTGTTCGAGTTGCTTGACCTGTTGCGAAAGTGTGCTCTGCGTGATACACAACTCTTTCGCCGCTTCTGAAAAGTTCAAGGTTTCGGCCACCTTGACAAAGTACTTTAATTGCCTGAGTTCCATCTTAAATTAAAAATAGGGTACAAAGTTACAAATTTCCATGAAAGGATCCTCTAGTGGCACGAAACGATATTCTCTTCAATAAAAAAATAGGAGAATTGGCACCTATCACCATACCCAAAAGAATGAACAGACAAGTCAATCCGTTATTGGCAAAGAGATAGAAAGAGTGCATAAATTCTGGTTCGTCACTTCCATAGAGACACAAAACCAATCCACCAAACGTCTTATAAGCATATATACCCGGTATCATCGGCAACAAGGAGGGAAAAAGAAAAGTCTCGGCAGGCATCTTTGCACGAGTAGAAAACAACACGGCTATCGTGCCGATAACAAACGAGGCGATAGCTGTAGCAATGACAATATGAGTCCCTGCCACTTCGGGCAACATCAATAAGAAACGGACGGAATGTCCCACAGCCGCAATGACAGCACAATACGAGTAAGCCTTATGGGGCGGATTGCTGATAGAAGCAAATCCGATAGCAGCTATAGAAGCAAACAATGCATCTTGAAAAAAATCAATCATATCAAAAGCGGAATTTTAAGAAAACATACGGACATTCATCAGCAACATGCCTCCATAAAGCCCGATGGAAAGACAACAGGTCAACACCACAGCATTGACCAGCCTGCTGAAAAAACAAATATAATGACCATCAATCATATCGCTGAAAGCATTGAGAAAAGGAATACCCGGAACCATATAGAGGACACTAGTTCCCAAAGCAATAGAAGGGGTAGATCCTAGTGTAAATAATCCATCGGTGGCACCAAGCACAGACGATACAAAAGCACAGACAATGAACACCAACCTGATATCCATTCGAACCTCTACCAACATCTGCTTCAAGTAATAACCTGCCAATGTGGCCATAAATACAATACCCACCGCCACAAAATCTCCACCAAACAAACGGCAAAAAGCAGCATTGGCCAATGAAGCTACCAGCAACACCCACCACTTATTTGCCGGAGGCGTTTCCTTTATCTTATTGAACAAACGGATTGCATTGCCGACATCGATACCTTGGTCGGCAACCTCCCAACTCAGTTTACTCAGACGAGTATTAATGTCATAGCTAATAAGTGTGTTGCGGATGGCAGCAATAAAGGTAAAAGTGCCATCACCCTCTTTATCACACACAGTCAGATGGATGTGACGGGGCATGATGGTCATGGTTACACTCACTTGCCAAGCATCGGCCATACGACCTACATTTTTTTCAAGACGTGCACATGTAGCACCACACCCCAACAAATAGGCAGCATATTCCGAAAGAAAGCGCCCTATTTTCATCACCTGCCTTTCTCCTTGTGAAGAAAAGAAATCAGAGGTCGTCAAAGTCTTCATATTCTTCGTATTCACTATAATCCGACATCAGACGATCACCGGGCATCCAAAATTCTTCTCGTTCACAGCCCCATTCAAACACACGCTGCCCGCCATGAGAGCATCTGCGCATTACATGTACAAGCCGCACCAAAACAATGACAAGCATGACTGTTGCCACACCCGTCCAAACCATAAATGGAGTAATCATAATCTTTACACAGTTTAGTTAATAAATTCTGTGCAAAGAAACAACCAGCACCAATGATTTACATCGATTGGCTATGGAAAGATTAGATAACGGCTATATATGGAAAGGGCAGATACAACTAAAATTTCAATCTCAACTGAAAGTAAAGATCGCTCTTCATACTGCCGTCAATTTCCTCCAAGGCAGAACTTATCTTGTCTCTATCGAAATAACAAGTACTTCCATACTTAGCCTGAAAAGTAACATGCTTATTCAGTTCATAACGCATATTCACTGCCCATCGGACACCTTTATAATAAAACGAAGGCATGGAAAAAGCATAGAGCACATTCTTTTCATAAATAGTGAGCCTGGAATTATAATCGTCCGTATGAAACCAAGTTCCACTCAAATCAAGCTGGAGAGGTAATGCACTGAACACATATCCCGCACTTTGGGAAAGAAGAAAGCCATTGGAGGCAGGTTGTCCTCGGAAGTGGACACAAGCATAATCTGCTATAGTTTTCAACACCAGCTTGTCCTTCAATGTATAATTCAACTGATACCGACATTTCTGCTGAATGTAGGGAATGGTTTGCTTTGTCTTGTCCGCTGCCGTGAAGTCTTTTTCCTTGTTTTTATAACGGTATCTTATAAACATATCCAGTTCATAAGTAGGTGAATAATTCAACTGTATTAATCCGTCCACTCCTTTAGTTTCCGCCTTATTCACCAAATATTTCTTCCAAGGGAAATAAAAGAAATCACCATAACAGGTCATTCGAACATACTTTAACAGATTGGTTTCCAGCCCAATATAAAATCCGCTTTCATTCTGCACCGTGCTTCCCTCTCCTATGGAACGGGCATAAATCGACTGATACTTGGCATCGTAATACCTGTTCATAACTATCAACTGAGTACTGGGTTTCGGTGAATAACGCAACATGTTCATGGTAACCGGAACACCACACTTGTCTATAGCCGTTTCTCCCAATAGAGAAAAACGCCGCCAAAAAAACTTATAGTCTACTCCTACATTATAAAAATCCTTTCCGCGAGGATAATATGTATTATAGTACTTCTTTTCCGGATTCAACGGCTTGTTGAAAACATTATAAACAGCCGTTAATCCCAGTTCACAATATTTTCCATTATAATTCAAATTACTGCCAATCAAATGATTATTCAACATATTTTTCTTTTCAAACTCACGATACAACCGATGATATCCATCTTTTTTCAACGATCTTATGAACCGATCATCTACCGTACCATCCATTTTCCGGTAAGAACAGAAACCATCTAATGTCCATCTGTCCGATAGTTTATAACTACATGCCACCCCCTGAAAATAAGTATATTCATCAGTAGAAGAATGTTTTCGTATTCCTCTACTCTTATTCCCTAAAGTAGCCAAAGTAGCTGTTTTCCCCATGCCGAAATCGGTGTTAATAACTAGTCCATAACCATAGCTCACACGATAGTTTCCTAAAGCTAACGCTTTGATACGCCCTATATTACGAATGAACAGGTATGGTGAATAATAATCATATCCCTTTTTATTCTGTCCGGCGAAAAAGGGTTCTCCGGCATCCTTCTCGGCAGTGAGTCCTACATAAACTTGATTGCGGTAATGAAAATTATAGCGCAAATTATGATAATATCTAGAGCCCAAATATCGTTTGTTTGGGTTCTTTTCCAACACCTCATCCGAATAGTATTTATATCCGGCTTTTGTATACAGCGGAATATCAACACGTGTTAACAACTCATGCTTCCCATATTTCAATATCCGTTTCAAGTCTGGCTTATATTCTTCTTTTTCAGGAGCTTTTACGCAAAGAAAAGGTTGCAAGTACTGGAAAGTCCGCCTGTCCATATCTTCTATCATCCATAATTCGTTCAAGGAAATCATAGGGCCATGCTTATACAGATAATACAGAATATTTTCCACTATTTGAGGGGAAAGAAAAGGAAATCGCTCCAATTGTTCTTTTGTAACGGTATTGATATTGACTGGATGCTCGCGCCATTCAGAGAGTTCCTCAAAATAAGTTTCCCACTGTGACCAATTATCCTCATCATCATTTACCCATTGTTCCGCCAATTCTTCCCACATTTCCTGCCCATACAAGTTATTCACAGATAAAGACATTATAAAACAAGCAATTAACACTCGTTTCAACAAACTGTTCATTTTGTTATTCATTGGTTTGTTTTAAGTTAAATAGTTCTATTCGCTATATAGAGTTCCAGATTTCTTGCTACTTTTGCAACAATGAAAAGGGAACTAATTATATTATTGTTTTTTTCCTTTATAGCTATTGCTGCTCATTCTCAGCAACAAACAACTACTATAAATGGATACATGGTACCTGTATGTGTGTACAAAGGTGACACCATTCCAGCCTTACAGTTACCTAATGTATATATTTTTAAGCCATTAAAATTTAAAAGCGAAAAAGAGAGGCAAGAATACTACCGTCTAGTAAGAAACGTAAAGAAAACCTTGCCACTGGCCCGCGCCATTAACCGTGCTGTAATAGAAACCTACGAATACATAGAAACCTTGCCCAATCAAAAAGACAAGGACAAACATTTGAAACTCGTAGAAAAAGGACTGAAAGAACAATATACCCCCCAGATGAAGAAATTAACCTTTGCACAAGGCAAACTGTTGATAAAGTTAGTAAACCGCCAAACCGATTCTTCATCATACGAATTGATAAAAGCCTTTATGGGTCCATTCAAAGCCGGATTCTACCAAACTTTTGCGGCACTTTTCGGTGCCAGTCTGAAGAAAGAATATCATCCGGAAGGAGAGGATCAACTGACCGAACGGGTGGTATTATTAGTTGAAAACGGACAAATATAGAGTTTATCTTGTTACTTAAATCTTTGATCTTATGCCTAAAATTTCATCAGCTTATGAGCAAATTCCCATAGAATGATTCCAGTAGTGACCGATACATTCAGCGAATGTTTAGTGCCATATTGAGGAATTTCAACACATCCATCGCAAGCATTGACCACGTCCTGTTGCACTCCTTTCACTTCATTTCCCATAACGATTGCATACTTTTTACCGGCATTCAGTTCCAGCTTGTCTAGCATGGTACTACCTTCTACTTGCTCAATAGCCAATACGGTAAATCCCTGATCATGAAGTTCACGAACAGCATCGAGTGTATTTTCTCTATATTTCCATTCTACCGTATCCTCGGCTCCTAAAGCTGTCTTATGCATTTCGGGATGAGGGGGAGTGGCCGTGATGCCGCACAAGTAGATGCAATCTACCAGAAACGCATCCGACGTACGAAACACCGAACCTATATTATGCAAACTACGTACTTCATCCAAAACAACTACCAAAGGCAGTTTCTCGGCTTTTTTAAATTCGTCCACTGTCAGACGAGGCAATTCGGTTATGCTAAGTTTTCTCATATTTTTCTTCTACTGTTTATGGAATGAATGCAAAGGTAATAAACTAATTCACATACGCCTGTTGAAAACGGTGAAAAACGTGTAGGAAGCATGAGAATATCATTTCAAAAGTATTTCTTGTATATTTCAAATGAAGATATAGTACATACTTCAAATCAACAAACCAAAAGTAAAGCACAAAAGTTAAACAAGCAATATCAACACAAATTAATCACTATTTTAATGGTTCGTAACTATAAAGTTTTTAACTTTGCATATTATCAACAATTGGTTAATAAATGAAATAAAAACAATAATATCAGTACTTAAGACAGTTGATTATCTATTCACATCTCAATATAACGGATGAATAACTTATCAGACAAGAAAAAGCGATTGTTTTTACTAACTATATTAACCGGCTATAATTAATATCATAAATTCTTTTTTTGGGAAAAGAAAAAACATAGATATAATGAATAAAAAGGAATGGTTGAAAAAAGGCTATGTCGCCGAACCGGTGGACAAGACCTTGGATTTGAAAGCGGAAATCAACAAGCTGCGTAAAGAAAAGAATGCCGTCATTTTGGGACATTACTACCAGTCGGACGAAATACAGGATATTGCCGACTTTGTGGGCGACAGCCTGGCACTGGCACAATGGGCGGCCAAGACAGACGCCGATGTCATTGTGATGTGTGGTGTTCACTTCATGGGAGAGACGGCTAAAGTGCTTTGTCCCGACAAGAAAGTACTGGTGCCCGATTTGAATGCCGGCTGTTCATTGGCAGACAGTTGCCCTGCAGATGAATTTGCTAAATTTGTCAAGGAACATCCGGACCATACAGTCATTTCGTATGTCAATACTACGGCGGCTGTTAAAGCGGTAACTGATGTGGTAGTTACTTCTACCAATGCCAAACAGATAGTAGAGAGTTTTGCAAAGGAAACAAAAATAATCTTTGGTCCTGATAGAAACTTGGGAAATTATATTAATTCTATTACGAATAGGAATATGTTGCTGTGGAACGGTGCTTGCCATGTGCATGAACAGTTTTCGGTGGAAAAGATTCTGAAACTGAAACAACAGTATCCCGATGCAGCAGTCTTGGTGCATCCCGAATGCAAGGGAGCCGTTGCCAAACTGGCAGATAAGGTGGCTTCTACGGCAGGATTGCTGAAGTATGCCATTGCCAGCGATAAGAAAGATTTTATTGTAGCCACAGAGAGCGGCATCCTGCACGAGATGCGCAAACAGTGTCCCGATAAGAACTTTATTCCCGCTCCACCCGAGGATAGTACCTGCGCTTGTAACGAATGCAACTTCATGCGTTTGAATACACTGGAGAAGCTATATAATACATTAAAATATGAGTGGCCTGAAGTGACGGTGGATGAAGCGGTGGCATATGAGGCAGTGAAACCTATTCGGAAAATGCTCGAAATATCGGAGAAATTGGGATTGTAATGGTTGCGTAAATGAAGATGGCAGAACGACTTGGTTGGGATACCAAGTCGTTCTGCCATCTTCATTTACGCCTTTAAGAACCGGCAAAGCTTTTCTACCGCCAGTGCGCGGTGACTAATTTTATTCTTTGTTTCGTTTCCCATTTCGGCAAATGTTTTGTTGTATCCTTCGGGCATGAAGATCGGATCATAACCAAATCCGGAATTTCCTCTTTTCTCTTTAGTTATCTCTCCTTTTACGATGCCTTCGAACAGGTGTTTCTTGCCGTCCATAATCAGGCAAATGGCAGTACGAAACTGTGCCTTTCTGTTGTTCACACCTTGCATGTTCTGTAATAGTTTCTGCATGTTGGCTTCCGAATTGTGCCCCTCTCCGCCCCCGTAGCGTGCGGAGTAAACTCCCGGTGCGCCATTCAGCGCTTCCACTTCCAGTCCTGTGTCATCGGCAAAACAGTCCAGCCCGTAATGCTCGTGGATATATTCTGCTTTCAACATGGCATTTCCTTCCAGGGTGTCGGCTGTTTCGGGGATGTCGGTGGTGCAACAGATGTCTTTCAAACTCAGCAGTTCCACCTTATCCCCCAGTATGGAGGATATTTCTTCTAATTTATGCGCATTATTTGTAGCAAATACTAATTTTCGTTTCATCTTACATCGTATTTATTAATGCAAAGGTACGCATTTCTTTGCTTGTGACATTCAACGCTACCCAATTTTTATGTAACCGATTGTTGTTCATCATGCGTTATGTAATGATGCAGAAAAGTTATGGTGGTGGGAGGCAGCACGTACGTATTTTACTTGCCTGCATTCATTACTCCTGAATCGTTGTCGGCGTTGTTGATTTTCTTTTGGGCTGCATGATAGTTGCGTCCGAACGAAAAATTGTATGCGACAGTGGCTACAAACAATTTCGAACTTTCTTTGATGTAGTTCGAACGATGGAACGAAGCGTAGCGGTTCCAATTCTCGGTCTCCTGCTTGTAATTGTCTGTAAACGGATTAAACACGCGCATTCCTACCATCAAATCCTTGTGGCGGTAACCAAGTTGCAAACCTTGAAAGTTCTCTCCTCCACTCATCGTTTCGCCCTTAAACCAGTTCCAGTTTGTCATGACCATATATCCAAGTGACCATTTTTTCCAGGTGACCGAGGCATCGGCCTGACACCACCAGTTGGTGTAGCGGTGTGTATAAGCGTTGCCATTGCTGATATAATGGTTCACGCCTCCATTGAGGGAGAATTGCAAGATGTCCTTGACCGGACCTATCCTGAAGTTGGCGAAAGCGGTTATCCGTTGCCAATTCTTCTGGTTGTCCCAGGTCTGGATAACCTTGTTTCCTTCTAGGCGTTTTTCGTCCATGATGGCATCCGGCTGGTACTCGTAAGCTCCTATGGCGTTTATATAGAGAAGTCCTTTGCGGAATTCGTAGTTCAGTTCGGTATAATAGCTCATATATGATTTCAAGCTCGGATTTCCCCGTTGGATTTGTAAGGAATCGATTACTTGGTCGATGGCGCTTAGTTCGCTTAAAGAGGGACTTACATTCTCGATGGATGATTTCAGGCGGATGGACGATTCTCCAGGTAAGGCGTAAAAGAGGGTCAGGCGTGGAGTTACGGTGTAATGTTCGTAATCCATTTCTTCACCCTGTTGGCTGTAAGCCGAGCGGTTTACTTTTATGCCCAATGTATAATCCAGCCGTTTCATTTTTCCCGCAAACTCGGCATACAGGTAACTATCCATCTGTTTCATGTGCGTCTTGTAGTTATGTTCGTTGATATAGCTGTTGTCCGAGAATGAATGGCTATGGTAAAATCCACTGCTCCACCGATTGCCGTTTGCCAGTTTTTTTTCATAGACAGCCTCGCCGATGATGGAGTATTTGTCGCCGTTTACTTTGTTATTTATGTCTGTCAATAGTTGTCCTTGCCTGCTCTCCTGGTAGAAACGGGAAGAGCCGGTTTGATTGTACGTTCCTACTACGTTGAATACCAATGTCTGGTTGTGTTTCAGGTTTTGTTGGTAATACAAGTCCAGTGCCGGGGTTTGATAATCCGATCCTGATAGGTCAACCATTTCTACTTTGTCTTCTGGGTTTTCCTTGTTCATCAATATCCCTTTGTAATCCCAATGTGGCTGGTGGTTATTACGGTAGCGGAATGTGGCATTGAACATGTATTTATCCGGCTTTTGATAACTGTAATTCACGTTCAGGTTGTGCATAAACAAGCGAGCATGCGAAGGTTCTCCCAACTCCACTCGATTCAAGGTTTTCCCGTTTGCCAGATGGAACTCCTCTTCGTTGTTTCGTTTCATGCCATAAAAATCGCGTGGCCCGATGTTATAGGAGGCTCCCCATTCCGAATTCTTATGGTTGATTTTTCCTCTGACATTGTGTTCCCCCCATAGGGCGTTGATGCCTTGTGCCATGTCCATCCCGAAGCTTCCACCCGTATCTGGTCGGCGAACAATGTAGTCCAGCACGATGTCGGCATTTCCATAGCGCAATCCCGGATTGTCATGGTATTCTATACGAATGATATCCGAAGGGTTCAATGCCTTGATTTCACTTTGTTCTACCTTCACGCCGTTGATGCGTAGCTGAACGACTCCATTTCCTACGGCTTTGATTTCGCTGTTCAACAAATCCACTTGTACCTGGGGCAACATCATTTGTTGTAGCAAGTCCATTCCGTTTCCCGAAGCTTTTACTTGTCGGTCCGATGGAAAAACAACTTTTTTGTCTGCACGGCTTGTTTGTGCGGAAGCACTTATTGTCACACCTTCCAATGATACAGTGTCATCCAGTAGAGTGATTTTTCCCAAGTATGTATTTTTCGACAATCCTATCAAGGAAATATGCTCTGTCTGAAATCCCAGGCTGGAGACCGACAATATATAATCTCCTTTTTGAACTTTGTTGAACAGAAAACGTCCCTGCGCATCCGTTGTTGTCCCTGCCACAAATGTGGAATCCAAGGTTTTCAGCACCACATTTGCAAACTCCAACGCTTCTTGTCTGCGGGCATCACATACATTTCCCTTTATTTCCCAATTTTGAGCAAAAGCTCCCTGTATCATGCCGCCCAGCAACATGACTCCAATTAATATCTGTTTCATTTTTATTGTGTTTAACTAATGATTGCGGGGCGGCCATTCCCGCTTTTTAGTATTAGACGAAACTTTGTGATAATGGGTTGCACTTAGGAAGAATATTTTTTTAAAAGATTTCTGTTATAATCGCAAATTTTTGGTACCTTTATTGATATTTATATCTGTTCAGTATTTACGCATAACGGTTGTTCTTTCGTAAAATCTTGCGACAAGAACTCCTTGTTGGGTGATTAAAATGGTTATTTATAATCATTGTGCAGTGTCCTGCAATGCTTTACCTTTGCAAAAATAATAAGAAAGAATGAAAATGAAAAAGTTATTGTTGAGCGGATGGATGATTGCCACTTCATTTGCCTGCATGGGGCAGGCATTGGAAAAGATGCAGTGGTTCAACGAACCCGAACAATGGAAAGTTGAAGGCAACTCGCTTTCGATGGAAGTCACTCCACAGACCGATTACTGGCGCATATCCCATTATGGATTTACCGTGGACGATGCCCCGTTTCTGTATACCTTGCGTGGCGGAGAGTTTGAGGTCAAGGTGAAGATTTCGGGCGACTACAAGACGCGCTTCGACCAGTCGGGACTAATGTTGCGCATCGATCAGGAGAATTACATCAAAGCAGGCATCGAGTTTGTGGACGGAAAATACAACCTCAGTACCGTCGTGACCCATCACACCAGCGACTGGAGCATCATTCCTGTGGAAAAGCCTTTGCCCTTTGTTTGGATAAAGGCGGTGCGCCGGCTGGATGCCGTGGAGATTTTCTATTCGTTGGATGACAAGGAATACACGATGATGCGCAACGCCTGGCTGGAGGACAATTGTCCCGTCATGGTGGGAATCATGGGCGCTTGCCCTGATGGCAAAGGCTTTCGGGCAAAGTTTGAGGATTTCTCCATCAAGCATCTACCGGATTTGCGCCGTGTGCAATGGCTGGAAAAAAATAGCGAAGGAAAATAGTTCCAGACTAAATGGAAGCAGGTAAATCTGGTAAAGAGTATGTTCGTGGCAAGTTGGATGAAGGTTTTTATGTGGTAATTACCGGTTCTAATGCTTCGATGCTGAGTCGTGAGTTGGGTACGAAATTGACAGGAAGGCATATCACTAGAGAGTTGTTTCCTTTTTCGTATGCTGAGTATTGCAGCTTTATGGGGAATGAAAATGAACAGATGTTGCACAATATATTGAATGGAAACAGGTAATCTGGACAAGAATCTGTATCTTTGACCCATTAAAAATGAATCAGTTTATGGCTAAAAAAAACAATACCGGCAACAAAAAGAAAAATGACAAGACCGTACCGAAAGTATCTTACCACTACAAGCCTGACGGGATGACGTTGGAGGAATGGCAGATTGCATTGAGGCAACAGGCAGCAAGGAAAGAAACCTTTATCATTTCGGAACAAGATTTTAAGGATGCTCCCGGATATTATACGGTGGAGAACGTTGCGACAAGAAACGAGTATACGGTGGTATATCGCGGGACGAACAGCCCGTGGAATTATTGCTCGTGCATGGATTTCAAAACCAGCCGACTGGGTACTTGCAAGCATCTGGAAGCCGTGAAGTTGTGGATAGCGGACCACCATCGGCCTGTGTATCAGGGAAGACCGGCCTATACATCGGTGTACTTGTCTTACAAAGGCGGACGTCAAGTGTGTTTGCGCATAGGGACGGAACATGAGGAAGAGTTCCGCAAGCTGGCCGAATCTTATTTCACACCGGACGGAGTGATACGTCCGCAGGCTGTCGGTTCCATCATGACTTTCTTTGCCGAGGCTATGCGCCTGGACAATACATTCCGCTGGTATTCGGATGTGTTTAGTTATATTGTCGAGAAACGGGACGCTTTGTATCGGAAGAAACTGATGGAGGATTTCTCTGACGCCAAGCTGGATGCGTTGCTCAAGACGTCTTTATATCCTTATCAGAAGGAAGGGATCCGTTTTGCTTTCTGTGCCGGAAAATCGGTCATCGCCGATGAGATGGGGCTGGGAAAGACCATTCAGGCCATCGGGACGGCCGAGTTGATGAAAAAGATGAAACTCATTTCGTCCGTGCTTGTCGTCTGCCCCACTTCGCTGAAGTATCAGTGGAAAAAAGAGATAGAGCGTTTTACCGATTCTGCGGCAACGGTGGTGGAGGGAAACCAGTTGGCTCGCAAGAAGCTGTATGATTCGGATAGTTTTTATAAGATTGTATCATACAACAGCATGAGCAACGACATCAAGGTATCGGGCACGTTGCATACCGATTTTTTGATTATGGACGAGGTGCAGCGCCTGAAGAATTGGAAGACGCAGATTTCCAAGTCGGCGCGCCATATCGAGGCCGAATATGCCGTTGTGCTGTCGGGCACCCCGCTGGAAAACAAACTGGAAGAACTTTATTCCATCATGCAGTTTGTCGATCAGTACTGCCTCGGCCCTTATTATAAGTTCATGGATGAGACGGTTGTCACTTCGGAGACCGGAAAGGTGGTGGGCTACAAGAACCTGAATGTTGTGGGTGAACGGTTGAAGAAGGTATTGATCCGCCGCCGTAAGTGCGATGTAGCTTTGCAACTGCCCGAGCGGACGGACAAGATTTTGTTTGTGCCTATGACTAAGGAACAACGCGGCATACATGATGAGTGCCAGTCGATGGTGGCCCAGTTGGTGTTTAAGTGGGTGCGCAACCATTTCTTGAGTGAAAAGGACCGTAAACGCCTGTTGTTGTTCTTGAACCAAATGCGCATGGTGTGCGATAGCACGTATATTTTGGATCAGAAGACCCGGTGTGATACTAAGGTGGAGGAAACCATGAACATCCTTCACAATCTGTTTGAGAGCAGCGACCAAAAGGTAGTGATTTTCAGCCAGTGGGAACGTATGACGCGGCTTATTGCTGCCGAACTGGACAAGCTGGGCATAGGCTATGAATACCTGCACGGCGGGGTGCCTTCGCCGAAACGCCGCCTGTTGACCGAACGCTTTACAGAGAATCCCGAAAGTCGTGTATTCATTTCGACAGATGCGGGAAGTACCGGATTGAACCTGCAAGTGGCTTCGGTATTGATAAATATGGACCTGCCATGGAATCCGGCGGTACTGGAGCAGCGTATAGCCCGCATCTACCGCATCGGGCAGCGGAGGAATATACAGGTTATCAATCTGGTGGCCAGCCAGACTATCGAGGAGCGTATGCTTGGTACGCTTAATTTCAAGACGTCTTTGTTCGAAGGCATTCTGGACAACGGGGAGGATTCTGTTTTCTTGGAAGACAGCAAGCTGGACAAGATTATGGATTCCATCCGGAGCGTGATAGAATCGGAAGGAAAACAAGAGAATGCGGTCGGGGCAGAAGATATGGAAGAAAAGAAGGAAGTGCTTTCTCCAGAAGAGGATATCAAAGAAGAAGATCTGGTTTTCCCTGAAACTAATCTGGTGGCGGACGAGAAAGGTTCTTTGGAGACGGGCAGAACATCTGCCGGAACTTCGGCGCACTGTTGTAAGGAGACTGCTCCCCAGGAACTGGTGAAGCAGGGAATGTCGTTCTTCAGCAGGTTGGCGCGCACGTTGCAGTCTCCCGAAGCGACACAGCAGTTGGTCGATTCGATAGTGAAAGTGGACGAGCAGACCGGAGAAACTTCGCTGCACATCCCGGTGCCCGACAAGGAGAGTGTGGCCAATATATTGAATATGGTGGGAAAACTCTTTGAGGGAAAGAACTGATTACTCTATTGTGTGCAAGAACAAAAGGAGTAAGTAAGATGAGACAGGATTCTGATAAATTTTACAAGGTATTCCGCACAGTAGTGTGTTGCTGCTGGTTGGCGGTTCTCCCCTTGGAGATGTTCGCCCAAGAGGACGTGAAGCGCGTGGCGGCCGACAGCGTGCGGACAGAAGAGGTGGGAAAAACAAGCTCCTTGTCCGTATTGGTCGACGAGGAAGTATCGTTGCCCGACAAGGCGGAGCTTTCTTCTTCCACAGGAAAACTTCCGGCTTCCGATTCCCTGTGGCATCTTTCGTTGGAAAAACCGATTGCCTTGCCTTATTATATAAATCCCTCTCCCCTGCTTCGTGGGGATTATGTTGCAGGAGGAGTGTTGGGCGCATGGAAAAACGGAACGCTTTATGCTTCCGGGCGGCAGACTACATTGCCCGGCATAGGCATCACGAATCAAGCATCGCTGGAATATGTGTACCGATTCAATTCGCATTGGAGCATGCAGTTAGGGGTCGATGCCCTGAAAATGAATATCCCTTTTGCTGTGGGGCAATCCTTGGGTACTTCGGGTGCGTTGATGTACCGACTTTCGGACCGCGTTGCGCTGAAAGTGTTCGGGGCTTATTATAGCGGGCCGTCCTACGGCATGCGCTCCGCCGGTTACGGGGGTAGCCTGACGGTAGGCATGAGTGAGCGGTTCAGCATGGAAGTCGGTGTGCGCCGCCTTTACAATCCGTTGCGCGGAGGATGGGAAACGGTCCCCATAGCAGCTCCTTGTTATAAATTCAACAAGTTTGATTTGGGGATAGACCTTGGCGGCCTGCTTTATGAGATACTTCACAAGGTAGTTATCGACAAGGACCGGATGAAGATGGGGAATCCCACCATAGGACCTCCGCCTTCAAGGTAGGCGCCCTCCGGACTTTTTCGTTGGTATATAGTTAACCCTTCGAATAGGTAAAATTTTGACATGATTCAGCTTCTCCCTTCATCCTTTCATCAGTCGTTGAAACGTCCTGTTGACGGGAGATCCGGTAGTGAAGTTACACTCCGTACGGTCCTTTCATCCTCCTTTCATCGTCCTTTTGTCTGCGAACAAAAGCGGCATGGCGGAAACCGCTGAAGACAGATGTGAAAGGACTTGGGCGGTGTGGCTGAAAGGGTAATGAAAGGATGTTGTTTCAGTTTTAATATGCTGATTTATAATAAGATTTATCAGAAATGAAAGGGTGAAGGGGAAAGACGAAAAACCGACTTGATTAGGGGTATGCTATCTGCTCTTGAACAGGCATCGGAATACACGATAGTACGTATAAGTCTATACGTACGTATGTATAAGCCTACACGTACGTATGTACAAGGCTACACATACGTATGTACAAGCCGGCCATGTTTCGATACACAAGCTTGCATATACCTTGTGCCAAATTCCGTGATTCTATGTAGTAAAAAATTCGTAATATTTTGTGGCAAATTCATTAATATTTTGCACTCGGATTTGCTCCATTTGGCTGCCTCCCTCTTGACAAACGCATTTTGATGTTGTATCTTTGCATTGTTACCTAAAAAATGTGAACTATTGAATCGTTGCAAAATATTTTTTTTAATATCTTAATCATATCATGAATAAATTTCTTTCGTATAGCGTGTTTGCGTTCATCGCGTTACTCGCTTCTTGTGATTCATCGTCTCGGCAGGAACCCCTTGCCGATGTGATTGACCGTGGCCTGAAAGCATCGACCGAACAGGCTCTTTTGATGGCCGAGGAATTGGAGACCCAAGAAGGACGTCTTCCTAAAACTATCGGGAAGGACGGGCAGTTGGAGACCAGTGATTACAGTTGGTGGTGCAGTGGTTTCTTTCCCGGCGAATTATGGTATCTGTATGAGAATAATCCGACTCCGGAATTAAAGAAGTATGCCGAAATGTACACCGCCCGTGTGGAGGAAGTGAAGCATATCACTTACAGCCACGATGTGGGATTCATGCTCAATTGCAGTTACGGAAACGGTTATCGCCTGACCGGTAATCCGGAGTATAAAGAGGTGATGCTGACGGGTGCTCGTTCGCTGGCCATCCGTTTTGACGAGCGGGTGGGTGCTATCCGTTCCTGGGACTTCAACAGGCAGATTTGGCAGTTCCCGGTAATCATTGACAATATGATGAACTTGGAGTTCTTTTGCTGGGCTTCGAAAGAGTCGGAAGATGACCGTTTTTACAAGATGGCCGTTTCGCATGCCGACAAGACGATGAACAATCATTTCCGTGACGACTATAGTTGTTATCATGTGGTGTCGTATGATACGATAACTGGTGTTCCTCATAAGAAACAAACCCACCAGGGGGCTGCCGACGAGTCGGCATGGGCACGCGGACAGGCTTGGGCGTTGTATGGTTTCACCATGATGTATCGTGAAACCTGCAAGCCGGAATATCTGGACCAGGCCAAACATGTGGCAGCATTTATAATGAATCATCCGAATATGCCGGCCGACAAGGTTCCGTATTGGGATTTCGATGCTCCAGGCATTCCGGATGTGCCGAGGGATGCTTCGGCGGCAGCCATTATGGCTTCCGCGTTGATTGAACTAAGCCAGTTGGCTGAGGGCGAGGAGGCAAAGAGTTACCTCGATTTTGCAGAGCAGCAAGTCCGTTCGCTGACGTCTCCCGGATACTTGGCGGCGAAAGGGACGAATTGTCACTTTGCTTTGATGCATTCTACCGGCCATTTCCCGGGAAACAGCGAAGTGGATGTTCCGTTGAGCTATGCCGATTATTATTATGTGGAAGCATTGATACGCCTGAAGCAGTTGATTGAAAAGTAATAGTCGAGCTTCTTTATTCATGAAGATAGGTCCGTGCGCCCATGAACCTATCTTCATATAAAGTTAAAGCCTTGCAGATTCTTTATTTTACTTTCAGCGGGTCGAAGCCTTCGCCATAGACTCCCACTACGTTGCTTTGCGAGATAAATGCGTTGGGATCAATATCCTTCACCAATCGGAATATGTCCAGCGACTGGCTTTTCTTTGCCAATACCACTACCACTTTTATTTCCTGTTTGCTATACCATCCTGTGCCATCCAATAAGGTGACTCCGCGGTCTATCCGCTTGTTTATTCCTTCGGCTATCTCGTCGTGTTTGCGCGAAAAGATGAGGAACTGTACGGACTGTCGTGAACTGTTTATCACATAATCTATCACGATGCTCATGATGAACAATACGCAGAACCCGAACATCACCCGTTTCCAGTCGTGGAAGATGAAGTAGCACGAAGAGATGATGACAATATCGCAATACATCATTGTACGGCCCAGGGTCACATCTTTATACTTATTGATAATCCAGGCAATGATGTCCGTGCCTCCGGTGCTTCCGTTGTTGCAAAACACGATGCCGATGCCGAAACCCAGCAAGCCGGCTCCGACGACGCAGGCCATGAATTCCTGCCCGGGACCCATCAGTTGTGGCAGTTGCCCGTTGCTGTCTTTTAGCAGGGCCTGGAAAAGCCATAACAGGAATGTCAGCATGAAGATGGCATAGACTGTCTTTAGGCTGAACCGGGGACCCAGTATCTTCAATGCAAATCCCAGGAAGATGGCATTGATGAGGAAGTAGGAAATCTGAAGCTCTACTCCTGTGACATAGTAGATGATGGCCGAAATGCCGGTCACTCCACCAGTTGTAATCTGGTAGGGCAGCAAAAATGCTGCCCATCCCAATGCATAACAAATCAGTCCGAAAGTAATGGCTAGATAGTCCTTTACCTCTCTGCCGACTCTGAGTCTTAATAGTTTGTCCATAACTGAATCAGAGTACGATGTTTACAATCTTCTTCGGAACGATGATGACCTTTTTGGGAGTCTTGCCTTCAATCCATTTCTGCGACTGCTCATCGGCCATAACGGTACGTTGGATGGTGTCGTTGTCGGCGTCGGCGGCAAACTCCATGGTGAAACGAGCCTTTCCGTTGAAGGAAATGGTATATTTCACGGTGTCTTCCTTCAGGTAGTCCTCATTGCATACCGGCCATTGTGCGTCGCACACACTGGTGGTGTTGCCCAAGGCTTCCCAAAGTTCTTCCGAAAGGTGCGGGGCGAACGGAGCCAGCAAGACGATGAGTTGGCTCAATACCTCCCGGTTGCGGCATTTCAGTGAGGTCAGTTCGTTCACACAAATCATGAAGGCACTGATGGAAGTGTTGTATGAGAAGGTTTCGATGTCTCCGGTCACTTTCTTTATCAGTTTGTGGATGGCTTTCAGTTCTTCTTTTGTCGGTTCGCCTTCTGCCGGAAGGAATTCGCCTGTGCGACTATAGAACAGGTTCCACAGTTTCTTCAGGAAGCGGTGAACGCCATCGATGCCGTTGGTATCCCAGGGTTTGGACTGTTCTACCGGACCGAGGAACATCTCGTACATGCGCAGTGTGTCGGCTCCGTATTTCTCGACAATCATGTCCGGATTGACCACGTTGTACATGGACTTGCTCATCTTTTCTACTGCCCAGCCGCAGATGTATTTCCCGTCTTCCAGGATAAACTCTGCATGGTTGTATTCGGGGCGCCATGCTTTGAAAGCTTCTACGTCAAGCACATCATTGGACACGATGTTCACATCGACATGCAACGGGGTGGTTTCGTACTGGTCTTTCAGGTTCAACGACACAAACGTATTGGTGTCTTTGATGCGATATACAAAGTTGCTTCGTCCCTGAATCATGCCTTGGTTCACCAATTTCTGGAACGGCTCTTCCTTGATGCTTACGCCCAGGTCGTACAGGAACTTATTCCAGAAGCGAGAGTAAATCAAGTGGCCGGTAGCATGTTCCGTACCGCCTACGTAGAGGTCTACATTTTGCCAGTATTGGTCTGCTTTTTCCGATACCAGCGCTTGGTTGTTGTGCGGATCCATATAGCGCAGATAGTATGCGGAAGAGCCTGCAAAGCCCGGCATGGTGTTCAGTTCCAGCGGGAATACTTTCACATGGTCTATCAGGGTGTTTTCCACTACTTCGCCTTTTTCGGTGTCCCATGCCCAGCGGGTGGCATGTCCTAAAGGAGGTTCGCCTGTCTCGGTCGGCAGGAACTTGTCTACTTCGGGAAGTTCGAGTGGCAGTTTGGACGAGTCAATCATGTAGGGCATTCCGTCCTTGTAATATACCGGGAATGGTTCGCCCCAGTAGCGCTGGCGCGAGAAGATGGCATCGCGCAGGCGGTAGTTCACTTTCACCCGTCCTAGGTGGTGGGCTTTCACGTATTCTTTGGTGGCAGCGATGGCCTCTTTGATGGTCAGTCCGTTCAGTGACAGGTCGCAGTAAGGAGTGGCATCAGTGCGGGGGGAGTTGCATACGATGCCTTCTTTAGCATCGAAACTTTCTTCGCTTACGTCACATCCTTCCACCAAGGGGACAATAGGCAGGTTGAAATGTTTGGCAAAAGCGTAGTCGCGGCTGTCGTGGGCGGGAACTGCCATGATGGCTCCTGT
This sequence comes from uncultured Bacteroides sp., assembly GCA_947173895.1. GTDB lineage: Bacteria > Bacteroidota > Bacteroidia > Bacteroidales > Bacteroidaceae > Phocaeicola. The sequence continues at coordinate 41,460 of CAMWGU010000004.1, read as the reverse complement.
GCCGTAGCCTGCCAGCACATAATCACTGATCCATACGGGAACGGCATCGCCTGTAAACGGATTGACGGCATACGAGCCGCTGAACACACCGGTCACGCGGCGGTCGGCGATGCGTTCGCGTTCCGTACGTTTCTTGGTGCGGTCCAGGTAAGCTTCCACTTCGGCTTTCTGTGCTTCGGTGGTAAGTTGGGAAACCAGTTCGCTTTCGGGTGCCAGCACCATGAAAGTCACGCCGAACATGGTATCGGCTCGGGTGGTGAAGATAGTGAATTCGATATCGCTGTCTTTCACTTTGAACTGTACTTCGGTACCTTCCGAACGTCCTATCCAGTTGCGCTGTGTTTCTTTCAGCGAGTCGGTCCAGTCCACAGTGTCCAGTCCGTCCAGTAACCGCTGTGCGTAGGCCGACACGCGCAGGCACCATTGGCGCATCTTCTTCTGTACGACAGGGAAACCACCACGTTCCGAAACTCCGTCCACCACTTCGTCATTGGCCAGCACGGTTCCCAGTTGCGGACACCAATTCACCATTGTTTCGCCCAGGTAGGCAATGCGGTAGTTCATCAGTGTTTCTTGTTGCTGCTTCTCGTTCATGGCATTCCATTCATCGGCGGTGAAGCTGATTTCTTCGCTGCATGCTGCGTTCAGTCCTTTGTTGCCATACTGGGCGAATGCTTCCGCCAGTTCGCTGATGGGGCGTGCCTGCTTCGTATCGTTGCAATAATAGCTGTTGAACATTTTTTGGAATGCCCACTGGGTCCAGTGGTAGTAACTGGGTTCGCAAGTGCGCACTTCACGATTCCAGTCGAAGGAGAACCCTATTTTGTCTAGCTGTTCACGATAGCGGTTGATATTGTTCACCGTGGTGATGGCAGGATGCTGTCCGGTCTGGATGGCATATTGTTCTGCGGGAAGCCCGTATGCGTCGTATCCCATCGGGTTTAATACGTTGAATCCTTGCAGGCGTTTGTAACGGGCGTAAATATCGCTGGCGATGTATCCCAGCGGGTGGCCTACGTGCAATCCTGCTCCCGACGGATAGGGGAACATATTCAATACGTAGAATTTCTTTTTGTTTTCGTCTTCGGTCACTTGATAGGTGTGGTTCTCCACCCATCTTTGCCGCCATTTCTTTTCAATTTCTCTGAAATTGTATTCCATGATTTATTTTTTGTTATTTAATATCTTTGTTATTAAGCGGTTGCAAAGATAGTGAAAGTCGGGGAGATATGCAGAAAGAAGAGGAAATAAAAATGCTTGGTGTTTTTAATGGAGATACGTAAAAAAACGCCTGTATTGATGTCCGAAAAAACATGTGCGTACGTGTTTTTCGGGCGTCGGTATGCATAGAGTGTTTAAATTAGGAGAATTAAAAACAAAGGCGTACCAGATTTCTTCCATTCTGATACGCCCTCGTTGCTGTGTGTAGGCACGTTTACTTTTCTTCCACTCCCAAATCCTTGTACGTTCTTGGGGCCGGAACGGGAGGTAATGGCTTGCGGTCCTTCAGTTCCTGTAGAATCACTTCGATTGCTTTGTTCAGCTGTTGGTCCTCTCCCATTTGTTCTTTAATGGGGTCGTTGTCAATCAGTATGTCGGGATCCACTCCGTGGTTTTCCACTATCCATTGACCGGTTTTTGCATCATAGTTGGTGAAGAAAGGAACTCGTACGTCGGTGCCGTCCATGTAAGGCAATGAGCCGCTGATGCCGATAATGCCTCCCCAGGTACGGGTGCCAATTACTTTGCCTATTTGGTTGGCTTTGAAGCTCCATGGGAACAGATCGCCGTCCGAAGCCGAGTATTTGTTGATAAGTAATACTTTAGGACCCACTAGGGTGGCATCAGGGATGGTTCCTACTTTGCTTGAAGTGCGGCTCATGGTCAGGCGGTATGGAGTACGGAGCAGGCGTTCGATAATCATCGGCGACACGTTGCCTCCTCCGTTGGCGCGGTCGTCAATAATCAAGGCTTCCTTGTCCAGTTGGGGATAGAAGTAACGGGCAAATTCGTTCAGTCCGTCTGGTCCCATGTCGGGGATGTAGATATAGCCTACACGGCCTTGAGTGGCTTCTTCCACCTTTTTGATGTTGTTTTGCACCCAGTTGTAATGGTATAGTGGATATTCATCGTCCAACGGTTTAATGACTATTTTGCGTGCTTCGTGTCCTGACGCCGAATGGCTTATGCTCAGTTCGGTCAGTACGTTGGCTTTGCCTGCCAGCAGGCTGTAGATGTTGTCGACCGTATTGGTCGGGATTCCGTCGATGGCTGTAATGTAATCTCCCTCTTTTACTCCAATTCCCGGTTCGGTGAGCGGCGACCGCAGTTTTTGGCTGTAAGCGGCTCCCGGCAGGATTTTGTCGATGCGGTAGAAACCGCTTTTGTCACGGCTCAGTTCCGCTCCCAGCAGTCCCATCGGGATGCGTTCGGGGCCTTTGGTCTCTCCCGGATTCACGTATGCATGTCCGCATGCCAGTTCGGCAATCATCTCGCCGATGATGTAGTTCAGGTCGAGACGGGTTTTTGCATGAGGAACTAGTACGGCATATTTTTCCTTGATTGCCTTCCAGTCTGCTCCATGCATATTCTCCAGATAGAATCCGTCGCGGAAAGCCCGCCATGTCTCGTCTAATATCTGAGCCCACTCCAAACTGTAATCAATGGGGGCGATCATGTCGCTCAAGTCAACTTGATTTTCCAAGGAAGCTTTTGTACATGGGAAGTTGCAGATATACAGTTTGTTTCCTTTGAAGAACAATGCCTTTTTATGATTGGCAGACACATCCATCAAAGCGTTTTCGGCTACGGTCTCTTCTTTTTGCTCTGCCAGGTCAAAAACTTTAGTGCTTCTGCCGTTGGCATACCATATTTTCTTGCCATCCGAATAGAAGTTTCCGTAGTATCCTGCCTGTAGAGGCAGTTTGATTATTCTTCCGGGCAGTCCTTTCGGATCAATCTTGATTGTGTTGTCTGTAGTTTCCGCTTTCTTGCTGGCTTCGGTGTTGGATTTTGCAGTCTGTTCTGTACCGACAGTTTCGTCGGAGGGTAGCAGTGGTGACGGAGTTTCACTGGCGAGCATGGCCATATATACTCCTTCCATCCGGTTGTAGGCATGATTCCATTCCGTTTGGCTGTAAATGGGATTGAAATCTCTTTCGGAACTGAAGATGAGGTATTTGCCATCAGTACTGAATGCGGGAGAAGAAGAACTGTACCATTTTTCGGTTACCGGATACTCCTTGCCCGAAGAAAGGTGGTACACATAAACTATACTCATATTGTTGGCTCCCGATCGGGTGTAGGTAATCCATTGGCTGTCTGGAGAATAATTTACTTCATAGAACTCTCCTTCCGGATTCTGCATTACTGTCCGTTTGGCCTTTGAGGCGACATCCACTTCTACGATGCGGTTCTTCCGGTCGGTATAAAGCACCTTTTTGCTGTCCGGGCTCCACATCAGTTGGCGGATGTAGGTGTCGTTGTTTTTAGTCAGTTGCACAGGTTCTCCTCCTTCGGCTACCTGCAACCAAATTTCCGTCTCACCGGTACGGTCGCTGATGTAAGCGATGTGTTTTCCGTCCGGGCTCCAGCTACCTTTCCGTTCGTTGGCTCCCGGAGTGCGAGTCATATTGCGGGTTACTCCTTTTTCGGCGGGCACATCAAATACTTCTCCACGGGCTGTTACCGCCAGGCGGTGTCCGTCTGGTGAAAGGCCGGCTGCGGTCAGATGTTGCGCCACTTGTTTCATCTCTTTGCGGGCATAGATGTTGTCCGAGGTGAGTGTAATGGAGATTTTCTCCGATTTCCGTGTCTTGGGATCTAACTTATGGAGGTATCCCCCTTGTTCATAGACAATGATTTGTCCGTTGGTGCTGGGGAATTTCACATCATAATCCGTGTAGTTTGTCACCTTTTCGGTCTGCTTGGTCCGAGTGTTATAAACAAAGATGTTCATGGTACGATCCCGGTCGGAAAGAAAATAAATTTCTTCTCCTATCCACATCGGAATGATGTCTTGTGCAATGTGGTTGGTGATATTTTCGACTTTCTTTGCGGTTGCATCATAGATCCATATATCATCGGCCATGCCGCCCCGATAGTATTTCCAGTTGCGGAACTCGCGCATCACGCGGTTATAAGCCAGTTTCTTTCCATCGGGCGAGTAACTGCAAAATCCTCCTTCGGGTAGCGGAAGCACTTTGGACATTCCTCCGTTTCTTGATATGCTCCATAGTTTACCATCAAAACCATCGCTGATGCGGTTACGGTAGATGATGTTTTTCCCATCTGGAGTCCAGGTCATTACGATATTATTAGGTCCCATCCGGTCGCCCAGGTCATCGCGGCTGTTGGTGGCGGTGTAAGTGAGCCGTTGGGGTTCTCCTCCTTTATTCGGAATCAGGTATACTTCTGTATTTCCGTCATACTGACCGGTGAAAGCGATTGATTTTCCATCGGGCGAGAAGCGTGCGAACATTTCGTATCCGATGTGCGAGGTCAGTCTTTGTGCCTCTCCTCCGGCCAATGGTGCTTTGTACAAGTCTCCGGCATACGAAAAAACGATGTCGGATCCGTTTGTTGCAGGAAAGCGTAGCAGTCTGGCCTCGTCGGCACGTCCTGCAAATGTTGTTCCTGCTAATAGTAGCGATAATAATAATTTTTTGCTCATACTTTAAAAAGTGTGTTTGTCGTTTGGGATTGGAACAAAGGTAGTCATTATTCTTTAGAATAAGCGATAGAATTTATTTCTTTTTTTTTAAAGGCTTTTGCTAATTGAGAAATTTTATCTAAATTGCGGTTCTAATAAACCAATAACAAGTGAAACTCTATTAATACTTTTGCACAATGACAAATCGAAACCTTTTTTTTCTTCTTGGCGGACTGGCATGTCCCTTATCAGGGATCTATGCACAGAAAGCATCGAAGCCGAATATCATTTATATTATGTGTGATGATATGGGGTATGGCGACTTAGGCTGTTATGGACAGTCTTATATTAATACACCCAACCTTGACAATATGGCCCGCGAAGGCATGCGTTTCACACAAGCGTATGCCGGAAGTCCGGTGAGTGCTCCGTCGCGTGCATCGTTTATGACCGGTCAGCATTCCGGACATTGTGAAGTGCGTGGAAATAAAGAATATTGGCGTGATGCTCCCGTGGTGATGTATGGAGAAAATAAAGAATATGCCGTGGTGGGGCAACACCCGTATGATCCTGATCATGTGATTCTGCCCGAAATTATGAAAGACAACGGTTATACTACCGGCATGTTTGGTAAGTGGGCAGGCGGGTATGAAGGCTCAGTCTCTACTCCCGACAAACGAGGTATTGATGAATATTATGGTTATATCTGCCAATTTCAGGCCCATCTGTATTATCCTAACTTCTTGAACCGTTACAGCAAGTCATTGGGTGATACGGCAGTAGTGCGTGTGGTGATGGACGAGAACATCCACTATCCTATGTATGGAAAGGATTATTTCAAACGTCCGCAGTATTCGGCTGACATGATTCATGAGGAGGCAATGAAATGGCTCGACAAACAAGACGGGAAACAACCTTTTTTTGGCATCTTTACCTATACTTTGCCTCATGCAGAGTTGGCACAACCTGAAGATTCCATCCTGACAGGATATCAAAAGAAGTTTTTTCATGATAAGACCTGGGGTGGAGATGAAGGTTCCCGTTATAATTCTTCTGTCCATACGCATGCCCAATTTGCCGGTATGATTACCCGTCTGGACTATTATGTGGGAGAAGTGTTGAAGAAATTGAAGGAAAAAGGGTTGGACGAACAGACTATTGTGATTTTTACCAGCGACAATGGCCCTCATGAAGAAGGGGGAGCCGATCCTGTTTTCTTTGGGCGCGACGGTAAACTGCGTGGACTGAAACGGCAGTGTCATGAGGGAGGTATCCGCATTCCGTTCATTGTGCGCTGGCCGGGCAAAGTGCCTGCGGGAACTGTGAACGACCATCAGTTGGCTTTCTACGATCTGATGCCTACATTCTGCGATTTGGCAGGCATAAAGAATTACGTGAAGAAGTATACCAATAAGAAAAAAGAAGTTGATTACTTTGACGGTATTTCTTTTGCTCCCACTTTGTTAGGTCAGGAAGGACAGAAAGAGCACGATTTTCTGTATTGGGAATTTGACGAGACCGACCAGATAGGAGTACGCATGGGCGACTGGAAGATGGTGGTGAAGAAAGGAACTCCGTTTCTTTATAATCTGGAAACCGATATTCACGAGGATCATGATATAGCTTCCGAGCATCCGGACATTGTGGAAAAGATAAAAGAGATCATCAAAGCACAACATATACCGAATCCGTATTTTTCAGTCACATTGCCTTCATTTGAATAAAACGGCTTTTTCATCTGATATTCCCCGGTCTGTTTATTTAGATTGGGGAATATTTTTTTATATGCCACAAATTGCATATCTTTGCCGTGCAAATTTTAAAATACTCCGATGAGAATCTAAAAGTATCATTCATTTTCTATCTGCAACTATTCATTTTTCGTGTTGGAGCAACCAGCGAAGTGATTTCGTTTGTTGTGTGATAGTTGTCTTCTTAATCCAACTGCAACTTTTCAGTATTTATTTTTTTATTGTCAGAAACAACTATGAGTATACATGTACAGTCCGTTACTTACATGCATCCGGATAAAGACGTACTTTTCAGCAACGTGAGTTTTACAGTGAGTCAAGGTGAAAAAGTGGCTCTTATCGGAAATAACGGCTCTGGGAAATCAACCTTAATCCGATTGATAACCAAAGAATTGTTACCGTCCGAAGGACAGATAGCCTGTTCGGATACGCCCTATTATATTCCGCAGCATTTCGGTCAGTTCAATCGTCTGACGGTGGCCGGAGCATTAGGGATAGAAGGTAAATTGTGTGCCCTTCATGCCATTTTGCAGGGAGATGTCGCTGCAGAGCATTTTACGGCTTTGGCGGATGACTGGGAAATAGAAGAGAAAGCGGTTGCCGCTCTGCATGAATGGGGTGTGTCGGGGATACCCCTCTCCCATCCGATGCATCTGTTGAGCGGTGGTGAGAAAACCAAAGTTTTCCTAGCGGGGATTACCTTGCATGCTCCTACTTTTATTTTGATGGATGAACCCACCAATCATCTGGACGATGAAAGCCGGATGAGACTTTATCGTTTCATAACCGATACGACGGCGGGAGTGCTTGTGGTTGGTCATGACCGCACATTGCTCAATCTGCTTACTTCCACTTATGAGCTGACTGCTGGCGGAGTTGTGTATTATGCCGGGAATTATGATTTTTATAACGAACAGAAGAAACTGGCGGTGGAGGCTTTGCAGACTCGGTTGGGAGAAAGCGAAAAGCAGTTGCAAAAAGCTCGGAAACAGGCACGCGAGGTGATGGAACGTCAGCAGAAACGTGATGTGAGGGGTAAAAAGCAGAATATAAAGAAAGGGATAGGGAAAATGGCCATGGATACGTTGCAGGACAAAGCAGAGAAAAGTAGTGTCCGTTTGGGCAGTGTTCATGCCGACAGGATTCGCCAGTTATCAGAAGAGGCGTCTGAACTGCGTAAGACCCTGCCCTCTCTGCGGGCGATGAAGATGGATTTCATGGCTTCGTCTCTGCATGCCGGCAAAACGCTGATTGTGGCTTCGGGACTTAACTATTCATATGCAGAAAAACCTTTGTGGGCCTCTCCTCTTGAGTTTGTCATCCGCAGTGGCGATCGCATTCATTTGAAGGGAGGCAACGGCAGTGGCAAGACTACTTTGCTACGGCTGATAACCGGAAGCCTCTCTCCCATTCAGGGATCGTTGATGCGGGATAAGGAATTGACTTATGTTTATCTGGATCAGGAATATTCCATTATCTGTGATGAACTGTCGGTATTAGATCAGCTTTCGCGATTCAATAGCAAACTGTATGACAATGAATTGAAAACGATTCTCAATCGTTTTCTGTTTCCGGTTTCCACATGGAACAAGCGGTGCGGCTGCCTGAGCGGAGGCGAGAAGATGAAGCTTTCTCTTTGCTGTCTTATGGTAGGTGCGCAGACTCCCGATATTTTCATTCTGGACGAGCCGACTAACAATATTGATATTCGGAATATGGAAATACTGACCGAAACGCTGAAAGCCTATCAGGGCACTTTGTTGGTAGTGAGCCATGACAGCTATTTCGTACGTCAGATAGAAGTGGATAAGCAGCTGGAATTGGGCTGATATCTCTTGGCTAAAAACGACACATCTCCCGGCTGATGTATGTATCCTGCCGGGAGATGTGTCGTTTTATATATCCGGGAAAACGGTTATTTATATTCCGCCCAGTCTATCAGGCGCATATCCCCTTTCTTGGCCAAAGTGTCGTGCATGGCCAGTGCGGCTGGAATGCAATGGGGAGTATGTCCTTTGGAAGACATTTTTACGTAATCCCAAAGAATGTTCTTGTAATCCGGATGTGCGCAGTTCTCTATGATGGCCCGGGCACGCTCCATCGGACTCTTGCCGCGCAGGTCGGCCACTCCTTGTTCGGTGATGACAATGTTGACATCGTGTTCACTATGGTCTTCGTGAGAAACCATGGGGACAATGGCACTGATTTTTCCTTCTTTGGCCACTGACGGACAAGTGAAGATGGAGATATAGGCATTACGGGTGAAGTCGCCTGAGCCGCCGATGCCGTTCATCATTTTGGTGCCGCTGATATGGGTAGAATTCACGTTGCCATAGATGTCTGCCTCGATGGCGGTGTTGATGGAGATGACACCCAGTCGGCGGATAATTTCCGGGCTGTTCGATATTTCGGACGGCCGCATCACCAGTTTGTCGCGGAAGAAGTCGATGTCGTTGTAAATGCCTTGCAGACATTCGTTGGTGACAGTCAGCGAGCAGGTGCTTCCAAATTTCACTCGTCCTTGTCGAATCAGATCGACCACTGCATCCTGCAGCACTTCGGTATACATTTCGAAAGCAGGAATGGTCTTGTCTCTTCCCAATGCGCCCAATACGGCATTGGCAATGTTGCCCACTCCGCTTTGCAGAGGTAGGAAGCTTGCCGGAATGATGCCTCGTTTCATATCGGCGGCCAAAAAGTCGGCCACGTTCTGCCCTATCCGGTCGGTGACAGGATCTGGAGCTGTAAACGAGCGGGCTTCGTCGGGTTTGTTAATTTCCACTACACCGATTATTTTCTTCGGGTCCACCTGCACGTAAGGCGTGCCGATGCGGTCGCTTGGTTTGTAGATAGGTATTTCGCGGCGATAGGGCGGATCAAGCGGTTCGTACACATCGTGCAGCCCCATGCAGTTCTTGCTATGGGCGGTGTTCAGCTCGATGATCACTTTATCGGCCAGGCGTGCGATGGTAGGGGCGATACCTCCTGCGGCTGTCAGATATACTTTGCCGTCGGGAGTAACCTCGCATGCTTCCAGAATGGCGACATCCACTTTGCCCATGAATCCGTAGCGCACCTCCTGTGCCATTTGTGACAGATGGATATCATTGTATGCTATTTCGCCGTTGTTCACAGCTTTGCGGAAGTCGGGGTTTGTCGTATACGGGGCACGATAGCGGATTGCTTTTATCCTCGATAAAATCCCGTCGGTAGCGTCTCCGGTGGAGGCTCCGGTCAGGATACTTATTTGGAACGGATTTCCCTTGGCATGTTCTTCTTCTGCTATTCTGGCAATTTCCGGTGTCACGGCTTTGGGGGTTCCGGCCGGAGTAAAGCCACTAAGTCCGATATTGTAGCCATGCTTGATGTAGCTGGCTGCTTCTGCTGCGGAAATAATAGTAAATCCCATGATGTTCAATTGTGTTATTCTTGTTGGTATTGTTAATATTAATATTTGCGGTTGAAAATCTCCGAATAGATGAATGCCCGTCTTGCCTCTTCTTTGGTGTTCAGCCGTACAGGAGAGTTGTCTGTTTTCGGAGGAACTGTCGGCTGGTGTAGCAAGGTGTTTTTGGGTTTGTGCAGGTTGGAACTGCGTGTAGGTCGTGGTCTGTATATATTGGTTACAGAGGGGGCACTTGTTTCTTGCACAGACGGTTCCTCTTCTGTTTCAAATTTGTCAGGAGATGTCTTGGGGAGAGAAAAGTTTTTTTTCTCCCGATTTGATTTTACGGCTTGTTGTATGATAGCCGCACTGATGATTACAAGAAGCGTGATGACTTGAATGATGTCCATACGTTACTTTTTTAATAATGAATGGCTCAAAGTTAGGAAATAATTTCTGAACTACCTCTATAAAAGGGCATAAAAGGGCATAAAAAAAGGAAGAGAACTTCCCAGTTGTCTTCCTTTGTATTTTTAACCTAAACCTTAACTATGAAAAAATCTAATGTTTTTCATTCACAAAAATGCAAATAATTCGTGAGAATCGGTGACGTATACGGGAAAAAGTTCATCCCTTTAATATTGTTTAACTATCAAGCTGTCTTTGCAGTGCTAGCCGCATGCTTACCGCATGTCTTGCGGTCATAAACTTCTTCGTTGCTCGATGAATACTTGTTGACGGCCGCCTTAATTCTTAAAACACCGCCGGTGTTCTAATGATTTTCGGCGGTGTCTTATAAAACTCCGGCGGTGTTCTATAAAACACCGCCGGAGTTTTAAGAAATAAACAGGCTGTGAATAACTTTTCGTAAGGCTCCAAAGAATATTGTTACCTAAAGGAATGGACTTTTCAAAATTTTATTCATACCTCTGTCATGATTGTCTATCATTTTCTTCGGTAAGAGAGATAAATAGGAACCAATTGTGGAATTAATGAAAAAGGGAGTGTACAAATTGAGTAAGCATACAGTTTTTCTTTTAATCGGGCTTATGTGTTGTCTTCATGTCAGCGGTCAAAAAGTTTCTTATGAGCAAATAAAGGGTGATACGTATAGGTGGAATTTCGTGGCAGGCTGGGAACTCTGTACAGGAGAGCAAACCAGCAAAAAGCCGATGAGGCGGAACATTACAGGATATGAAACCACGTGTACGACCAGAATCTGTCCGGATAAGAGCCTGGGCATTTCTGTTTCCGTTTTAGAATTCAAGGAATGTAAGGACTATAAGGTAATACAAAAAAAGAGACAGTTTGCTCTTTACAGATAAAGCGTTCTATCGTTCTGTCGGTTGGAGGAAGCCTGCCAATGCGAAGGTGAATAGAACGGTGGAGCTGGAATGCGCACCTGTCAAACATCAGGAAACAGGTAAGGATATATATATGAAAATGAAGAAATGGTACGTTCAGGGCAAGAAGAATGTCTATGTGATAGATTTTGTATCGTCCTCTACTTTGGGATGGGAAAAATGGTTGCCCGAAATGGAAAAGGCGGTTCAATCGTTGGAAGAAACTGATACTGTTTAGCAAATCTTTTAAAGATAAATGGCATGATGAAAAAACTATTCTTTATACTTTGTATCTTCTTACTTGCCTGCTCGTGCACTACGACAAACAAAAAAGAGGATGCTTACAATGTAAAATCACCCCTCGTTGTCGCCCACCAAATGTGGACCATCCCTATCCATACCGAAGGCGATTACTTTAATCACATAGAAGACTATCTGCGTGCGACTTCTTATGTGAAGCTCGCCCCCGAACCTTTGCTCACCCAAATCAATGACATCCATATTGTAGATGATAAGATTTTTGTGTGGGACCAAGCCCACCAGATTGTCTGCTATGACATGCAAGGCAACCTGGTATATTCTGCACAATGAGGCCGAGGAAAACTATATTTTCAGTTCGTCGTCTATGCAGACTTTTTACGACAACGGTGCCTCACTCTATTATTGTAGGAATTTCGACAATACGGTCTATCAGCTGGGCAAAGACAGCATCAAAGCGCGCTATTTCATTGATTTGCCCGATCCTCTTCCTTTCTCGAAGGTAGAAGAAAGAGCTGACGAATGGGAGCTGGTAAAGTCGGATTATGCCTTTGGCATATCCAATGTGTATGAATGCGACAGCCTGCTTTATTTCTGTTTCAGCAAAAGCGGATATATACAGGCGGCTTTGTACGACCTGGCCCACGACAAGCAAATCTGCTGCGTCAAGGCGATGCAGAACAAGGCTGCCCCCACCATTCCTTTGATCAGCATGATCAACGGAGTGTATAAAGGCCGGTTCTTTGGCGTGCTTTCTCCCGACTTTATTGATTATTGCGTCAACAATCATGCCGGTGAATATCCTGCTCTCTTCCGGCAATATGATGCACAGTCCGAAAATCTGGTTATCGCTTTTTATGAGGTAGTCAAGCCCGGCTGTTGATGCCGGGCAGGGTGGTGTACGAAAAATACCATCCAAGGCGGCGGGAGTATGATTTTTTATTCGTATTTTTGTTGCCATATCGGCAGCGGTTATGCTTTTTGCAACCACTGGATGTAGCCGCCTTGCCGATGTGTCTCACTCCGTTGGCAGCTTGTTCGGGGCTCGGCGGTAGAGACTGTTTTGAAAACAGGTGGTTGCGGAATGAAAGAAATCAAAGAAATATGAAAGAAACAACAGGAGCAGACTTTAAATCTGCAACTGAACAGGACAACAAGAAACTGTTTATCGAGACTTATGGATGCCAGATGAATGTGGCCGACAGTGAGGTGGTTGCCTCCATTATGCAAATGGCAGGTTATCAGGTGTGTGATACACTGGACGAGGCGGACGCCGTGTTTATGAACACTTGTTCCATTCGTGACAATGCGGAGCAGAAGATACTGAATCGCCTGGAGTTTTTCCACTCCATGAAGAAGAACAAGCGCCGGAATCTGATTGTCGGCGTATTGGGCTGCATGGCGGAGCGTGTGAAGAATGATTTGATTGAGAATCATCATGTGGACCTCGTGGCAGGCCCCGATGCTTATCTTGCTTTGCCCGACCTGATTGCTTCGGTGGAAGCGGGCGAGAAGGCCATCAATGTGGAACTGTCTACTACCGAAACCTATCGCGAGGTGATTCCGTCGCGCATTTGCGGCAACCACATTTCCGGTTTCGTGTCCATCATGCGCGGTTGCAATAATTTCTGCCATTATTGCATTGTGCCCTATACCCGCGGGCGCGAACGCAGCCGCGATGTGGAAAGCATCCTGAACGAGGTGCTCGACCTTTCCGCCAAGGGCTATAAGGAAGTGACCCTGCTGGGGCAGAATGTCAATTCATACCGTTTCGAGAAAGCGGGCGAGGCGATCACCTTCCCGATGTTGCTCCGCAGGGTGGCCGAGGCAGTGCCGGGCATGCGTGTCCGTTTCACCACCTCGCATCCCAAGGACATGAGCGATGAGACCTTGCGGGTCATTGCCGATATGCCAAACGTGTGCAAGCACATCCATCTGCCGGTGCAAAGCGGAAGTTCGCGCATCCTGAAGCTGATGAACCGTAAATATACGCGCGAGTGGTATCTGGAACGGGTGGCGGCTATCCGCCGCATCATTCCCGATTGCGGATTGAGCACCGATATATTCTCGGGTTATCATTCGGAGACGGAAGAAGACCATCAGGAGTCTTTGTCGTTGATGTGTGAATGTGGATACGACTCCGCCTTTATGTTCAAATACTCCGAACGTCCCGGGACGTATGCTTCCAAGCATCTGCCTGACGATGTGTCCGAAGAGGTGAAGATCCGTCGTTTGAATGAGATTATCGAATTGCAGAACCGGCTTTCTGCCGAAAGCAATGCCCGCGATGTGGGAAAGACGTTTGAGGTATTGGTGGAGGGAGTCTCCAAGCGTTCCAAAGAGCAGCTTTTCGGCCGCACACAGCAGAACAAGGTGGTGGTCTTCGACCGTGGCAATCATCGTGTCGGCGATTTTGTACATGTGCGCATTACTGAGGCCAGCTCCGCTACTTTAAAAGGGGAAGAGGTATCTTGTTGAGGAGCAAGAAAGAAGTAGAATAAGCATAGCAACATGGGGGGCGTATCACTTTTAGGGTTGATATAATGTCCTCCCATGTTGCTATATGAATTTGCTATATGTGCTGTATGAGTTCCCGTCCTTTGAACTGCACCACTACTAGATGGGGAGGGGCGTATCGTAATTCATTTGTCTTGTTTTGGATATTACGGGAACGATGGTCTTCTGTTCGCTTATTGATTGTGCAACCTGTCGTTCATTCGGTCTTTATATCCGTCGTGGTATCTTTTTTCGGGCATTACGATACATAAGATGATGTAAACGATAATTCCCGAGAATGCGGTGAAGAATGTGGCGAATGCGTAAACAATGCGTACCATCGTAACGTCCCATCCGAAATAGTCGGCCAGTCCTGCACATACTCCGGCCAACATCTTGTCGTTGGATCGGGTTAGTTTTTTATTTTCCATTTCTAGATTTATTTATTAGATTATATCGACAAATATACGGAAAGTGGGGGTGAATAATGAACATATACTCTTAAAAGTACTTAACGGATAGCCCTTCACATCTATTTTATTTGTTATTTTGCAGCAAATTAGGGCAAGAAGTGGATATACTCGATATAAATACCTGTCCGTTGTGCGGAGGGAAACATCTGGAACATGCAATCACCTGTACGGATCACTATGCTTCGGGCGAACAGTTCAGTGTGGTTCGTTGCGATGCGTGTGGCTTCATGTTTACGCAAGGTGCACCTGTAGAGGCTGAAATCGGACGGTATTATGAGACACCCGATTATATTTCGCACACCGATACCCGCAAGGGGTTGATGAATCGTGTATACCATCAGGTGCGTAAGTACATGCTTGGGCGCAAGTGCGCATTGGTGAGGCGGGTGTCCGGCATGGATGAGGGAACCTTATTGGATATCGGTACCGGTACCGGATATTTCAGTCATGCCATGAAAGCGTGTGGATGGCAGGTGAGTGCTGTCGAGAAAAGTGCGCAGGCACGCGCTTTTGCCAAGGAGCATTTCGGTTTGGAGGTGGATGCCGAGGATGCTTTGTCCGGTTATGTTGCCGGTTCTTTCGATGTCATTACCCTGTGGCATGTGATGGAACATTTGGAACATCTGAATGAAACGTGGGACAGACTGTCGGTGCTGTTGAAGGCCGAAGGAGTGTTGGTAGTGGCAGTTCCCAATGTAGGTTCTTATGATGCGGAGAAATACAAAGAATGGTGGGCGGCTTATGATGTGCCTCGCCATTTATGGCATTTCACTCCCTCGACGATGCAACAATTCGGAGCAAAACATGGTTTTAAGTTGGTGGAACAGCATCCGATGCCTTTCGATGCTTTTTATGTGTCTATGCTGACCGAGAAATATAAAGGTAGTTGTTTGCCTTTTTTCAGGGGAATGTGGACCGGTCTTCGGGCATGGCTAAGTTCTCTGGCTGAGACGGAACGGAGTAGTTCAATGATTTATGTATTCATAAAGAAGTGATTATGGGAAAAAAGTCGGGCTCCTTTTTCGATATGCAGTTCATTACTTCCAGCATCAGTACGATGTTGGTATTGCTTTTGTTGGGCACGGTGGTGTTTTTTGTGCTATCCGCCCATAATCTATCCCGATACGTGCGCGAGAATATTAATTTTTCCGTGCTTGTCAGTGACGACATGAAAGAGGCGGAAGCTTTGAAATTTCAGAAGAAGCTGAATGAGGAATCGTTTGTGAAAGCAACATGTTATATCTCGAAGGAACAAGCGCTCAAAGAGCAGACCGAGGCGATGGGTACTGATCCTGCCGAGTTTTTGGGCTACAATCCCTTTACGGCCTCTATTGAAATAAAGTTGCATGCCGACTATGCCAATTCGGACAGCATCTCGTGGATAACGGAAAAAATCATGCAGAATAAGAAAGTGATGGAGGTCAGTTATCCACAGGATTTGCTGGATGCCGTGAATAGCAATATACGGAAAATCAGCCTCCTGTTGTTGGGGTTGGCCGCATTGCTTACTCTGATTTCTTTTGCGTTGATCAACAACACCATTCGTCTGACAATATACTCCAAGCGTTTCCTTATTCATACCATGAAGTTGGTAGGAGCTAGCTGGGGCTTTATCCGTCGTCCTTTTTTGGTGCGGAATATATGGATTGGTGTGTTGTCTGCTGCCATGGCAGATGCGGTGTTGATAGGAATGGCCTACGGATTGGTACAGTATGAGCCCGAATTAATAGAGATTATTACTCCTCTTACTTTGCTGATGGTGATGGGTGCTGTCCTTGTATTCGGAGTAGCCATCACTTTCATGTGTGCATATATATCGATCAACAAGTATCTGCGCATGAAAGCCAGTGTGTTGTATTACATTTAATTATAAAGGATATGGATAGACGGAAATTTGCCTTTGATAAAACTAATTTCATCTTGCTTGCCATAGGTATGGCGGTAATTATTATCGGTTTTCTGCTTATGACGGGACCCGGTTCGACAGAAGGATATTTTGAACCGGATATTTTCAGCGTACGTCGCATCAAAGTGGCTCCCGCAGTATGTTTCTTTGGTTTTGTATTTATGATTTACGGTATCGTCCGCAAGCCAAAGGACAAGGACGAAGAAGTACGTTTTTAATTTTTAATTCTCAATTTAAAAGATGGAATGGTTTGAGGCATTGATTCTTGGTTTGCTCCAAGGACTTACAGAGTATTTGCCGGTCAGCAGTAGTGGACATCTGGCCATCGGTTCGGCTTTGTTTGGCATACAGGGTGAGGACAATCTGACGTTTACCATAGCGGTACATGTGGCTACGGTGCTTAGCACGTTGGTGGTATTGTGGAAAGAAATAGAATGGATATTCCGCGGCTTGTTCAAGTTCGAGATGAATGCGGCGACAAAATATGTCATCAATATTCTGGTGTCTATGATTCCTATTGGTATTGTGGGCGTGTTCTTTAAAGACTATGTGGAGGAAATTTTCGGTTCGGGCTTGCTCATTGTGGGTTGCATGTTGTTGCTCACTGCTTTGTTGCTCACGTTCTCTTATTATGCCAAGCCCCGTGCCAAAGAAAACATCAGCCTGAAAGATGCGTTTATCATCGGGTTGGCACAGGCCTGTGCCGTGATGCCGGGCTTGTCACGTTCGGGGAGCACCATTGCCACCGGCTTGTTGCTGGGCAATAAAAAGGAGAAACTTGCCCGGTTTTCTTTCCTGATGGTGATTCCTCCCATATTGGGCGAGGCATTGCTGGACGGCATGAAGATTATGAAAGGAGCTGCCGCCGGGATATCGGACATATCCGTATGGTCATTGCTGGTGGGCTTCTTGGCTGCCTTCTTGTCGGGATGTGTGGCCTGCCAATGGATGATTAATGTGGTGAAGAAGGGTAAGTTGATATATTTTGCTATCTATTGCGCCATTGCCGGTGCCGTTACGATAGCATGTACATGCATATAATGGGATGAATTTTAAGGAAGGAGAAGTTTTATACATTGACAAACCGCTGAAATGGACTTCATTTGCGGTAGTGAACAAGATCAGATATCACATCTGTCGCAAGTTGGGTGTGAAAAAGATAAAAGTGGGACATGCCGGGACGCTTGATCCGCTGGCTACGGGAGTGATGATTATTTGTACGGGAAAGGCCACAAAGCGCATCGAGGAGTTTCAGTATCACACTAAGGAGTATATTGCCACTTTGCAGTTGGGGGCCACCACTCCCTCATTTGATCTGGAGAAAGAGATAGATGCTACCTATCCCACGGAGCATATCACCCGCGAACTGGTGGAGCAGACGCTACAGCGTTTCATAGGCAGCATCGAGCAGGTACCGCCTGTTTTCTCGGCTTGCAAGGTGGATGGAAAACGTGCCTACGACTTGGCGCGCAAAGGTGAGGAAGTGGAACTGAAGCCCAAAACACTGGTGATTGACGAAATAGAACTGCTGGAGTGCAAACTGCCCCAGATCAAGATCAGGGTAGTGTGTAGCAAAGGGACTTATATACGTGCGTTGGCTCGCGATATAGGCGAGGCTTTGCACAGCGGGGCACACCTGACGGCATTGGTACGTACCCGGGTGGGAGAGGTGAGGCTGGAGCATTGCTTGTCGGTGGACGGCTTTGTGGAATGGCTTGACCGGCAAGAGATTGAAGAAGTTATAAACGAATAAGGAGAGATAAGATGAAACTGTCGCAATTTAAATTTAAACTGCCGGAGGATAAAATAGCTTTGCATCCGGCCAAGTACAGAGATGAATCGCGTCTGATGGTGGTTCATAAGTCAACAGGTCAAATTGAACACAGGATATTTAAGGATATTCTGGATTATTTTGATGATAAAGATGTGTTTATCTTTAATGATACGAAAGTTTTTCCTGCACGTTTGTATGGAAATAAGGAGAAGACCGGTGCCCGTATCGAAGTGTTTTTGCTACGCGAGCTGAACGAGGATCTTCATCTGTGGGATGTGTTGGTCGATCCGGCACGCAAGATCCGTATAGGCAACAAGCTTTATTTCGGCGATGATGACTCCATGGTGGCTGAAGTGATTGATAATACCACTTCGCGTGGACGTACGCTGCGTTTCTTGTACGAGGGTTCGCACGATGAGTTCAAAAAATCTTTGTATGAGTTGGGCGAAGCTCCGTTGCCTAGCTTCATCCGTCGTCCTGTCGAAGAAGAGGATGCCGAGCGCTTCCAGACCATTTTTGCACGGAATGAGGGAGCGGTGACTGCTCCTACTGCCGGACTTCATTTCAGCCGCGAACTGATGAAGCGTATGGAAATCAAAGGGATAGACTTTGCTTTTGTAACCATGCATGCCGGGTTGGGTAATTTCCGCGAGATTGATGTAGAGGACCTCACCAAGCATAAGATGGATTCCGAGCAGATGTGGGTCAATGCGGATGCGTGCCGCATGGTGAACGAGGCCAAGGATGCGGGCAAGAATGTCTGTGCGGTGGGCACGACAGTCATGCGTACCATAGAGACTGCGGTGGGTACAGACGGTCACCTGAAAGAATTTGAAGGTTGGACCAACAAGTTCATCTTCCCTCCGTATGATTTCTCGGTGGCCAACAGTATGGTGACCAATTTCCACCTGCCGCTGTCCACCCTGTTGATGCTGGTGGCTGCCTACGGCGGCTATGACTTGGTGATGGAGGCCTATCACACTGCGCTGAAAGAAGATTACCGTTTCGGCACATACGGCGACGCCATGTTGATATTGGATAAGTGACATTAGATGAGAACAGCGTATGAAGGTTTATTTAGGACTTGGAACCAACCTGGGCGATAAAGAAGCGAACCTGCATGCTGCTGTCCGGAAGATAAATGAGCGGATAGGGGAGGTGACTTCCCTTTCCGCTTTTTATATTACTGCCCCGTGGGGCTTTTCTTCCGAGCATTCGTTTCTGAATGCCGCCTGCTGTGTAGAGAGCGTGCTTTCTCCTTCGGATATCTTGCGTGAGACGCAGGCGATAGAGCGTGAGCTGGGACGTACGAAGAAATCGGTGGATGGTAATTATAGCGACCGGCTGATTGACATAGACATTCTGCTCTATGGCGACCGGATACTGCATACGCCCGAACTGGAGATTCCTCATCCTTTGATGGCCGGACGGAGGTTTGTCATGGATCCGTTGGTGGAAATAGCACCGGATGTGGTGCATCCGGTGCTGGGGAAGAAGCTGAAAGAATTGTGATAAATTGTTTCATGGGTAAGGGAAGATGTCCGGTACACTATGGTCTCTCCAGGTTTCTAATGTGGTGACGCTTGTCACTCCGGCGTTAGGAAATCATGGAACAGGGCATGCTCGTTCACCGGAACAAGGCATGCTTGTTCGCCGCACGAGCATGCCCTGTTCGCCGTACAAGCCCGGCTTGTTCACTGCACAGACCTGTCCTGTGCGCCGCAACACATTTCGCCTTGTCGTAAAAACACGTACGTATGTGTGGGCTTGTACATACGTACGTATAGGCTTACACATACGTATGTATAGGCTCATACGTACGTACGTGCAAAGTACATCATCCCCTCATCAGGTTGCTTCTTCTCCTTCTCCCTTCATCCTTTCATTTTTAGTAAAACCGTCTATCAATCAACCGGTTAAAAATGACAGTACATCCCCTCACGACCCTTTCAGCCACCGGTATGAATCCTTTCACACATCTGCCTTCAGCGGTTTCACTGCATGTGCCGATGAAAGGAGGCTGAAAGGACCCGACGGAGTGTCATTTCACTCTCGGAATCCCCATCAACAGGGCGTTTCGGCAACTAATGAAAGGATGAAAGGAAAAGTAGAGTCACGTCAATACTGTGGATTATTTGAAGGGGTAGCCATGCAAGA
This sequence comes from uncultured Bacteroides sp., assembly GCA_947173895.1. Lineage (GTDB taxonomy): Bacteria > Bacteroidota > Bacteroidia > Bacteroidales > Bacteroidaceae > Phocaeicola. Next base: position 21,266 of record CAMWGU010000004.1, on the reverse strand, counting down.
AAATGTTGTTTTCGGACAATGTAGGGCCGGAATACAATAATAATGTGTTGGTTTCGGCAGGCGAAGGCTCTTAGTCAAGAAGCAAAAAGACTTGGGAATACAGATACCATCGGTTGCGATGTTCCTATGATTATATCGGACTGACGTAATGTTGCCAACCGAAAATATTTGCTGATCCGGTGTGTATTATTATAATGTTTCCTTATTGTGTACAAAAATACGCAAAACAATTACAATGCCAAAACGAATGCCGGCACACGGGAAACATCATTTCCGGATGCCGGCATCTTTCTATATAGACAAATAGTTTAGTTTATTCGGATTAAAAACGATAGCCTACGGAAAGCTGCAAGGTGGAGTTGCGAAGGCCATACAGTGTTTGTGCCTTCATGATGCCCAGCGAGTAAGAAAGTTCTGCCGTATAGTGCCGGCCGATAATGGCTTTCAATGCTGCCGTGCCTCCCCAGTCCCAACGGCGCAAACCGTCCAGCCCGTGTTCACGGTTGCCCTGCAAAGGCTTCCAGCCTACAGAAGAGACTTCACCATCGTCTGCTTTCACATCAAGCGCGCAACTGCCGGCTCCTAACCCGTAAGCAGCATACAATCCGACAGAAGGAGTCAGCGAGAACCCTTCGCCGAAGTGGAAACGGTAGCCTATGGTCAAGGGTACTTGCAAGTAATTGACCGATGTTTCCACATTCGGGAAGCGCATGAACGCATCGCCCGAAGGATAGTTCTGTCCCAGTTCCAATTTGCTGTTCCGGTTGATAAAGGACAGTCCCGATGCCAGCACCAGATGGTTGCTGAACTCATAATCGGCCGTCACTCCCACTTGATAACCCATCCGGAGACTACTCTCGGCCGGCATGGAACTACTACTTGCAAAGCCGGACACGTTAGCTCCTGCTTGCACGCCTACTTTCACCTGAGCCGAAAGGTTTCCTGCGAAACCAAAGGCTACCAGAAATATATAAATAAATCTTTTCATGTTGCTTGTAATTAAAAAATTAATATTGCATTTATTCAAGAATAAAGTCACCAGCTAATGCCATCTTTTCGTCTGATATAGTTAAAGTATAGTCACCTCCCGAAATACTCTCTAAAGAAATAGACAGGGTAGAATTGGCGGTAGGCATATAGAGATTGCTATATACTATACATCCTTCTTTCGACTTAATTTCAATAATGACGGGTTCCCATTCTTCGGAGAATTCAATGGTTAATTCTTTATTGAAGTCATCAATAAAGGCTTCAACAGAAATTACTTCCACAATGGAACGATGTTTGTTTAATTTCTCTTGTAGTTCAATTCGTCTTCCTTTTGCACAAACCAATAAAGGAATCATCAAGGCTATCAAAGCCAAACTTGTTTTTAACTTGTTCATAATCGTATTACGTTTTTAAATTTTGTGCAAACTTAGTACGTATAGGATTAAAAGCTATAGGAAATGCAGAATTTAGCATGAACAGCTTGTGTTGATTATCAGCAAGTTACAAATACAATCGTGTACAGCGCCGTGTACAGTGAAGTTGGTGATGTGTTGATTTATAATGGTTTGTGCGTTTGAATTTAAGTTGTTTGTGGCTGTTCCTTTTCTCAATATTTAATTTAGCTGCTTTTTGATAAGGAAATCTCGTAAAGACGCTTCTTCTCCTGACTGCTTAGGACGTTTTTGATTGATTCGGCTGCGTTTGGTCCGTACTGTGTCCGGGTTAATACCTAACAGTTTGGCTTCTTCATTGCCATCGAAACCGAAGATATGGAGATAGCAATACTGAAATTCCTGTTCCGTAAGAGCCGGGTGGAATGTGTCTTTCAGCAGTGAATAGAATCTGGGATAGATTCTATCGACTTCCAACGTGATAGCTTTCCAGGCCTTGTCGTTGGAAATCGTCTGCTTGTCTTCAAGCTTGTTCTTTTTGACCAAAGTGGCAAGCTTTTTGCCGATGGCGGATGATTCCAATTGTTGCTGTTGAAGCTTTTGATATTTGAGGGAAATGGTTTCTATTTCTGCTTGTAATTTTTCGGCTTTTTGACTTTGCTCTGACAGGGCGGTCTGCAATGCCTGTTTCTTTTCCTCCAGTTCTATAGATAAATGGAGGTATTCTATTTTAATCTTATCTACTTCGGCCTGTTGTTGGTAGAGTCTTGCCTTGATTTTTTGCCGGTGGATGATATATCCGGCAACAGACAATAAAAGCAAAGAAAAACTAATGACAATGATGATAAAGTTTCGTTGCTGTATAGTTTTTAATCGTTCGTTTTCTTCGCGTACTTTGGCATTGTTGTATTTCTTTTCTATTTCCAATATTTTCATGTTGTTTTGGGCTATCGTCAGTGAGTCGAGTATATCGGAACAGATTTCTTTGTAATGAAGTGCTTCTTTGTATCTTCCTTCTGCCTTGTAAAGCAGATAGTGTGCATTATTAAAATGATAATTAATGTCGGTATGTTCTGCTATCGTTTCAAGCAACTCGTATGCTTTTGCCAACTGGTTGTCTTTTATATGTATATATGTAATAGGGCGACAGAATCTTTATAACTTTCTTCGCTGTCCGCTTCAATAGCTTTCAAGTGGTATTTTTCGGCATCTTTATATTTCCCTTGCATTTCATAGACTATTCCGAAGGCATTGGCTACGGCAGAGGTCAAGTCTTTATTAGAAATGGATCGGGAGATAGAGTCGGCCGTTTGGAGCAAAGGCACGGCAAGGTGAAAGGAGTCTGCTAGTGCCCATTCACAGGCTAGGCTTTTTAAGGCATAGGCATAACTTTTATTGTTTTCCGTTTGTCGGAAGAATTGGCAGGCTTCTTGCATCTTTTTCAGGCATTCACTGATTGTTTCTTTGAATTTATATAGGTCTGCCATATACGTACAAATATATCCAGCCACATTGTATGCCCGATGTTCTTTGGCCAGTTGCAGCGCATCCGTATAAGTTTTCATGGCTTTGTCATATTCTCCGTCTTCCGCGTACGCTCGGCCCAGATACAAAGCGGTTTGTGCCTGCTCTTCCGGGGTGCCGTGCTTGGTGAACCATCCTTGTGCCCGTTTCCATTGGTAGATGGGGGGCAGTCCGGTGGTGGTTTCGTCTGTCACTTTGCCGCGCAGCATACACCAGCGGGCAAAGTCTTCATCGTCCAGTTCGTCGGGAGTCTTCACGCTGTCGAGCAACACGGAAGCACTGTCGGCATATACGGGCAATAGCATTTCCACGGATTATAACAGTGGAGATATGGGTTGATCCTTTCGGCATCCGGAGATGAGGAGGATGAACAGCAGCGATGTATATAGTATGGATTTCATTCAGCTGTTATAAATAGTTGCGTTTATTGTGCATGCAAAATTAGTAAAAAAGTGAAGACAATTTTTACTTTTGCAAACAAAAGTAAATACAATTATGATACAATCATATAACGCTGTCTTTTTTTCTTAAATATTTCTTGCTTAGGCAGATGAAAATAGGAAAACAGTGAAGAAAGCGTAGAGGAAGTTGCTTGTGGAATAGAAAAAGAGTATATTTGTCATCAAATCAATAATAGCAGTTATGAAGGTTGTATTCTATTTTTTAGTGGTATTGTTTTGCAGTGCGTGTGCTTCGGAGCAGAAAGGCGGGAAATGGCAGAAGCAACGGGCAAACAGGGTGGACGTGCGGGACAAGGTAACAGAAATTAGCACGGGGGATATCCTGATAGGGAATTTTGCGCACCTGTATGTCTGTGGCAGGTATTTGGTGATTGCCGATTTTAGATCGTTTGACAAGCAGGTGCATGTGTTCGACAAGCAGACATTCGAGCCTGTGGTGAGCTTTGGCGACAAAGGGCAAGGGCCGAAAGAGATAACCATACTTGGGACGGTGGCGTGGAATGAAGAGGAACACGACCTTTATGTAACGGACCATGGGAAGCTTGAAATCTTCCGCTACAACTTGGACAGCCTGTTGGCCAATCCTCTACACGAGCCGACAACCAAAGTCAAATTGGGCGAAACGGCATTCCCCAGTAACTATTATTATGTGAATGATACCTTGTCGTATGGCGTGGTTATCAAACCTACCTCTGTTTCCACCTTCGACCAGACCAGCGGGAAATGGAATATGATGACGGGGGAGTTCAAGACGATAGACTATGTGCATCCGGCAGACGACAAGAAGCGGATTGTGTTGGCTGTCTCTTTGGCACACAACACGTTGGTGGAATGCAATCAGCGATTTGATTTAATCAGCTTGTATAATCTGGAGGGAGAGCTGCAATGCAACGTATATGGCCCTAACTGGGATGCAAGTGGCGATCGGAAGAAGCATTTCAGCGATGTTGCCATTTGCGGCGATAAGATTGTTGCAGCATATGTGGGAGGTGACTATGCGCATCATGACGGGGCACGTGTGCTTCATGTGTTCAATATCCAAGGAGAGTACTTGAAGACGCTGGACGTGGGCAGGAAAATCAATCACTTCTGTTATGACGAGGAGAACGGGCGGCTTATTCTGAGTCTGGACGATGAAATCCAGTTCGGGTATATTGATAGCGGCCTGTTGTAAAGCTTGTTTTCATCAGAGGTGAGTCATTGCCGTGTCGCAGCCATGCCACCTCCATCCCTATTGACGGAGAAAGCAGGCAATAGGGATGGGGATATGGCGTTTCGCAAGAAGGCTGCAACATTGTTGCGTTCTTATGCCACCAGTCTCTTAGTCCATTTGCAGGCATACATGCCCCGCACCAGCAAATGGCAAACAAGGAAAGTCGCCACTGCCATGCAGAGGATATGAATGGCGGCGGGAGTTTCTTCGGGCAGCAGCCGGGCGAATACGTCGTAGGCTACTTGCACAAAGACGAAATGGCACAGGTAGATGCCGAAGGTGGTGGAAGCCACCCGCGACAGTCCGGCCGAGGAAGGCACACCGGATTTCTGCAAGCAGACAAAGACGGGGAAGGTCATCATAAACACATTGATGCCGCTGAAAAGCCATACAATTTCCAGATAGGCGTAGTTTCCCGGGAAATGTTCTTGCATGATCTGGTATCCGCCGAACGTGATGGCATAGCCTACCACGAACATGGGGATGCCGATGGCACCCAGTTTCTTCCAGCTCCATTGCAACGGATATTTCACCAAGTAGTGCGCCAGTATCAGGTAGCCGATGAATCCGGATACATAATAGAAGGAGCCGAACGCATTCCAGTCGCACACGCCCAGAATGTCCATGTTTCCCCAGTTGCCGATGTAGCCCAGGGCGGGAGCGGCCATCTTCACGTAAGGCAGGAACAGCGAAATGCCCCATACGTAGAGAAACAGCCGCACTTCTTTGCGCGAAGCGCGTTCCAGCCACGTACCAAAGATGGGCATGACGAGATACAGCCCCACCAGCATGTACAGATACCAAAGGGGAGTGGTGTCATAGTTGAAATTGAAGATGAATGTCCCCATCTTCACCAGTGTCATTCGTCCGCTGAAGGTGGACATGTCCAGACAGGGATTGTCTGTCGCGCCTATGTAGTTCAGGTAGATGAAATAGAGCACGGGCAACATGAGCGACCAAAAGACGAGCGGCACCGCGATACGCCCGAGACGTTTCCGGTAAAACTCGTGCATGCCGCCCCGTATGGGGAACAGCAACACTCCGGTCATCATCACAAACAGGGGAACGCAGCAGCGCACGGCACTGCCCAGCGCGCATCCTTGCAGGAAGTTGGAACGATTGGTGTCGAAAGACGCCACGAAGGGGTCGCAGCAATGTGCGAACACAACCAGGAAACAGGCCGCTATGCGCAGCATGTCTATCCATCCAATATTTTTTCTTGTTTGGCTTTCCATGGGCTTGGCTTCTTTATAGGGTGAGGTGCAACAAGGTTTCGCCTTTCGCGTTCAGCACCGTGATGTTCAGTTCGTTTTTCTTTTTCTCGACAATGATGACTGTGGCTCCGTCCATTTTATAGCCTCCGCCGATGATGACGGGGTAGTTGTTGCCCAGTTCTTTCTTCGGGTGGAAAGCATATTTGTGGGTATGTGCGTTCAGGCTGACATCGAAAGGTGCTTTCGACAGGATTTCTTTCCACAGGTCTTCGCACAGGTTCTTTTCGTAGTTGCCATACAGCGGGATGTGGTGCAGCAAGATGCGTTTGTTGGCTTTTTTGAAGGCTTTGGATGCCAGCTCCTGTTTTAGGAAGTCCACTTGATCGTTGCGCAGCTGGGTGAAGTCGTTCAGATCGTAATACACCGGATGTTCATCTACTTTGTCCTCGCCGCAGTCCAGCATCACGATGCGGGTGTCGCCCCAGTTGAACGCGCCGTATGTTTTGTCGCCCACGTAGTCATAATGGTCGCGCAGCCCGATGGAGTAGGCGTTGCGTATTTCGTGGTTTCCCCGCATGAAGAAGGTAGGGATGCGGTCGCCGTGCACTCCTTCGGTCAGTTCTCTGATGAAGGCGGTTGCCTGGTCGTGGCTGGCGGGGTCATCCACACAGTCGCCGTTGAACATCACGAAGTCATAATCAATGTTTTCAATCTGCTTGCACAAGGCGCGGAACGTTTGGGTGTGTTGGTGCAGGTCGTTGAAAACAACGGCCGTGAACGAATCCGCATGGGTGGCAGGCAGGGTGAATGAGCTGAAAGAAGAGCGGGCGGTGTTGCCGAATATCTTGTAATAGGCTTGGTAGAGCAGTATCTCTTGCGAGCATATACGATAGTAATACGTCTGTCCGGGTTGCAGGTTGTCGATGCGTATCTTGTGGAGCGTATTGTTGCAGACCACTTGTCCGTCCATCAGGGTGCGTGCCCGTTTCAGTTGGGTAGTGTCTGTTCCGTATTCCACCCAGCAATAGGCTGGCACATTGGTTTCCCACATCACCGTGATGCCATTATCCACAGGATTCTGCAAATAAGGTTTGGTGCGGAATATCTGTTCTGTCTTTTCGGGTAAGCGAAGGTCTGCAATCAAGGGACGGTGGTCCGATGCCACAGGTTCGTTCAGCACGCGGGACGAAAGGAGGGCAAACGATTCCGTGTCTTGTTTGAGTGCAGTGATGTAGTCAATGGTCTCTGTGGGGGCGGGAGCAGGGAACGTGTGCTGTTTGGGGTTTGAGAGGATTCTGAAGTCTTTCTGCAAACCTTTGATGAAGTCCGATTCGGGCTGGGCGTTCATGTCTCCGGCCAAGAAGAAAGGTTTCCGGCTTTGGGCGGCGAATGTCTTTATCAGTTCGAGCGACTTCATGCGGTCTTCCTCGGTGAGCGACAGGTGGGTGCAGCAATAGATATAGTTGTCAAACTCCGCCATGAGCAAGGCCCGTGCTTCTTCGCGTCCGGGCAGGGGAATGGACTGCACACGGATGGGTGCTTGTTTGGACAGAAGCCCGATGCCGTATTTTCCTCCGTCGTAATTGATGGCGGGAGCAAAGAAGGCATGCATCTGTGTGCATTCGGCTATTTCGCCCAGGATGTATTTCCGTTGGCTGCGGTGGGTGATACTGTCCACTTCTTGTATGGCTACTACGTCCGGACAGGCTTTGTTGATGACATTGGCTATGCGCTGTATATCGCATACGTTGTCCATCCCATTTGCATTCCTGATGTTGTATGTCATCAGGCGCAGGTTGTTTTGTGACTGCACGGAAAGTGCCAGCAGAACTGTAAATAAGGATAAAAGTATCTTTTTCATGAGCTATTTGAAATGTTTGTTTAAAGTGAATAAATGCCCAAAGATACGCATAAAAAACGAAAGAGCGGGGCGTGACGGCATCAAAAATAGGTGTTAAATAATGGCAGTTCCAGTGTTAAAGAACACGGAATCTGCCTTTCGGTTCGGGAATAATGTGTATCTTTGCGACCGTTAAAAACAGTGGAGAGATTTGAGTAGCTTGCAACCACAGAAAAAAATGCTAAAACACATTGACTTTCTTCCTTGATGCGTATATCTACTCTGATAATTTCCCAAACTGATTAACGAATTAACTTTTAATTTTTAATTCTTAATTTTTCATTTAAAATGGGATATTTATTCACATCCGAATCGGTGTCGGAAGGACACCCCGACAAAGTGGCCGATCAGATATCGGACGCTGTGCTTGACAAACTGTTGGCATTCGATCCCAGTTCGAAAGTAGCTTGCGAAACCCTGGTGACTACCGGACAGGTGGTGCTGGCCGGAGAAGTGAAAACCAAAGCGTATGTAGATTTGCAGCGCATTGCGCGCGAAGTGATCAACCGTATCGGTTACACCAAAAGCGAATACATGTTCGAGGGGAACTCATGCGGTGTGTTCTCTGCCATTCATGAGCAGAGTGCGGACATCAACCGAGGCGTGGAACGCGAGGACCCGATGAACCAGGGAGCGGGCGACCAAGGAATGATGTTCGGTTATGCTACGAACGAGACCGAAAACTATATGCCGCTATCGCTGGACTTGGCACACAAACTGCTGATGGTGCTGGCCGAAATACGTCGCGAGGGGAAGGTGATGACATACCTCCGTCCCGATGCCAAAAGCCAGGTAACCATAGAATATGATGATAACGGAAAGCCGGTGCGTATCGACACCATTGTGGTTTCTACCCAGCACGACGAATTTATCGCTCCGGCCGACGATTCCAAAGAAGCCCAGCTGAAGGCCGACGAGGAAATGCTGGCACAGATCCGTCAGGACGTGATTGAAATTCTGATGCCGCGTGTCATTGCAGGCATTCATAATGAAGAAGTACTGGCCCTGTTCAATGACCGAATCAAGTATCACGTAAATCCTACGGGCAAGTTTGTGATTGGTGGCCCGCACGGCGATACCGGATTGACCGGACGTAAGATTATCGTCGATACTTACGGCGGAAAAGGTGCTCATGGTGGAGGTGCCTTCTCAGGAAAAGATCCCAGCAAAGTGGACCGCAGTGCTGCCTATGCCGCTCGCCATATAGCCAAAAACATGGTGGCCGCCGGTGTGGCCGATGAAATGTTGGTGCAGGTGTCCTATGCCATCGGCGTGGCTCGGCCCATCAATATCTATGTCAACACATACGGTCGCAGCAACGTGAAGATGACCGACGGCGAGATAGCCAAGAAGATAGACGAACTGTTCGATCTTCGTCCGAAAGCCATCGAAGAGCGTCTGAAACTGCGCAATCCTATTTACGAAGAAACAGCCTCTTATGGCCACATGGGACGTGAACCGAAAGTAGTGACCAAGACATACGAATCCATGTATCGCGAGGCAAAGACGCTGGAGGTGGAGCTGTTCACCTGGGAGAAACTGGATTATGTGGATCGGATAAAGGAAGTATTCGGCTTGTAAACGAACCGGTCCGGATACAGGAATCATACGGGCGAATTCAATCTGTACGTACGGCGTTTTTCCGCTGAACGGATGACAGGGTGGATCCGCCCGCAAGTATTAGGGGTAATATGGAAAATGACATAAAGAATGTATGTGTGTATAGTGCTTCCAGCACCAAACTTGCCAATGTATATGTTGAGGCGGCAGAAGAACTGGGGCGTTGTTTGGCTGCCAGAAAAATCAATCTGATCAACGGAGCAGGTTGCATTGGTCTGATGGCAGCCGTTTCCGATGCGGTATTGGTTGCCGGCGGTACGGTGACAGGTGTAATTCCTCGTTTCATGGTAGAGCAGGGGTGGCATCATACGGGACTGACTCGTCTGATCGAGACGGAAACCATGCACGAACGTAAACGGCTGATGGCCGACCTGTCGGATGGCATCATTGCGTTGCCCGGAGGGTGTGGCACACTGGAGGAGTTGCTCGAAATAATAACTTGGAAACAGTTGGGACTTTATCTTCATCCGGTTATCATCTTAAATATCAATGGATTCTTCGATCCTTTGCTGGAAATGTTGCAAAAGGCGATGGAGGAGAACTTTATGCGTAAGGAGCATGGTGCTATCTGGAAAGTGGCTTCTACGCCCGAAGAGGCTGTAGGTTTGCTCTATGCAGTGCCGGTGTGGAATAAGGAAATGCGTAAACTTGCAGCGATATGAATGAAACCTGTCATCCCGGAGTAACCTATATCCTCCAGTTGCATGTAGAGGAGCAAAGCCGTCTGGATACGGCCTTGACCCAAAGCACGTGGCATGTGGCCAAAGAAGATGGCATGCGTGGCATTCGCTTGCCTTATCAGTTGCGTTCGGATTGGATGGTGACCAGTGTGTTGTTTCTTTGTTTTATTTTAGTATCCTATGTGTTGGCACATGGGAAAAAACATCTTAAACAGCAGTTTAAGAATTTTGTTTTGTCCAAGGAACGTGCCAGCTTGTTTGATGATACTACGGCATCTGATGTGCGCTATACACTGGTATTGATTTTACAGACCTGCATCTTGTCGGGTTTCTGTGTATACGATTATTTTTCGGATCATGATTTGATTCTTTTTCGTACGGTTCCTCATTATTTACTGCTCAGTATCTATATAGGCTATGTGATTCTTTTCTTTATAGGCAAATGGTTTTTTTATAGTTTTGTGAATTGGATATTCTTTAGTAAAATACGTAATGCCATTTGGGTGGACTCTTATTTTAACGTAGTTATAGGTTCTGGCTTTTTGTATTTTCCGATAGTGCTTTTGATTGTATATTTTGATTTGTCACCACAGATTGCTCCTTATTTTACGGTTTTTGTGGTAATAATTGCTAAAATTCTATTGTTTTATAAGTGCATTAGCAATTTTTTCAACAAAATGTATGGTGCTTTCCATTTAATTCTGTACTTTTGCGCCCTTGAAATACTCCCTGATTTTGTTCTGTGGAAAGGGATTATCTTAGCGAATAACATTCTGGTTTTAAATTTTTAGTACATTGAATATAAAAAAAGTCCTTGTGTCTCAGCCAAAGCCGACTTCAGAAAAGTCGCCATATTATGATATTGCTGAGAAGTACGGTGTGAAAATTGATTTTCGCCCGTTCATCAAAGTTGAGAGCTTGTCGGCTAAAGAGTTCAGACAGCAAAAAGTTTCTATACTTGATCATACAGCTGTGATTTTTACGTCGCGGCATGCTATTGACCATTTTTTTAATTTGTGTACAGAGTTGCGTGTAACTGTACCCGAAACAATGAAATACTTCTGTACATCCGAGACTATAGCTTTGTACATTCAGAAGTATGTACAGTATCGTAAGCGTAAGGTGTTTTTCGGGGCGACCGGCAAATTTGCCGATCTGGTGCCTTCTGTGGTAAAGCATAATTCGGAAAAATACCTGGTGCCGATGTCGGATGTGCACAATGATGAAATCAAGACGCTGCTTGATAAGAATAAGATCAAGCATACCGAGGTGGTGATGTATCGTACGGTAAGCAATGATTTCACTCCTGAAGAAGAGTTTGATTATGACATGCTTTTGTTTTTCAGTCCTGCCGGAATCAATTCGCTGATGAAGAATTTCCCGGAGTTCGATCAGAAAAACATTGCAATAGGATGTTTCGGTCCTGCTACTGCCAAGGCGGTGAAAGATGCCGGGTTGCGCCTGGATTTGGAAGCTCCCTCGGCAGAGGCTCCGTCTATGACGGCTGCATTGGATTTGTTTATCCGTGAACATAATAAGGATTAACTTTTAATTTCTGTTTTTTAAAGACTGGGGGCTTTGTATCTATAAAGTGATAACTTTGTGATCTGGAGCCTCCGGTCTCTTTGTTTTGAATCAAAAAAAGGAGAAAAAAGTATGGCGGAATATACACTCAATAAGAAAGAGCGTCTGAGCAGTAGGACGCTGATAGAGCGTCTCTTTTCGGGAGGAAGCAAGTCGTTTCCGGCTTTTCCGTTGCGTGTGGTGTATATGCAGCTGCCGCTTTTGGAAAACGAAGAACCGGGGGCTTCGATACTGATTAGTGTGTCCAAGAAGCGTTTCAAGCGTGCCGTAAAGCGTAATTTGGTGAAGCGTCAGGTGCGTGAGGCTTACCGTAAAAACAAGCATTGGTTGCTGAATGCGGCAGTTTCGAAAAACCGGCGGCTGATCATTGCCTTTATATGGCTGGACAATCAGATTCACCCATCGACTGAGGTGGAAGACAAAGTGAAGAGATTGTTGTTGCATATTGTGGAAAAAATGAAATGAAAAAGGTACTTTCTTGGCTGTTGCTGCTACCTGTCTATTTTTATCGGGGATATATTTCTCCGATGACTCCTCCTTCATGTCGTTTTGTACCTACCTGTTCGGAATATGCCATTCAGGCTGTCAAGAAGCATGGACCGTTCAAAGGTTGTTATCTGGCCGTGCGCCGTCTGTTGCGTTGTCATCCTTGGGGAGGTTCGGGCTACGATCCGGTTCCCTGATTTTAGGTCTGTCTATGCTGCTCGATATTCATACACATCGCGAGACTGGCGTGCTCGGTGAGAGCATCCTCAATGTGGAACCGGCTTATTTTCATCCACTAGAGGGGCGCTGTTATTCTGTAGGCATTCATCCTTGGAAAGCGAAGGAGGCCGGTCTTATGGATTGGAAGAGGCTGGACGAGGTGGCGCGCCATCCGGCTGTGCTGGCCATCGGAGAGGCGGGAATTGACAAACTGACTGCTGACGTCTTGTTGCAGAAAGAAGTGTTTATCCGTCAGATTGTGTTGAGTGAATCGGTGGGGAAACCTTTAGTGGTTCATTGTGTCAGGGCGTTCAATGAACTGATAGAGCTGAAAAGGAAGTATCGTCCGCAGATGCCTTGGGTGGTACATGGGTTTCGTAATAATCTGCATACGGCCTTCCGATTGATGCAGGAAGGTATCTTTTTTTCTTTAGGGGAGAAATACCAGTCCGATGTGTTGCAGCATTTGCCTTTGGAACGCTTGTTGGTCGAAACGGATGAAAGTGCGTTGGACATCCGGATTCTTATCGGGCGTATGGCTGAGGAGAAAGCAGTGGAAGCCTCTTTCTTGTGTGGCAGAATAGCGGAAAACGTTCGAAGTATCTTTTTTCGGCAATAAGAGTTGTTTCTTCAGGTAAAGAGTTGTATTTTTGTGGCATTTAAAGTATAAATCAACTATTTAATTAGATAATCATTCGATGAATTTTGTAGAAGAATTAACATGGCGTGGAATGGTGCATACGATGATGCCGGGCACCGAAGAATTATTGGCTAAAGAACAAGTGACTGCTTATTTGGGTATTGACCCTACGGCTGATTCTTTGCATATCGGCCACTTGTGTGGTGTGATGATGCTGCGTCATTTTCAGCGTTGCGGACATAAACCGTTGGCACTGGTGGGGGGAGCTACCGGCATGATTGGCGACCCTTCCGGTAAGTCGCAGGAGCGTAATCTGCTGACTGAAGAAACTTTGCGTCATAATGTGGCCTGCATAAAAAAGCAGTTGGCCAAGTTCCTTGACTTTGAGAGCGATGCTCCCAACAAGGCCGAATTGGTGAACAATTATGATTGGATGAAGGACTTTACTTTCCTTGATTTTGCCCGCGAGATAGGTAAGCACATTACGGTCAATTACATGATGGCCAAGGATTCCGTGCAGAAGCGTTTGAACGGTGAGGCTCGCGATGGTTTGTCGTTCACAGAGTTTACCTACCAGTTGCTGCAAGGATACGATTTCTTGCATCTATACGAAACAAAGGGATGTAAGCTTCAGATGGGTGGTTCAGACCAGTGGGGCAACATTACCACCGGTGCCGAATTGATTCGCCGTACCAATGGCGGTGAAGTGTTTGCATTGACTTGTCCGCTGATTACAAAGGCTGACGGCGGCAAGTTCGGCAAGACCGAATCGGGCAATATCTGGCTCGATCCGCATTACACTTCTCCTTACAAGTTCTATCAGTTCTGGTTGAATGTGAGCGATGAGGATGCTGCCCGTTATATCAAGATATTCACTTCGTTGAGTCAGGAAGAAGTGGAGGCATTGACAGCCGAGCATGCTGAGGCTCCGCATCTGCGTGTGTTGCAGAAGCGTTTGGCCAAAGAGGTGACTGTCATGGTGCATTCGGAAGCAGATTACAATGCGGCTGTCGAGGCATCGGGCATCTTGTTTGGCAATGCCACTTCCGAGGCATTGAAGAAACTGGACGAAGATACACTGCTGGCTGTGTTCGAAGGAGTGCCTCAGTTTGAAGTGTCGCGCGATGCATTGGCCGAAGGAGTGAAGGCTGTAGACTTGTTGACCGAACAAGCTGCTGTATTCGCTTCAAAAGGTGAGATGCGCAAGCTGGTACAGGGAGGTGGTGTTTCGTTGAATAAGGAGAAACTGAGTGCTTTCGATCAGATTATTACAGTTGCCGATTTGCTGGACGAAAAATATCTGTTGGTTCAGCGTGGAAAGAAGAACTATTATCTGGTGATTGCTAAATAATAGCAGCAATTTATAAATAATAAAAGACCGGAAGGAGAGGGCAAACCGTTTCTCCTTCCGGTCTTTTTTGTGAATTCTGTTTCCGAATCAAGCCCAAGGATTCTCTGTGTGTCTGCCAATACCCCTGATTTGAAATTGTTTAAAACGGAAAAACCGCCTATTTAAGTGGATTTGACGAAGATGGGAATTATGCCCTTTACAAATATGTGCTGTAAAAATGAAATGAGGGCACCTATATTTTGATACCCTCATTTTATGGTGTGCCGATGTATTTCTTCCGGTCTTTATTCTTTTTCCTTGGCTGCATGTGGATAGTCAATGGTGTAATGTAGTCCGCGGCTTTCTTTGCGCTCCATGGCTTGACGGGTAATCAGGTATCCGATGTTGATCATGTTTCGCAGTTCGCACAGTTCGCGCGAAGCTTTGCTGCGTTTGAACAATCGTTCGGTTTCTTCATATAAGATGTCCAAGCGGTTCCATGCACGTATCAGTCGGGTGTTGCTGCGCACAATACCTACGTATGCTTCCATAATTTGGTTCACTTCTTTCATGCTTTGGGTTATCAACACACGTTCTTCGTTGTTCATGGTTCCTTCGTCATTCCATTCGGGGATATCTTCATTAAAATCGTACCGATCCAGTACGCTTAACGCATGGCCGGCTGCTGCTTCGGCATATACCATAGCTTCTATCAGTGAATTGGAAGCCAACCGGTTTCCTCCATGCAGGCCGGTGCATGAACATTCGCCGATGGCATACAGGCGGTTGATGCTTGATTGTCCGTCCAGGTCCACCTTGATACCTCCGCACAAGTAATGGGCGGCCGGTGCCACAGGGATATAGTCTTTGGTGATGTCAATGCCCAGACTGAGACATTTCTTATAGATATTTGGGAAATGTTTCCGGGTTTCTTCGGGGTCTTTGTGTGTCACATCCAGATATACATGATCCTCGCCCCGTTGTTTCATTTCATTGTCGATGGCTCGTGCCACGATATCTCGCGGTGCCAGCGACAGGCGTGGATCGTATTTCTGCATGAATTCTTCTCCGCTTTGGTTTTTCAATACGGCACCATAGCCACGCATAGCCTCGGTGATAAGAAAGCTGGGCCGGTCTCCGGGATGGAAGAGGGCCGTGGGATGGAATTGGATGAACTCCATATCCTTCACCGCTCCTTTGGCACGATATACCATAGCTATTCCGTCGCCTGTGGCTACCAGCGGATTGGTGGTGTTTCGATATACAGCTTCACATCCGCCGGTGGCCATGACAGTCACTTTGGACAGGAATGTGTCTACTTCGCCTGTTTTCTCGTTCAGGATATAGGCACCGAAGCATTTGATGCCCGGTGTATGGCGGGTGACAATGATTCCCAGATGGTGCTGGGTGATGATTTCCACCGCGTAATGGTCTGTGAATATGGTGATATTGGGATGTGCCTTGACTGCTACTATCAGGCTGGTTTGTATTTCCGCGCCTGTATTGTCTTTGTGGTGCAGGATCCGGAATTCGGAATGTCCTCCTTCTTTGTGAAGGTCGAAGTCTCCATTTTCCTTTTTGTCAAAATCCACTCCCCATTTTATCAGCTGGTTGATTTGTGCCGGTGCTTCGCGTACCACTTTTTCTACGGCCGTGCGATCGCTGATCCAGTCGCCGGCAATCATTGTGTCTTCTATGTGTTTCTCGAAATTATCTACTTTCAAGTTGGTAACAGAGGCTATACCTCCCTGGGCAAAATAGGTGTTGGCCTCTTCCAGTCCTGCTTTACAAATTAGGGCGACTTTGCCTTTGTGGGCTACTTTCAGAGCGAAACTCATTCCGGCAAGTCCCGAGCCGATAACAAGGAAATCGAATTTTCTAACCATGGTAATATGCTTTATGTTGCAAAGCTACGAAAAACATTTTTTCATTGTACTTCTGCTATCTAAAAAAAATAGGTTGCCTGCCTAATCTTCTGCCTCGTTGCCGGGTGTATTTTTGCGTCGTAAAACACGTACGTACGTATAAAAAGCCCTGCCTGAAGGCGTGTCTGTTTTACATTCAACGGGCCAGAACGCGTACAATTTCCATTACATACATCTTGTGGAAACCGCCATGCGCTTTGTCATACCATCGGTCTGTTATGCTTGGGTCGATAAAATTCTCGGGCTTGATCAGGTCGGCATATAGTTTCTTACATTCAAAAGTCAGACGGGCTTGTTCGAATGTGGTGCTTTCGTTCGGGGTAGGCAGGGGAAGCAGTCCTGTTGCCTTCACCTTATCCATATCGCGGCCCGAACGGGTTCCGCATATTTTGTGTACCTCTTTGTGTTCTTCGCCCAGGAAAGAGAGGGTCAGGTAGTCGTTTTGTTCTATAAAATTGAACGTGTAGCGTTCGGGACGGATAAAGATAAAGGCCACCGGACGGTTCCACAGGTAGCCCATGCCTCCCCAGTTGGCCGTCATGGTGTTAAACTCATCCTTGGTGCCGGCAGTCACTAGCATCCATTCCTTGCTAATGGCTTCAAACAGGTTGTCTGTCAGTTGGTTTACGTTTATTTCTCTCATAAATTCTATATGTTTAGATCGTGCAAAGATAGATTTTTTTCTTTATACTGTTTCTGATTCAATCCGCTAATTCGTATCTTTGTCCGTTGGTATAGTAATTATTAAAAAAAGAAAGGACGATATAGTGGCAAATGATGTGGTTCTAACTCCGATGATGAAACAGTTTTTCGAACTGAAGGCAAAGCATCCCGATGCAATTATGCTGTTTCGCTGTGGAGACTTCTACGAAACTTATTCGGAAGATGCTGTTGTTGCTTCGGAGATTCTGGGCATTACGCTGACCAAGCGTGCCAACGGACAGGCCAAGAGTGTGGAAATGGCCGGATTTCCTTTTCATGCGCTGGACACGTATCTGCCCAAGCTGGTGCGGGCCGGAAAACGTGTGGCCATCTGCGACCAGCTGGAAGACCCCAAGATGACCAAGAAACTGGTGAAACGGGGCATTACCGAGCTGGTGACTCCGGGCGTGGCCATCAATGACAATGTCCTTTCTTATAAAGAGAACAACTTTCTGGCTGCCGTCCATTTTGGGAAAAGCACTTGTGGTGTGGCCTTCCTCGACATTTCTACCGGTGAGTTTCTGACTGCCGAGGGGCCTTTCGACTATGTGGACAAGCTGTTGAACAATTTCGCTCCCAAGGAGGTGTTGTTCGAACGGGGCAGGCGTGGCATGTTCGAGGGGAATTTCGGAAGCAAGTTCTTTACGTTCGAACTGGATGACTGGGTGTTTAATGAAAGCACCTCGCGCGAGAAGCTGTTGAAGCACTTCGAGACCAAGAACCTGAAAGGATTTGGCGTGGAGCATCTCAAGAACGGAATTGTAGCTTCGGGAGCCATTTTGCAATACCTCGACATGACGCAGCATTACCAGATAGGCCATATCACTTCCTTGTCGCGCATCGAAGAGGACCGCTATGTGCGGCTGGACAAGTTCACGGTGCGCAGCCTGGAGCTGGCCGGCAGCATGAACGAGGGAGGAACCAGTCTGCTGGACGTGATTGACCGCACCCTCAGCCCGATGGGGGCCCGCCTGCTAAAGCGATGGGTGGTTTTCCCGCTGAAGGACGAGAAACCTATCAACGAGCGTCTGGACGTGGTGGAGTATTTCTTCCGCGAGCCCGACTTCAAAGACTTCATAGAAGAAAAACTGCATCTGATAGGCGATTTGGAACGTATCGTGTCGAAGGCCGCCGTAGGACGAATCTCTCCGCGCGAGGTGGTGCAGCTCAAAGTGGCCTTGCAGGCTGTAGAGCCTATAAAGAACGCTTGTCTGAACGCCGATAACGAGAGCCTCCGCCGCATTGGCGAGCAACTGAACTTATGCCTTTCCATCCGCGACAAGATAGCGAAAGAGATAAAGAACGATCCTCCTTTGCTGGTGAACAAGGGTGGGGTCATTGCCGACGGAGTGAGCGCGGAACTGGACGAGCTTCGCCGCATAGCCTTCTCCGGCAAGGATTATCTGCTTCGGGTGCAACAGCGCGAAAGCGAACAGACCGGCATACCGAGCCTGAAAATAGCCTATAACAATGTGTTTGGCTATTACATCGAGGTGCGCAACACCCACAAGGACAAGGTACCGTCCGACTGGATACGCAAACAGACACTGGTCAATGCCGAACGCTATATCACCCAGGAGCTGAAGGAATACGAGGAGAAGATTTTGGGTGCCGAAGACAAGATTATGGTACTTGAGACGAAACTATACAACGACTTGGTGTTTGCCTTGGCCGAATTTATTCCCGCCATTCAGATTAATGCCAACCAGATAGCCCGCCTGGACTGCCTGCTGGCCTTTGCCAATGTGGCAAGAGAGAATCACTACATCCGTCCCATTGTGGAGGACAGCGATGTGATCGACATCAGGCAAGGCCGTCATCCCGTCATCGAGAAGCAGCTTCCGGCAGGCGAGAAATATATTGCCAATGACGTCTTTTTGGATTCGGAAACCCAGCAGATTATTATCATTACCGGTCCCAACATGGCGGGTAAGTCGGCTTTACTGCGCCAAACCGCACTGATCACTCTGATGGCACAGATAGGTAGCTTTGTGCCTGCCGAGAGCGCACGTATCGGCATGGTAGACAAGATATTCACTCGAGTGGGAGCCAGCGACAACATTTCGGTGGGCGAATCTACCTTTATGGTCGAGATGAACGAGGCGGCAAACATCCTGAACAACCTTTCCGCCCGCAGCTTGGTATTGTTTGACGAGTTGGGGCGCGGAACGTCCACATACGACGGCATTTCCATTGCCTGGGCCATTGTGGAGCATATTCACCAGCATCCCAAAGCCAAGGCGCGTACGCTTTTCGCCACCCACTATCATGAACTGAACGAGATGGAGAAGTCTTTTAAGCGCATCAAGAACTACAATGTGTCCGTAAAGGAGATAGACAACAAAGTGATTTTCCTACGCAAACTGGAGAAAGGCGGCAGCGAGCATTCTTTCGGTATCCATGTGGCAAAGATGGCGGGCATGCCCAAAAGCATCGTAAAGCGCTCCAATGAAATCCTGCACCAACTGGAAGCCGACAACCGGCAGCAAGGCATTGCCAAGCCTGCGGTGGCACCGGCGTCTGCACACAGTGGGATGCAACTCAGTTTCTTTCAGCTGGACGATCCCGTGTTGAGCCAGATACGGGATGAGATCCTGCACTTGGATGTCAATAACCTGACTCCTCTTGAAGCATTGAACAAGCTGAATGATATCAAGAAAATAGTGAAGGGCAAGTAACCCCCTTACAGCGCACCTTTCACTTCGAATACTGTCGTGTATAAAGTGGGGCGTTTGTGGGGTACTTCAAGGATCAGCTTGTCTTTGTCTTGCTGGAAATTTACCTTTCCTTTCCTTCCCAGCATCTTGATGGAGGTGATTTTAGAAGGATGCTGTGGCGAGTCAAGTCCTAGTGCAGGCAGTTCTATGGTTCCTTCAATCGGGTTCAAGACGAAAATGTACAGCTTGTTACCCTGAGTGGTGAATCTTACTTCGTTGTGTCCATACGGAGTGCTTCTTACCGTACGTGCATTGAAGTTTTCATCCGTTGCGTTTGCATTCACGTTATCCACGTCTGCATTCACTATATTCCGCTCCATGACGCGCTTGCACGAGTTCAAATTATCGCCATATATTTTCCAGGGTTTGCTGGCATAAATTGCCTTTTCGTTGATGTTTATCCAGTGGCCCACTTCGTCCAATATCCCTTTATGGCCGGGTGCAATGGTGCCGTCTCCCATCAGTTCCACATTCAAGAGCATATTGCCGTTCTTGCTGATAATATCGCTGGTTAA
This sequence comes from uncultured Bacteroides sp., assembly GCA_947173895.1. Lineage (GTDB taxonomy): Bacteria > Bacteroidota > Bacteroidia > Bacteroidales > Bacteroidaceae > Phocaeicola. The sequence goes on along the minus strand of CAMWGU010000004.1, from coordinate 1,154 downwards.
TTCGATGATGGTACGGGCATCGTGCATCAAGGCATCATCTTCTTTGTAAAACCAGTGTGTAAAGGTAAAGATTCCATCCCACGGGTAAGGCAACATCTTATTGGCAACTCCCGCCTCTATGTCCTTCACCAGCATCGGTTCTTTTTCTACCTTAGCAATGCCTACCGCATTTATTTTTCCATTCCGTTTCAGACTGTTGTTGAATAGAGTGCGGAATACCTCTTTGCCATAATCTCCGTACGGGAAACCATAGCCGTCCACCCAAAGGAGATCTACATTGTATTTGGTGACCAGTTCCTGTTGGCGGCGGAGATAGTTTTCTTTCACCTTTTTCTCGTATTCCGGAGTACGTTTTTCGGGGGGAAGCCCGTATAGCTGTGCCGGGTCATATCCTTCCCACCATTTGCCTTTGCCGTCGGCCTTTGTCATTCGGCCTTCGTAGGGGATGCCTTTATACTTTCCGGAAGCATCGGATTCAAAGGCAGGTAGCCACCAGTCCAAGAAACGGTCGTCGTGCGAGCTAACCCCGAAAGGCAACTTATATTTGCGGGCAGACTTCTCGAACAAGCCTACTATATCTTTCTTAGGTCCCATATTTACCGAGTTCCAAGGCTGATACGTGGACGAAAAGTTGTCGAAATGGTCGTGATGGTTGGCATGTACCACGATGTACTTTGCTCCCAACGATTTAAAATAGGCCACCAAAGCGTCTGTATTCAGATGTTCGGCTTTCCATTGATTGATCACCTCCGTGTATCCCCGCTGGGAAGGGTGGCCGTATGTCTTTACGTGGTATGTATACGCATTGCGTCCGAAAGTCTGTCCGCCTACATCCTGTTGAAACATGTGGCGGGCATACCATCCTCCGCCCATACGGGGTTGCGATTGCGGACCGATGGTTGCCCAAATGCCAAAACGGGCGTTTGTATACCATTCAGGGAACTCATATTGCGCCTGCAACTCTTCCCAACTCAATTCTTTCTCTTGGGAAAACATAGATACACTTCCCAAAAACAAAGCCACTAACAATGCTATTTGTTTCATTTTTATATCATCATTTATGGTAACAACCAAATATCGTCCGATCCATTGCGTTAAGGGATGCGGCTCAGGCTGTAGGCGGTCATGCCGCGCATGGCCGAAGGATGAGCCGC
>CAMWGU010000003.1 GCA_947173895.1 uncultured Bacteroides sp. | reverse complement strand
ATCGAATTGCAGGACTCCAAAGGACGCATCCAGGTGTATATCACCCGCGATGACATCTGTCCGGATGAAAACAAGGAATTGTACAACACAGTATTCAAACGTCTGCTGGACCTTGGCGATTTTGTAGGCATCGAAGGATTTGTCTTCAGAACCCAAATGGGCGAGATCAGTATCCACGCCAAGAAACTGACCGTATTGTCCAAGTCCATCAAGCCGCTTCCTATCGTAAAATACAAAGACGGAGTGGCTTACGACTCGTTTGAAGATCCCGAATTGCGTTACCGCCAACGTTATGTCGATCTGGTAGTAAACGATGGAGTGAAAGAAACCTTCTTGAAACGTGCCACCATAGTGAAAACCCTACGCAACGCTTTGGATGAAGCCGGATATACAGAAGTGGAAACTCCTATCCTGCAATCCATTGCTGGCGGAGCAAGCGCACGTCCGTTCATCACTCACCACAATTCATTGGACATAGACCTTTATCTTCGCATAGCAACCGAGCTTTATCTGAAAAGACTGATTGTGGGCGGTTTTGAAGGAGTATATGAAATAGGCAAGAACTTCCGCAACGAGGGTATGGACAAGAGCCACAACCCCGAATTCACCTGTATGGAACTTTACGTTCAGTACAAAGATTACAATTGGATGATGAATTTCACCGAAAAGTTGCTGGAACGGATCTGTATCGCCGTAAACGGTTGTACAGAAAGTGTGATAGACGGAAAAACCATCAGTTTCAAAGCCCCCTACCGCCGTCTGCCCATCCTCGATGCTATCAAGGAAAAGACAGGCTACGATCTGAACGGCAAAAGTGAAGAAGAAATCCGTCAGGTGTGCAAAGAACTAAAAATGGAAGAGATAGACGACACAATGGGTAAAGGCAAGCTGATTGACGAAATATTCGGAGAATTCTGCGAAGGAACTTACATCCAGCCTACCTTTATTACTGACTATCCGGTAGAAATGTCGCCACTGACCAAGATGCATCGTTCCAAACCGGGGCTGACCGAACGTTTCGAGTTGATGGTAAACGGCAAGGAGCTGGCTAACGCTTACTCGGAATTGAACGATCCGATAGACCAAGAAGAACGCTTCAAGGAACAGATGCGTTTGGCCGACAAGGGTGACGATGAAGCGATGATTATTGACCAGGATTTCTTGCGCGCACTGCAATATGGAATGCCTCCCACATCAGGTATCGGCATCGGCATCGACCGTCTGGTTATGTTAATGACAGGGCAGACCACTATTCAGGAAGTATTGTTCTTCCCCCAAATGCGTCCCGAAAAAGTAACTCCGAAAGACGCTCCGGCCAAATTCATGGCACTGGGCATAGCCGAAGAGTGGATTCCTGTGATCCAAAAAGCAGGCTACAACCTGGTAAAGGATATGAAGGAAGTAAACCCGCAAAAGTTGCACATGGACATCTGTGGTATCAATAAAAAATATAAATTGGAGTTGGCCAATCCTACGGTGGACGAAGTAGCCGGATGGATCGCTCAAATAGAGAATTAAGAATTGAAGAATGAATTGTCAAAACATTCATTGTCAATTATCCACTATAAATAAGAAGCATGAAATTGCCCGGTAAAATAGCGATAATGGGTGGTGGCAGCTGGGCCACGGCTATTGCAAAGATAGTCTTGGCTCAGGCTGAATCAATCAACTGGTATATGCGCCGCGATGACAGGATCGAAGAATTCAAGCGTTTGGGACATAATCCGGCTTATCTGACAAGTGTGCGCTTTGATATAAAAAACATCAACTTTTCATCAGATATCAATAAAGTGGTGAAAGAATCGGACACCTTGATATTCGTGACCCCTTCCCCTTATCTGAAAATCCACCTAAAAAAGCTGAAAACCAAAATAAAGGACAAGTTCATTGTCACTGCTATCAAAGGTATCGTCCCTGACGAAAACTTGATTGTTTCCGATTATTTTCATCAAGTGTACGGTGTTCCCGAAGAAAACATCGCCGTCATTGCGGGCCCATGCCATGCGGAAGAAGTAGCCTTGGAACGTCTTTCCTATCTGACCATTGGATGCAAAGATACTAATAAGGCTAAACTATTCTCACGCCAGCTGGCCGGACATTACATCAAAACTTCTGTCAGTCCGGATGTGGCAGGCATAGAATATGCTTCGGTGCTGAAAAACATTTATGCCATTGCCGCCGGTATTTGCAGCGGCCTGAAATATGGAGACAACTTCCAAGCTGTATTGATTTCGAATGCCATTCAGGAGATGAACCGTTTTCTGAACACCGTGCATCCCGTAGAACGTTCCATCGATGATTCCGCCTATCTGGGCGACCTGCTGGTTACTTCTTACTCCAACTTCAGCCGTAACCGTGTGTTTGGCACCATGATCGGTAAAGGTTATTCCGTAAAAAGTGCACAAATCGAGATGGAAATGATTGCCGAAGGATACTATGGAACAAAATGTATCAAGGAATTAAACAAGCACTTGCACGTGAATATGCCTATCGTAGATGCCGTTTATAACATTCTGTACGAGCGCATCTCGCCCATGATTGAAATTAAGTTATTAACAGATTCATTCAGATAAAATCTCAGATACATGAAAAATATTAGTTTAAACATCGACAAAGTAGCCGGTTTTGTTTCTAAAGAGACAATCGCCGCTTACGAACCTCAAGTAAAGGCCTGTATGGAAACATTGGAAAACGGTACGGGTCAAGGTAACGACTTTTTAGGCTGGCTACACCTGCCTTCGTCTATAACCGCAGAACATTTGGCCGACTTGAAATCAACCGCCCAAGTATTGCGCGACAATTGCGAAGTAGTGGTCGTTGCCGGCATTGGTGGAAGCTATCTGGGAGCACGCGCTGTAATCGAAGCTCTGTCTAACAGTTTCCAATGGTTAAAGGCCAAACAAGATGAGCCTATTATCGTTTTTGCAGGACATAATATCGGTGAAGATTATTTGTTCGAACTAACAGAATACCTGAAAGACAAGAAATTCGGCGTAATTAATATCTCAAAGTCTGGTACAACCACAGAAACAGCTTTGGCCTTCCGCCTGCTGAAAAAACAATGCGAGGACCAGCTGGGTAAGGAAATGGCAAAAAAAGTAATCGTTGCCGTTACAGACGCCAAGAAAGGTGCCGCACGCGTCACAGCCGACAAAGAAGGATACAAAACTTTCATTATTCCCGACAATGTAGGCGGTCGTTTCTCAGTTCTGACACCGGTAGGTTTGTTGCCTATCGCAGTGGCAGGTTTCGACATCGAAAAATTGGTGGAAGGTGCATGCACGATGGAAACAGTATGCGGATCGGCTACTCCGTATGCCGAAAATCCGGCTGCCATATATGCCGCCACACGTAACGAATTGTACAAAAACGGCAAGAAAATTGAAATTCTGGTTAACTTCAATCCTAAATTACATTATATGAATGAATGGTGGAAGCAATTGTACGGAGAGTCAGAAGGCAAAGACGGCAAAGGCATTTACCCGTCGGCTGTCGATTTTTCTACCGACCTTCATTCTATGGGACAATGGATTCAGGAAGGAGAACGCACTATTTTCGAAACAGTCATTTCTATCGAAAATCCGGAGCACACCCTTCAGGTACCCTCGGATAATGAAAATCTGGATGGCCTGAACTTCTTGGCAGGAAAGCGTGTGGACGAAGTGAACAAGATGGCAGAGCTGGGCACCCAACTGGCTCACGTTGACGGCGGTGTACCCAATATGCGCCTAATTATTCCGGAACTGAACGAATACTATTTAGGAGAAATTATCTATTTCTTCGAAAAAGCTTGTGGCATCAGCGGCTATCTGCTGGGAGTGAATCCGTTCAACCAGCCGGGTGTGGAAGCATATAAGAAAAACATGTTCGCCCTGCTAAACAAACCGGGATACGAAGAAGAATCCAAAGCTATCCAAGCAAGATTATAATCGTCAGAACCTATAAAGAATGTCATTTATCAATGTCATTCTGAATGATAGTGAAGAATCTGAAAGCATAAAACAAATGCTTACAGATTCTTCACTTTATTCAAAAACCAACGACTACAATCTTTGGAAGTAATAACTATACATTTATTCTATGTTTCAAGAAGCAATAAACAACTATCTACACACCCACGGATACGACTCTATCCAACTGAAGGCTGTATTGTTCGACATGGATGGCGTACTCTTTGACTCCATGCCCAACCATGCCGAATCATGGCATAAAATAATGAAACGTTTCGGTTTCGGCCTCAGCCGAGAAGAAGCTTACATGCACGAGGGACGCACTGGCGCATCCACCATCAATATCGTAAGCCGACGTGAACGTGGGCATGATGCAACAGAAGAAGAAATAAAAGCCATCTACCAAGCCAAAACTGAAGAGTTCAACAAATGTCCCAAAGCTGAACGAATGCCGGGTGCCCTGGAAGTACTGACACAGATAAAAAATGCAGGACTGACCCCCATGGTAGTCACCGGTTCGGGACAAACTTCATTGTTGGATCGGCTGAACCATAATTTCCCAGGCATTTTCCAAGCAGACCTAATGGTCACTGCTTTCGATGTGAAATATGGAAAACCCAATCCAGAACCTTACCTGATGGCCCTTAAAAAAGGTAAATTCAAACCCAATGAGGCACTGGTAGTAGAAAATGCTCCATTGGGTGTACAGGCGGGAGTCGCAGCAGGTATCTTTACCATTGCTGTAAACACAGGACCACTACCCGACCATGCATTACTGAATGAAGGGGCGAATTTACTTTTCCACTCTATGCCCGACTTCAATAGCAATTGGGAAACACTGCAACAAGACATCGCAAACCGATGAATGTCACAATAACAGTTTCCCAATGATACCAAAAACGAGAATACCGCGGATTATCTTCTACGAATCCGCGGCATCCTCACTCCATAAAAAACAATAAAAGAATTATTCAAACAATTTACTGCGTGACAGCATGCAGGCACCAATGATTCCGGCTCTTTCTTTCAACTTAGATTCCACAATAACAGAGTCACGATTCATCAAATTTAAAGTATACTTCCGAATAGCAGTAGTGATGGGCTGTGTCAGATAATCACCCGTACGTGACAATGAACCGCCAATTATAACCAGCTCTGGATTGAATATATTAATAAGTCCTGCTACATGACGCCCCAGCTTCACTCCTATTTCTTCCACTAATTCAATACACAACAAATCTTCTTTATTAACCGCTTCAATTATGTCATCCAACGTCAGATCATCCAAACTTTTTCTTGCATTGGAAATAATGGAATTCTCTCCATTATTAATATGTTCCAACAGGATACGATGTAATGCAGCTCCCGAAACTTCGGTCTCTATACATCCTTTTTTACCACAATGACAAATTATCTGATTTTCATATCCAAAGTTATGCCCAAACTCACCAGAGAAACCAGATTTTCCTTTATAAATTTTCCCGTCTATAATAATCCCCATGCCAAGTCCCCAGCTAATATTAATAAAGATGATATTCTTCTCACCTTTCACAACTCCCTGCATGTATTCACCATAAATCATAGCACGAGTATCATTATCAATAGAAACACGATATCCGCCAACCTTTTCCGATATCATATCCGTCAGCGGACGCTCATCAAAATTAAATATACTATAGCTATATCCCAAATCAGGATTTACACGTCCGGACAAATTAACATTAATATTCAATATCTTATCCTTCTCTACACTGAGTTTTTGAAGGAAATTCTTTATCAGCTTACACAATTCATCCAAACTTTCAGGAGTATTCTTTGCTTTAAAAGGAACATTCATCTTCAGTTGAACAATATCTCCTTTAAAGTTGATCAAACCCAAATTGACAGAAAACTGGCGCACCTCAACACCCACAAAATATCCGGAATCTGCATTCAAGCCATATAAACTGGGATGCCTTCCTCCACTTGTTTCCAGTTTACCACAATCATTTATGTACCCTTCCTCACACATTTCATCAATAAATTTTGTAACCGTAGGTACACTTAAATCCATTTCTCTTGCCAGATCAGTAATTGTAGAGCTTCCATTATAAATATAATGGGTAATGATTTTCTTCTTCATCACAGCCATCTTGGAGCCCTTTTCTATTTCTTTCAACAAATTCTCACCCATAATAAAATATTCTGTTAATGTCCACAAATATACTCATATTTTTAGGAAACACAATCTAGTTAACAGAGGATTTTCACAAAATATTTTAATTGTAATAAGCAAATTATCTGACTCCAATAAATCTTTTTATTAAGCCGCCATCTTTAAATGATTCCCTTTACACCTTCCTTTTACTTATGATTTATTAAAAAAGCACACGTTTATAAATAAATTTAGTTTTCTTTGCTAATTTCATAAATCATTCATATATTTGCATACGACATGATGAAGTTATATAAAATATTTATTTCAAATAATTTAAAGCGTATGGAAAAAATTCACGGATTAATTGATGCACCGTTCACTCCATTTTATGAAAACGGAGAAGTAAATTATGAACCTATTGAAGCATATTGCCAGTTACTGGCAAGAAACGGACTTCAAGGTGTATTTATCAATGGCTCTTCCGGAGAAGGCTATATGCTGACGGAAGAAGAACGGATGAAATTGGCCGAACGCTGGATAGAAGTAGCCCCCCAAGGTTTCAAAGTGATCGTCCATGTAGGAAGCACTTGTGTAAAATCGAGCAAACATCTGGCAGAACACGCTCAAAAAATCGGAGCATGGGGTATCGGAGCAATGGCACCTCCTTTCCCGAAAATAGGACGCATCGAAGAATTAGTGAAATATTGCGAGGAAATAGCATGCGGTGCTCCTGAACTTCCTTTCTATTTTTACCACATACCAGCCTTTAATGGTGCATACCTTTCTATGACAGCTTTTCTAGAAGCGGTAGACGGACGTATTCCTAACTTTGCAGGTATCAAATATACTTTCGAAAGCCTGTACGAATATAATCAATGTCGACTATACAAGAATGGCAAGTTCGACATGTTGCATGGCCAAGACGAAACGATCTTGCCTTGTTTAGCTATGGGCGGTGCACAAGGAGGCATCGGCGGAACAACCAACTATAACGGCAAAGAACTAGTGGGCATCATTGAAGCATGGAAAGCTGGTGATTGGGAACTGGCACGCGAACGACAGAACTTTGCACAGGAAGTCATAAACGTCATCTGCCACTATCGCGGAAACATTGTGGGAGGCAAACGTATCATGAAACTGATCGGACTGGATTTAGGCAAAAACCGGACTCCGTTCCAAAATATGACAGACGAAGAAGAAGCCGCCATGAGAGCCGAATTGGAAGCAATCAATTTCTTTGAAAGATGTAACAAATAAAACTGAAACAACATGTTCTCAACAGATTACATCAAAAAATGGTCAGATTCATACAAGACAGACCTAACCGCCAACATTATGCCTTTTTGGTTAAAATTTGGCCTGGATAAGATCAATGGAGGTGTTTACACCTGCATTGACCGTAACGGAAGTCTGATGGACAGTACTAAATCAGTATGGTTCCAAGGAAGATTCGCTTTTATCTGCTCTTATGCATATAATAATATAGAAAAGAACGAGGCATGGCTGGCTGCCGCCAAAAGCACCATCGACTTTATAGAAGCATATTGCTTTGATACTGATGGTCGTATGTATTTTGAAGTAACTGCCGAAGGCATTCCACTACGTAAGCGCCGCTATATTTTCTCAGAATCGTTTGCTGCCATAGCCATGTCGGAATATGCCATTGCATCTGGTGACCAAACCTATGCTATAAAAGCTTTAGAATTGTTCAAACGCATGCAATATTTTATGGAGACACCTGGAATATTAGCACCTAAATACCTCAATACCCTTCCGATGAAAGGGCATTCTATCACCATGATTCTTATCAACGTAGCATCACGCATCCGACAGGCCATTCAAGATGAGATTTTCAATAAACAGATAGACACTTCCATCGCCCAGTTGCGCAAAGACTTCATGCATCCCGAATTCAAGGCTTTGCTTGAAACTGTAGGACCAAACGGTGAATTCATCGACAGCAACATGGGACGTATCATCAATCCGGGACATTGTATCGAGACAGCCTGGTTCTTGCTAGAAGAAGCCAAACACCGCAACTGGAACAAAGAAATAACAGAACTGGCACTTACTATCCTTGATTGGTCATGGGAATGGGGATGGGACAAAGAATTCGGCGGTATCATCAACTTCAAGGACTGCAAAAACCTTCCACCGCAAGATTACTCACAGGACATGAAATTCTGGTGGCCACAGACAGAAGCCATTATCGCTACCTTATATGCCTACTTAGCCACCGGACAAGACAAATATCTTGAGATGCACAAACAGGTAAGCGATTGGACTTACACCTACTTCCCAGATACAGAATACGGAGAATGGTTTGGATATCTGCATCGCGATGGTACACCTGCACAAACCGCCAAAGGCAATCTGTTTAAAGGCCCGTTCCATATTCCTAGAATGATGATCAAGGGCTATACGTTATGCCATGAAATACTTAATAGCAAAAAATTACATTCATAAAGCCTTTAATCTATACATATGAAAAACAATAAAATTTATCCTTGGGTTGTAGTAGGATTGTTATGGGGTGTCGCCCTACTGAATTATATGGACCGCCAAATGTTATCCACCATGAGGGATGCCATGGCTGTAGACATCACCGAACTTCAATCGGCCGCCCAATTCGGTCGACTAATGGGAGTCTTTCTTTGGATATATGGCTGCATGAGCCCCATAGCTGGTATGGTGGGCGACCGTATGAACCGTAAATGGCTTATCGTAGGCAGTCTGTTTGTATGGTCGGCAGTCACTTATCTGATGGGCGTTGCCGATACATACAATGAAGTATTCTTTCTGCGGGCCTTGATGGGAATCAGCGAAGCACTCTATATTCCGGCCGGACTTTCACTGATAGCCGACTATCATTCCGACAAATCTCGGTCGCTGGCTATCGGAATCCACATGACAGGACTTTACACCGGACAAGCCATAGGCGGTTTCGGTGCTACAGTAGCCGCCGCTTTTTCATGGCACACCACCTTTCACTGGTTTGGCATCGTCGGCATTGCATACGCCGTTATTTTGATGCTTTTTCTACATGAAAAGAAGGATAGAATGCAGATTGAGCAAATAAATTCACCCTCCAACAAAGAAAAAAGCAATTTATTGAAGGGATTATCATTACTTTTCAGTAATATTGCATTTTGGGTGATTCTGCTATATTTCGCAGCCCCCAGTTTACCGGGATGGGCAACCAAAAATTGGCTACCTACCTTGTTTGCCGAGAACCTGGACATACCGATGTCACAAGCCGGCCCTATGTCGACTATTACCATTGCTCTGTCTTCGTTCATCGGTGTAATTATTGGTGGAACCTTATCCGACAAATGGGTGCAAAGAAATATAAAAGGACGAGTGTATACGGGTGCCATCGGCTTGGGACTAACCATTCCCTCCCTGCTGTTGCTGGGATTCGGACATAGTTTCATCGCCGTTGTGGGAGCTGGATTATTATTCGGTATCGGCTATGGTATCTTCGATGCCAACAACATGCCGATTTTATGCCAGTTCGTATCATCCAAACACCGTGCTACCGCCTATGGTATCATGAATATGACAGGCGTGTTTGCGGGAGCAGCCATTACCGAAGTCTTAGGAAAATGGACAGACGGAGGTAAGTTAGGACTGGGATTTGCCATGCTGGCTATCATTGTACTTATTGCATTGGTAGTGCAATTGACATTCCTTCGTCCTAAAACAGACAATATGGAATAACCCGTATAATTAATTTTAAACTTAAAATTTAAAAGAAAGAACCATGAGAGTAATTATCGAACCAGATTATCAAAAGCTGTCACAATGGGCGGCAAATTATGTAGCTAGTAAAATCAATGCAGCCAATCCGACACCGGAAAAACCGTTTGTTTTAGGTTGCCCTACAGGTTCTTCCCCGTTGGGCATGTATAAAGCACTGATAGAACTGAACAAACAAGGAAAAGTATCTTTCCAGAATGTTGTCACTTTCAACATGGATGAATACGTAGGTCTGCCCGAAGATCATCCGGAAAGCTATCACTCATTCATGTGGAACAATTTCTTCAACCACATTGATATCAAAAAAGAGAATGTACACATTCTGAACGGAAACGCTGAAGACTTGGAAGCTGAATGTGCCAATTATGAAAAACAAATAACAGAAATTGGTGGTATCGACCTGTTTATGGGCGGAATCGGTCCCGATGGACACATCGCATTCAACGAACCGGGATCTTCTTTGTCATCACGTACACGCATCAAAACGCTGACTACAGATACAATCATCGCCAATTCACGCTTCTTTGACAACGATGTGAACAAAGTGCCTAAAACTGCGTTAACTGTTGGTGTAGGAACTGTACTTTCAGCAAAAGAAGTATTGATTATCTGCAACGGACACAACAAGGCACGTGCTTTGCAACATGCTGTTGAAGGCGGCATCACACAAATGTGGACCATCAGTGCGTTACAAATGCACCAACATGGAATTATTGTTTGTGACGAAGCAGCAACAGACGAACTGAAAGTCGGCACTTACAAATATTTCAAAGATATTGAAAAAGATAATTTGTAATCATGAGAACCAATTTAAGTTCGCAGATCTCACTTAACAGAGTATCTCCGAAATATTATAAACCCGAAAATGCAGTGGAACGTTCTGTCCTGACACGCTGTGAAAAAGTGCCTACCGACATCTACGAAACGATGGAGGAAGGCATACAGCACATTGCCAATGAAATTGCGGCAAAAATACAGGAACGTCAGCGTGAAGGAAAATTCTGCGTAATAGGTGCCGGAACCGGCGCCTCATTACGTCCACTATATGCCGAACTGGTCCGTAAACATAAGGATGAAGGACTGAGTTTTCGCAATGTAGTAATTTTTAATCTATACGAATATTACCCGCTTGCCTCTGAGGGGGCCGGAAGCAGTTTTTCACAACTGAATGAACTGTTTCTGGGACAGATAGACATCGACAAACAGAATGTGTTCACCATTGACGGTACCATCCCACAAGAGGCGGTCATCGAATATTGCCGTCTGTATGAACAACGCATTCAGACATTTGGTGGTATAGACCTAGTCTTAATGGGAATTGGTCGCGAAGGAAATATTGCCATGAACGAACCAGGATCAAGCCTGAATTCTCCTACCCGACTGATTTTGATTGACGCTACCTCGCGTGCGGAAGCCGCACACAATCTAGGTGTAGACAATCTTCCTCCCTGCTCCATAACCATGGGAGTAGCGACCATTATGGCAGCCCGCAAAATTTATTTGCTGGCGTGGGGAGACGACAAGGCCGACATCATTCAAAAAGCAGTAGAGGACAAAGTGAGCGACACGCTTCCTGCATCCTATCTGCAAATGCATAATAATACCAATGTGTGCATCGATCTGGCAGCAGCTTCCCACCTCACCCGCATCCAACGCCCATGGCTGGTAACCAACTGCGAATGGAATGACAAACTGATACGTAGTGCCATTGTATGGTTGTGCTTGCGCGTCAAGAAACCGATTCTAAAACTGACCAACAAAGATTATAATGAGAATGGACTAAGCGAACTGCTGGCACTCTACGGCTCTGCTTACAACGTCAATATCAAAATATTCAATGATTTGCAGCATACCATCACCGGATGGCCCGGAGGCAAGCCGAATGCCGACGATACCTATCGTCCCGAACGGGCAAAACCATTTCCGAAACGAGTGGTAGTATTCTCTCCACATCCAGATGACGATGTGATCTCCATGGGAGGTACCCTGCGTCGTCTGGTACAGCAAGGCCACGAGGTGCATGTAGCATATGAAACTTCAGGAAACATAGCTGTAGGCGATGAAGAAGTGGCACGTTTCATGCATTTCATCAATGGTTTCAACCAACTTTTTGATGGAAATTCCAACGAGACTATTAAAAACAAATATGCCGAGATCAAAAAGTTTCTTTCTACCAAGAAAGAAGGCGATATGGACAGTCGAGACATCCTGACTATCAAAGGACTGATCCGTCGTGGCGAAGCACGCACTGCCAGCACCTATAATCAGATTCCACTGAGCCGTGTTCATTTCCTTGACCTGCCGTTTTATGAAACAGGCAAGATTGAAAAGAACCCTATCAGTGAAGCTGATATTGAAATTGTGTTGCAATTGCTACGCGAGGTGAAACCTCATCAGATCTATGTGGCCGGCGACTTGGCCGACCCCCACGGAACCCACAGGGTTTGTACGGATGCTGTACTAGCCGCCATCGACATCGAAAAAGAAGCCAGTGCCGAATGGTTGAAAGACTGCCGCATTTGGATGTACCGTGGTGCATGGGCAGAATGGGAAATCGAAAACATTGAAATGGCCGTACCGTTTAGTCCCGAGGAACTACGTGCAAAACGTAACTCCATCCTAAAACACCAGTCTCAGATGGAAAGCGCCCCCTTCTTGGGCAATGATGAACGCTTGTTCTGGCAAAGAAGCGAGGACCGCAACCGAGGTACAGCCGCTTTGTATGACCAACTTGGTTTGGCATGTTACGAAGCAATGGAAGCGTTTGTAGAATATATACCTCTTTAATAGAAGAAACGACCTAACCTAATTTAATACAAACCTTTTAACAAAAAGCGAAAAGAAGGTGTGCATTTCATTATGACACACCTTCTTCTTTTTTTGACTCATTGACTCCATATCCGAAAAGCGCAAAGTCTCCCATACAGGGATCTTCAGGAAAAACCTTCGCCAAGGATCGGGTTATAGCTTTTGCATTATTCAGCGTATAAGATTTCGTGTTTGTCAATCCCAATCTGAAAGCCATCTCGCTGACATGTGTATCCAAGGGAATAAGCAAATCACAGGGAGAGAAATTCTCCCATATTCCAAAATCCACCTCCGAATCACGACGAATCATCCATCGCAAGAACATATTCAATTTTTTCTGTGGAGTTTTATCCGATACACCCAACAAACGGCAAAGACGCTGCATAGGGATTCCATCCGTTTCACCAAGAAGAGCTTCCTCCATACTATCGTATCTATTATAGATAGCATACAGCCAATAAAACAATTGCGCCATCTTATTTTTTGAGATCGTGCGATAGAATGACTCCTCACCATAAAAATCCGTTTTCCATTTTTCGGATAACACATACTGTAAAGGTTGCCGGTTCATTATGGCGTCCAGGCGTTCTGCAGCTTTCAGTATTTGAGGACGGGCACCAAAACTAAGAAAAGCAGTCAGAAAGGCACTGATTTCAATATCCACTTTAGAATGATAACGATGAGGAAACTGCACCGGATCAGAAGATATAAAACCCGAATTATGATACCGGAAAGCATATTGCTGCAAAAAGTCAGCCACAGCCAACTCTTCTTGAGTTCGCTGTTCTATTACATAAGACATGAACTGTTTTTGTTTTCTCTCTTCACTCATTCAAGTACTCATTTTATTGACACACAAATGCGGAGAAAGTCTGTCTCATCGACTTGACTAATTTCAACATCAGACACTGTTGCTGCAAATTCACCTCCTGCACATCGTCCGCTTTTATCTTTTTCCACAAATTATCAAGTAAATATTCCAACCAAGCACGTTGTTTATCCCAATATATACTTTAGGCAAAAAGTGGAAACTATCACTCTTTTATCAGATATATGCCACAAGCAACAATAGGAAAAGAATGAAACGACCTCACATAACCTGAAGCTGCAAACAAAGTGAAGAACCTGTAAACATAACGGGGCATGCTAACAGATTCTTCACTTTATGATGAATGATTAAAAATATGCGGTTTTACAATGTGCAAGTACCTTCAACCAATTTACCCATCGCCCATACGGCACGGATATTCAAATCCTGATCAAGAATCAAGATATCGGCATCTTTTCCTTTTTGCAATGATCCCTTGCGGTCGTACACGCCCATGAATTTCGAAGGAGTTTCGGAAGCCATACGGATAGCATCTTCCAAAGGAATCTCCGCCTTCTGCACCAAAGTACGGATCAGACGGTCCATCGTAGCCACACTACCTGCCAAAGCGGAACGGTCGGCCAACTTGCACACACCGTCCTCGATGATGACACGGGGGTCGAAAGCCACCGTACTGTCACTGGCTGCACAAGCCAAAGCATCGGTGATGACACAAGCACGTTCCACCCCTTTTATCTTATAAATTAAGCGCAGAATGGTGGGAGGCACATGAATACCGTCGGCCACAACTTCCACATTCATATCGTCAATCAGATAGATACTTTCCACCGTGCCTTCGTATTTATATTCGCGACGCTTGTGGAAACCAGGCATAGCGTTATAGAAATGGGTAGCCAGCGTATAACCCGAATTCCATGCTGCGCGGATATCCTCGTATTCGGCCTGCGTATGAGCTACAGATGCCACGATGCCTTTTCCAGTGATGTATTTTCCAAACTGCATGGCACCCGGCAATTCGGGAGCCGCATCCCAACGCTTGATACAATTCCATTTTTCAACAATAGGAATATATTCATTGGGATCGGGATCTTTGATATTCTCGGGCATCTGTCCGCCAGCCATCTTGATGTTAAGATAATGGCCTTCCAGATGTAATCCCAACACCGGACTGTTCGGCTCTGCCATCAATTTGGTACAAGTTTCGGCAGCAGCCTCAATCATCGGTACGGTAGAGGAGGACAATGTGGGGAAGATACTGGTGGTACCATGTTTCATGTGGGCATTGATGGCCGTGCGGAAAGCTTCTTCCGTGCCTTCCATAAAATCGCCGCCACCACCGCCATGACAATGGATTTCCACACCACCAGGAACTACATACATACCTTTAGCGTCAATCAACTCGGCTCCGATAACGGCCAAGTCACAATTAGTCACTTCTAAGATTTTGTTGTCACGCATAAGGACGGATCCGTTCTTTAACCAACCCTGGGGGGTAAGAATCTTTGCGTTAATAATTTGGGTCAACATGATGCTATAATAAGTTAGTTTTTTTTAATTAGTATATTAAATCTGACAACAAAAATAGCAACTTTTTCACTTTTATGAGTAGATTTTCCTAATTATTTCTAACTTTTTTAAGAATAAAAGAATGTGCTGTATCTCGATTCGTATCGCTCCGAAAAACACGTACGTATGTGTAGGCCTTCACGACCGTATGTGTGAGCTTACACATACGGTCGCATCGTGCCACACGTACGTACGTGTTTTTTGAGGCTACCGCCGGGCCATTTCACCCTACAAAAAAAGGATGTGCCGAACGGCACATCCTCACAGATAATGGAAATTGAAACAAATCTTTTTACTTACTTATTAAAACTAGTCTACCTGTTTTAAGTCCTTTACCTGTTGCGGTCAGTATGATTTCACCTGGTTTATCAGTGCTTTGAACCACAGCGGTCATCATTCCATTGAACACTTTCATCTGCGGAACATGGAAAAGCTCTAATGAAGCAGGGTCTCCGTTAGCTCCGGCACGATAAGTTCCAGCTCCTTTCACTGCATATTTGACGAGGTGTTGCGCGTCGGGGCAGAGATTGCCATCTTTGTCCACCACTCTAACTGTGACAAAAGACAAGTCCTTGCCATCCGCCTTTATCTCGCTGCGGTCTGCCACCAATTCTATATGATCAGGCTTTCCTGCCGTGTGAATTTCCTTTTCGGCCACAGCTTCTCCTTTGTCATTGTATGCCACCACTTTCACCGTTCCAGGTTCGTAGCGAGTGTCCATCCACATCAGGCGATAGCGTTGCTGGCGTTTGAAATTTGCTGTTGAAGCGGAATCTGCACTGTTCTCTGCCGTCACCGTCAGGTCCTTTGTACGCTTACCTTGACTCTTGCCGTTGATGAACAATTCGGCAGACGGATAGTTGGTATAGACAAAAACCGGAGTGATTTCACCTTCACGTCCCGGCCAGTTCCAATGGGGAAGGATATGAAGTGTCTCCTCGTCCTTGTTCCAATGGCTGCGATACAGATAGTAACGATCTTTGGGCAGTCCGGCCAGGTCAATGATGCCGAACAAGGAAGAATGACTGGGCCAATCGGTATAATAAGGAGTAGGTTCGCCCAGATAATCGAAACCGGTCCATACGAATTCTCCGATGCTCCATGCATTATCCTCGTGCCAGATCCAGTCATCCTCCGGCAAGTTGGACCATCCGCAATGTTCTACATCATACGAAGAGGACTGATGGTCGTCGTATTTCTTCATTGCCTGACGGAGCACCGGGAACTTATAGACGCCACGCGAGCTGACCGTCGAAGCCGTTTCGCTACCTAAGATAATCTGCTGGGGAAGCTTCTTGTAGTTCTCGGGATATTTATGAGGACGATAGTTGAAACCTGCCACATCCATCACGGCGGCCATGTTGTTATTTACCACGGCATCCGGTGCGTCCATTCCCTGTGTCACAGGGCGGGTAGGATCTTCGCGGTGGCAGATGTCCTGCAACATGCGCGACAGTTTCGGGCCATTGCTTCCGTTCCACTGGTCGGGCACTTCATTGCCTATGCACCACATCACGATACTGGGATTGTTACGATAGTGACGAATCAGGTTGGTTAGGTCCTTGTCCACCCATTCATCGAACACTTTATGATATCCATTGGCCATTTTAGCCGATTTCCATTCGTCAAAAGATTCCGCCATCAGCATCATTCCCATCTCGTCACACGCCTCTACCAATTCGGGAGCCGGCATATTGTGGGAAGTACGGATGGCGTTACATCCCATATCTTTCAGGATACGAATCTGGCGACGAATGGCAGCATCGTTTACAGCGCCTCCCAGCGGACCCAGATCATGATGATTGCACACTCCTTTGAACTTGGTCTCTTTCCCATTCAGGAAAAATCCCTTGCCGGGAATAAGTTCCAAGGTACGTATACCAAAACGGGTGGCATATTCGTCTTTCAGTGTCTCACCGTCGTACACCTTCATTACCGCAGTGTATAACGCAGGATTTTCGGGTGACCACAAAGAGGGACGATAGACCACAAAGTTCTGATTGAAAAACGTCGCATCCAGTTTGTCACCGGGCCTGTCATCCGACGAAAGTCTTTTTCCATCAGGACCTAAAATCTCAGTGACAATGCGATAATCGCCAATGTGTTTGCCTGCAGGCATTACAAGGTCGGTTTTCACATTAATTCGAGCATAGTCATCCTTCACAACGGGAGTAGTCACCACAGTTCCCCACGTCGGTATATGTACATCTTCATTGATGACCAGATGCACATTGCGATACAGTCCGGCACCCGGATACCAGCGTGAAGATTCGGGTTCGTTCTCCAAACGAACCGCCAGTTCGTTCGTCTCATGCGGCTTCATATAAGGCGTCACATCCACATAAAAGGAGTTATACCCATATGGCCAGTATCCTGCCTCCTGTCCGTTCACATAGACATGAGCATGGCTCATTGCCCCGTCAAAAATCAGAGTTGCCGTCTTTCCTTTCTCAAAACCGAGAGCGTCAAAATGCAGTCGGTACCATCCGGTGCCCACAAACGGAAGGCCTCCAGTGCGGCCGGCATGTTCCATAGCCTCCGTCTGTCCATCCTGAGCGATAGCCATTTCCTGCTTGTCATTATTAATACTGAACGGACCATAAATCGCCCAATCATGAGGAACAACCACATTCTGCCATTTGCTGTCATTGTAACCGGAACGGGCAAATTCTGCCTGATCCTCACGGGTGAACTTCCACCCCTTTTCGAGCAGTTGCTCCGTGCGCACCTGTGCTTGTAAAAGAGCCAGCGAACAAACAGTTCCTAAAGCAGCGCACAAAAATCGTTTCGTTTTCATAGTTTTATTTCTTATTCGGGTTTTCTGTTACTACAAACGTAATTTCACCAGCCTTAATCAAATCATCGTGTGAAATCAAATATTTAGCTAGCTTTTTATTGCCCAGTCTGATTTCTTTTATATAATCCCCTTGGCCTTCTTTCTTGATAACCAATTCTTTCTTGCCCCAATACTTGGTATCAAGCTGAACGGTTACCTTATCAAAAGTTGGAGTGGTCAACGTATATTCGGGCACTCCCGGACAATCGGGATAAAGCCCCATCATGCTGAATATGGCCCATGCTGACATGGTGCCCGTATCATCGTTACCGGGGATTCCATCCGGTTTAGTGGTAAAATACTTAGCCAGCAACTCCTTCACCAATTTCTGTGTACGCCATTCCTCTCCCTTAAAGCGACTGAACAGATAAGGATAAGCAATGTCGGGTTCATTGGCCGGATCATAATTTCCCTCATCGAACACGCTCTGCAACTTGTCGACAAATTTTTTATCTCCGCCCATCAGGTTGGTCAATCCATTAATATCATGGGGTACAAAAAACGTATAGTTCCATGCATTTCCTTCGTGAAAGCCTGGACTAGGTGCAAAATTCGCCCCTTCTTTCGGATCAAACGGTTCATAGAACTTGCCTTCCTTCGTAATCGGACGCAATGTCCCGAACTCCTTACTATAATAATTCTTATACCCCATAGAGCGTTTGCGGAATAATTTCGCATCTTCCTTCTTGCCCAAGGCGTCCGCCAAAGTAGAAAGTGCATAATCGGCAACATAGTATTCCAAAGCATGAGATACGGAATTATCATACTGACTTTCCATCGGCACATATCCTTTGGACATGTAATCATCATTATCCGGACGCATCAGGTTGTCCTTGCCCGGAGTAGTGGCCGATTTATACATCGCCTTATAGGCTTCGTCGATATCAAAATCCTGCAACCCCTTCATCCAGCTATCTACCAAAACCGGAATGGAAGGATCGCCCTCCATGGTCAAAGTCTCACGACCGTATAATTCCCATTTCGGAAACCATCCGTGTTCCTTATACATGCCCATCATAGTATGAATCATATCCATCTGGCGTTCCGGATACACCAACGTCATCAATTGATGATAGTTCCGATATGTATCCCATAATGAGAATACGGTATAACGATTACGGTTGGTTGTGAGAATCTTCTCCCCTTCCATTTGCGGATACTGTCCGCTTACATCTTGCAGAATGTTCGGATGTATCAGGGTGTGATACATGGCTGTATAGAATACTCCTTTTTGCTCTTCCGTTCCGCCTTCCACCCAAATACGTGAAAGGTCATCGTTCCATTTTTTGCGGGCTTCCGCACGCAACTTATCGAATGTGGAACCAAACGGCTGCTCTTTTTCCAAATTCAGACGAGCATTCTCAATGCTGACAAAAGACACCCCCATACTCACTTCAATCACTTCTTCCTGTGCAGTATCGTATGTAAACCACACTCCTACATCATCACCACTTATCTCCTTAGTGTAAGCCGTATAGAGTTTGTACTTGCCGGCCGTATCGTCCCATTGCGCCTCCGCACCCATGGGACGCATCAGCTTCCAATAACCGCGTTTTGCCGGAACTTTGTTTATACGCATGACAAAATAAATAGGGAACACCGCTTGAGGATTGTAACAAAAAGTACCCAGCAACTTGGTACCTTCAATCTCGCGGTCGTTTACAAAACGAACTGTAGCACCACTTTCATTAGTTAATCCTTCGCCCAAATTCAACAAGATATTGCTTTGTCCGGCAGGGAAAGTAAAACGAGCCATGCTGGTACGCGGAGTAGCAGTCAGTTCGCATTTCACATTATATTTGTCCAACATGTTTGTATAATAACCCGGAGTAGCCTTCTCATTTCGATAAAAGCTGCCATAATGATGATAGTCCACATCCAGTGTGCCAGTAGTGGGCATCAGCAACAACGAGCCTAATTCCGGACAACCCACTCCGCTTAAATTGACGTGTGCAAAACCGGTCAAGTATTTGTTATTGAACTCGTACGGAGTAGACCACCATTGCTTGTCTTTATCCTTATCCCCTTCGGGAACTCCCATCACATTGAAAGGAGTCACCGACATCATTCCATGAGGAGTCAATGCCCCAGGGTTCGTTGTGCCATAATTAGTGGTTCCTACAAAAGGATTTACATAATCAGCCGGTTCTTTTTGTGCCATTACCGAGAAAACAGATGCACAGGCCAGAACTGCCGATAACAAAATTTGTTTCTTCATGTCATTTGTCTTTTATATAGATTTTATTATTTCACTACAATCTCATCTGTAAACAAGAAACCTCCGAACTCTCCCGAAAACGCCTGATAACGTACGTAACGTGCCTTGGTCTCTCCTTCCCAGCCGAAGTGAGTGAAACTCAACTGCTCATCTTTCACTACCTTGTGTTCGATACGCTTCAGTTCTGTAAATTCTTTACCGTCATTAGAAATTGAGATAATCACTTCCGCAGGCATAAAGACTCCAGGACCGCATAATTGCATAAAATCCGCTCCAACAGAATGGATGTTCGTCTCTTGCTCCATATCAATAGTCACATCCATGCCCTTCTTGTCAATAAAACCTTGCCAACGATGATCTCCATATGTCCATCCGCCAACCACTCCATCTACCAAGGCCGTATCCCCACCAGCAGTATAACCGGGATAATAAGCAGCATCGAGCCCATAAACCACTTTCTTGCCTACAGCTAAATGGGAGATCGGCTGGTCTGCTCCCGGACGGTTTCCTATTTCCTTTTTCAAGTCGAAAGGATGATAACCTTTGGTTTTCAGTTCATCAGACGCTTTCAATGCACGGATATAGAAATCCTTGTAATCTTTCACAACTGGAGCACTCCATGCCACTTCGGACAAAGCCAAAATGCGAGGATATATCATCATCTCGGCATGTTCGGGAGTTGGGATATATTCGGTAAACAGATTGGCCTGCACACCATAAATCAAGGAAACCTTATCTGCACTCAGTGTGTCAGGTACGGGATTATACGAATAGACTTTAGCCAAAGGCAAATAACCGCCAATCGCTTCCGGCTGAGAATAAGGAGCATCCTGATAAGAATCAAAATAGCAGAATTCACCAGGAGTCATAATCGCTTTATGGCCGGCATCCACCGCTTTCAGGCCACCTTCCGTTCCACGCCACGACATGACAGTAGCATTGGGAGCCAAACCACCTTCCAAGATTTCATCCCATCCCAGCAACTTGCGTCCGTGGGCATTCAGGAACACCTCAATGCGGTGTATCAAGTAGCTCTGCAATTCGTTCACATCTTTCAAGTTTTCCTTTTTCATGCGTGTCTGACATAATTTACAGGCAGGCCATGATGCCTTGCCAGCCTCATCGCCGCCGATATGAATGTATTCGGAAGGAAAAAGTTCCATCACTTCCGTCAGCACATTCTCCAAAAACTCGAATGTTTTTTCATTTCCCACACAGAAATCAGCCTGTTTGTAAGGTTCGTGCGTACACGAAAACTCAGGATAAGCCGTTAGTACTTCCTCCGAATGGGCAGGCATCTCTATTTCCGGAATGATTGTAATGAAACGCTCCTGAGCATATGCCACCAGCTCTCGAATATCCTCCTGAGTGTAATAGCCTCCATAGGCATCCTTGTCGCCTTCTTCCTTGTACAAGCGCCCGTTATTCCACCATTCTTTCCAAGTTGAAAATTCACGCCATGCCGCAAATTCAGCCAAACGAGGATATTTCTTTATTTCGATACGCCAACCTGCAGCGTCCGTGAGATGCAAATGCAAACGATTCAACTTATAATAGGCCAAAGCATCGATCTGCTTCTTTATAAATTCCTTATCAAAGAAATGACGAGATACATCCATCATGAAACCACGATAAGCAAAACGAGGTTCATCAGTGATGGTTCCTACCGGCAATCCTTTTTCATCGGCCATTTGTAACATGGTCTGAACACCATAGAACAATCCGGCTCCGGAAGTTGCACGAATAAGTACCCGATCGGGATCTATTGTCAGAACATATCCTTCGGAAGAATTCACCTCTGGCAATTGCTCTACTTGTTTCAAAACAATGGTATGCCCTTCTTCTGTCGTAACTGGTTTCAATCTCATGGAAGAAGCAGCCAAACAACCTTCCAAAATCGTCTTATCTCCATCGGATGCATCTATATACAATCCGGTTCCCGGCTTCAAAAGAAATACTCCTTGTTGTAATTCCACGTTCAACGGTGCAGGAATAACAGAAAGGGTACGTATTTCTTCCTTTGCACAACCTGCAAACAGCAAGCTTAATGTAGCTCCTGCCAATATAATTAATTTTTTCATTTTCTATTTTCTTTTATTCTATTAATTTCATTAGTGCGAA
The DNA here is from genome assembly GCA_947173895.1 of uncultured Bacteroides sp. Lineage (GTDB taxonomy): Bacteria > Bacteroidota > Bacteroidia > Bacteroidales > Bacteroidaceae > Phocaeicola. The sequence continues at coordinate 54,867 of CAMWGU010000003.1, read as the reverse complement.
TTCCCGGTTTCAATTCTCCATTAATAATATAATGAGATCCCTCTTGTGAAACCATTGCAGCTCCGGCACGCGCACCTTGTTCATATTCGCCCAATGAAGTCCATTCATCCTTTCGAGGATGATAGAGCAACAAATGCCTGTTAAACCGATACCATTCCACCGAATGTGATAAATATTCTTTTCCTGCATAAATGCCTTGCAAGGCTTTTAAAAATATATCTTTATCAACCCCACCGGCACACAATATCATTCCTTCACCCAAAGAAGTTCCAACTCCACCTCCTAAAGAAATTTCATTACCTTCAGCATCACAAGGAGTGGCAACAGGTAGCCATTCTTTCTTTTCTGGAGAATAGACATATCCATCTACAGATAAAGAAGCTTCTTGCCCTCCGATAGCAGGAGTGAATCCACCCCACACATACACTTTCCCTCCTTGTGCAACACAAACAGGTTGCACTCTGGGAGGACCTGGAATATTCGTTTCCCTTTTCCATCCTTCGGATACATCCGACAAATCAAGCACATACACTGCCGATGACGGAACTCCGTTCACATTTCCTCCTACGATATATAATGAATGTCCTGACAAGGCACCTGCCATATTGTCTATCGTAACAGGCAGAGAAGGTAATGTATCCCTTCTCAACATGTCTTTTTGCAAAGATAAGAGAAATACATCAGACAAACTTTGTGTTGCTGTAGTTCCTCCAACACAAATTAACCCTTTTTCAGTAGAAATAGTGACTCCATATGCCGCTGCTTGAGGTAATTGACCTACTTTCTTCCATTCAAAGAGCGTATCGCCCGATAAAGGAGTAATATAAACATCCGAATAAAAAACCTTCTTTCCACCATCGGCCGCCGGAACATCGGGAAAATTACAACCTCCGGCCATCAATAGTTTTCCATCGGTCACTCCTGCGTATAATGCAGAAACTCCCTTAAGAAAACCGGCATCCTCTGTAGGAAACCCATGCATTTTCTCAAGAGATATTTCACAAGCATCCGACTGGTCACAACAAGAAGTCATCACCATTATTGCAGACACGCCATATATAATTTGCCTTATCATGTTTCCATAGTAAAATTTACGAATTTGTTTATAACTGGTGTTACGCAATCATTTTCTACAAAGTAGCATTACGCAACACCAGAATAACTACCAGAAATTAATCTACAATAATTTCATCAACAAACAAGAAAGCCGGATTTCCTTTACCTCCATGCCAAGAAGGTATACAATATTCCGGTTTTGCCAACACTTTCAGGTAACGTGCTTTTACAACATCAAAGTTCAGCGTATGTTCATACAACTGATTTGGATTATCCAATGTCATTTCCGGATACTCCTCGGAAGCCACTTCTTTGAAATTCTTGCCGTCTTCTGATACAGCTACGCTGATAGAACGTGCATCAAACACCCAATCACCTTTTTCCACATTAGTAGTCAGAATCACCTTACTGAAATCAGTAGGTTGCCCAAAGTCGATCACTGCTTCCATATCGTTCTTATAGAAAGCAATCCAACGTCCTGTCTTATAATTCCGATTGCCTTTTAAGCCATCTACCAATGTAGAAATCCCTTCATATTCATATTGCTTATTAACAGGCTGCAATGCTGTGATCTTTCTAGAAGTAGATTTACAGAACACAATATCCTCCTTCACAATACGGCTATTCCCTGTAGAACGAACAGCCATAGCCTTGAACGTACAATTAGTATTCACTTTTACAGGTTCTGTATAAAGTTGCGAGGCGGCAGTGGGATCAGTTCCATCCAAAGTATAATATATTGGACAATTGTCTGTAGTAGACAAAATAACATCTACCGTACCTGTTTCTGTATTAGGTTCAAACCGCGCCGTCACATCAAATATATGCTTAGCATAATTATATTGATATACATCATATATTTTCACCATACGCATCAAACGTTGCAAGAAGTCCTGATAATCCTTATGCTCAGGATTTGTCCATTGAATATCCGACAAAGCAGCCATACGTGGTAATTCCATATATTCCACCTGACTAAATGTCGGAATATATTCCGTCCATAAGTTCGCCTGTACACCTTTTATATATTTCTGTTCTTCCGGTGTCAGTGATGCCGGCATCGGTTCATAGCTATATACGTGTTCCAAAGGCAAGTATCCGCCAATAGCTTCTGGTTCCTGCTCTACATCTTTGCTCTGATAGTAGTCAAAATACAAATATGTATTTGGCGACATAATAACGTCATGTTTCTGCTTGGCCGCTTCGATGCCGCCACCTTCACCACGCCATGACATTACAGTAGCATTAGGAGCTAGTCCGCCTTCTAAAATTTCATCCCAACCAATAATCTGACGTCCATGTTCATTCAGGAATTTTTCTGCATGATTAATTATGAAGCTCTGCAATTTTTCCTCTGCTGTATGATTTTTGTCCGCCTTGATACCTAAAGCCTTAATACGAGCCTGGCATTTAGGACACTTTGCCCAACGAACCTTAGGACATTCGTCACCACCCACATGAATATATTCTGACGGGAAGATCTGAATGATTTCTCCCAATACATCTTCAATGAATTTTAAAGTTTCATCATTTCCTGCGCAAAGCACATCTTCTGATATTCCCCAAATTTTCCATACCTCATACGGACCACCTGTACAGCCCAAATTAGGATAAGCAGCCAAAGCAGCCTGCATGTGTCCCGGCATATCGATTTCCGGAATCACTGTAATATGACGATCAGCAGCATATGCTACAATTTCTTTAGCCTCTTCCTGAGTAAAGAAACCACCATAAGGTTTTCCATCATATTTTCCCGAGTTATGCCCAATAACAGTCTCTGTTCTTTTGGAACCTATCTCTGTCAGTTCCGGACGGCTCTTTATTTCAATTCTCCAACCCTGATCCTCCGACAAATGCCAATGAAAACGATTGATATTGTGCAAAGCCAACATATCTATAAAGCGTTTTACTGAATCCACCGGGAAGAAATGGCGTGATACATCCAACATCGCACCGCGATAAGCAAAACGAGGATAATCATTGATTTCAACCGCTGGCAAAGCAACATCCGCTTCCTGCACCACAGGAATAGATTTACGCAAAGTCTGAATGCCATAAAATACTCCAGCCTCCGTAGGTCCGGAAATAACCACCTGATCACTGGTCACCTTCAACTGATATCCTTCAGAGTTCTCGGCACTTCCGCCCAATTGCAGAATAATTCCCTTACCTTCCGTTCCAGCTTGCACTGTCAATGTTTTTCCGGTAAGATCCTTAATATAACTTGCCAAAAATTCGGCATTCTTCTGCATCTTTTCATTGCCTTCCGGATACATGATCTTGGTACTACTGGACAAAATGAACGGAGCAGCCTGATCCATTACCGAAATTTCCTGCGGCAACGGAATTATCTGATAATTTGCTTCTTTCACTTCTGTACTACAGGATAAAAGCATAAATCCTGCCATTGTCAGCCCTGCGAGGCCTAATAAACTTTTCATAATAGATATTAATTGATTAGTTAGTATCACTTAATTGCCTGATAGTTATATCAACCTTTTCATCCTTTTTCAGCTTATCCGAGGTGATGGTCACTTTCTTTGTCTGTCCAGGCAACAGGTCAAAGAAATTATCTGTAAACCTTACCCCTTGAACAGGGATCTCTATGAATACATCCCTGGCTAACTGTTTAGAAGACAGAGTCACTTCATACTTCCCAGCCATCTGTTTCACTTTATAGTGAATTTCAGTTTTCGGGAGTTCCTGATTTTTTGCGTGGTTAAAGTAATAAATTTCTTCGGATAAGACCTCACCTTTTTTGTTTTTTAATGTCATCAAAAGGAAAGTATTCCGAGGACTTACTGCCAAATCTGCATAAGGTTCCTTACAATATAAAGTAGAAGCATTGGCCGGAACTTCTCCCTGAATCTCTTTTCGGCTCAAGACTTTCCCATTAAAATCCATCACACGAAGTTGCAAAGTCGCTTCCTTAGCTGCTTCCAGTTTGTCCGACAAAACATAAATATTCAAATTATCTTTCTCCTTTATGGCATTGACCAATATCGGTGCAAAAGCCCTTTTTGCCTGATAATGCAATGCCTTCCAATTACCATAATAATCAATACTAGACCAAGAAACTACCGGCCAACTGTCATTCAGCTGCCAATACAATGTCCCCATACAATAAGGACGATTACGACGATGAGCTTCCAATCCATGGCGCATCCCAAATCCTTGTAAAACCAGCCCCATATAAACTAAACGGTCGAAGTTTTCAGGCAACTTATAATATCGCTCCATGGTTTTCTTGATCAAAAAGTTACCAATTGTCGCTTTTTGATGTGCATTCATCACCTCCGATTCTAATGCATAATCTTTCGGTGAGGCAAAAGTAGCAATCGTCTTCATTTCTGGAAATGACTGGAAACCAAACTCGCTCATAAAGCGTGGGATTTCCGTATCCAGACTTTCAAACGGCTTTTGGCCATACCAGATTCCCCAGTTATGGCTGTCAGCAATCTTCCAACTTTCGGGGCGTCCCCAATTTGCTTCGTATGGAGAACTGTGCATATAGAAACGATCCGGATCAAGTTCGGCCACCTTGCGAGGCAGCAACTCATGGAACAATTTGTCGTACCCCTGCTTCATAGTTTTCATGATGACGGGATCAGTATACTTCTTGTTCCACCCCCAATAACGCATACCTTCGTATATTTCATTATTCCCACACCACATAGCCAGACTGGCATGATTCCTCAAACGCTTTATATTATATTCCGCTTCAATCTCCACACGTCTCATAAAAGTAGGATCGGACGGATAAGTAGTACAAGCAAACAGAAAATCTTGCCAAATTAGAATTCCATTTTCATCAGCCGCCTGATAAAAAGCATTGTCTTCATAAATACCTCCGCCCCATACACGGATCATATTCATATTAGCTTCTTTTACATCCTTAAATAACTGACGATAACGCTCTTCTGTAACGTTAGGAAGCAAAGCATCGTCTGGAATAAAATTAGCACCTTTAGCAAACATGGGTTCCCCATTGACTACAAAATAAAACGATTCACCCTGATCATCCTTTTCCTTCACAACCTTTATCGTACGAAATCCCACACGTTCTTTTTTAGAGGCAATGACTTTGTCGTCTATCTTCACCTCAGCTTCAAAATCATACAATGCCGGTTCCCCCCAACCATTAGGCATCCATAAACGAGGTTGCCTAACCTCTAGGGGAAGAGTTATGTGATTTGTTCCCGGATTTAAAGTAATCTTTCTCCGCTCTTCCACCTTTTCGCCCGACTTATAAGAATAAGCAATAGTCACTTCCGCTTGCCGAGAAATAGGAGATACACTATTAACAATCAAAAGGTTTTCCACTTCGGCCAGATCTTTAGTCACTGAAATCTGACGAACATAATAATCGTCAATACGCGCTACATCATAAAAAGTCAGCGTAACAGGACGCCAAATACCACTGGTCACCAAACGGATTCCCCAATCCCAACCATAACTGTAGGGAGCTTTACGACTATAAATACTGACCCGTTTGGTACTATGATCGTTATCAGCAGGATAATCAAAGCCATCAGTTTCCCACTGAGGCAAAGTCTGTTTGATAGGTGAATGAAACAGAATCTGCAACCGGTTCTCTCCTCTCCGCAACAATTCTTTCACCGAAAGAGTGTACCCAACAAACATATTGTCTGTACGTTCCAATAAAGAGCCGTTCAAATAAATATCCGCATAAGTATCCAAGCCTTCAAAAACCAGTAAAGCAGCATCCCTTTCAAGTTGTTCTTCTGTTACATTAAAAGTAATTTTATAGATCCAATCCTCATTTTCCACCCATTGCACTTTTTCTTCATTCATCCCATAAAACGGATTAGGTAGCTTATTATGAGAAATCAAATCCTGATGTACAGTTCCAGGTACCGTAGCCGGCAACCATACATTCTGACCAACTTGAGCAAATTCCCATCCTTTATCAAGATGCAATGTTTCAGATTCCTTATATACCTTCGCACTCAGCATCATTGGAAAACATCCTAAAAGTATCCATATTTTTAATACATTATTCATCTTATTTATCTTCTATATTATGTACTATTCTGTTTGGAATGTAGATGCAGGCAATCCTGCACTATTCACCAAATTGGCACGTGTAAAAGGTTGCCATCCATAACGGACAATCCTCGGATCATTCACCTGATCATTCCATACTTTCATTTTACCATTTTCAATTAAAGCCTGCGCCGGATAAAATACTCCATCTTCACCGGCCACCTCGAATGTACGGACAGGCATACCATCGGAAGAAGAAAGTCCTTCCGCATAATCAAAGGAAACATAGGCGGCTCCTTTATGAAACGATACCGACTTATAAAGCGGTCCCGAAGGAGTAATATGCTTATATCCATACGTTTTGTTTAATGCCCATGCGGCCAACCGTTCTCCCACCTCTTTTTTCTGCTTGGGATGTACGTCCAACGAATCTCCTTTGTCCGAACAGACAGCCATACCAGTATAAGGAATCTCCATCATTAGTTTTCTCTGACTGTCTCGAAACCAAGTCCATGAGGGACGATCCATTCCTGACAACTGTACAAAATAAAATGGAAGTTCTTCATCCCCCCAATTCTTGCGCCAACTATCCACCAACAATTTAAACAATTTCTCATGAGCTTCACGATTGTGAGCATTCGATTCCCCTTGATACCATATAACTCCTCTAATCGGAAACTGCTCTAATGGACGAATACCCGATTCATATAGATAACAAGGCTCATACGGATGACGCTGCAATATACACGCAGTTTTCTTTATATTTAAAGCAGCACGTCCCCGCACCCAATCCTGAATAAAATCATTTTGTTTCCAATTACGCAAAATAGCAGGAAAGCAATATTCCAATGTACGACGGTCTACCCATGCTTCAGTAGGTGAACCACCAATGGCATTACAAATCAATCCTATAGGTATTTGCAAGCTATCCTGCATTTTTTTACCGAAATAATAAGCCACAGCCGAAAAGACACCGGCCATTTCCGGCGAACAGACCGTCCAATGTGTATTTTTGTAATATTGAAGATGATTCAAAGAATCAAGCACCGAATCATCCCACTCCACTGCATCCGTACGCCAGCGCGCCTTCATATCATAAAAACGGATATTATCATTTGTTGCCTGAGGAACATCCTGTTCGGCCGTCACACTCCAATTCAGATGAAATTCCATATTCGATTGTCCGGAACAAAGCCATACTTCTCCAGCCAATACATTATTATAAACCAATGTTTTTTTTTCGTCAGAAACCATTAATGTATAAGGACCACCTGCTTTTAGTGGAGAGATATTCACCATCCATTTTCCATCCAATCCTGTCATTGTCTGAAATTTCTTCTTATCTATAGATACGGTTACTTTTTGGCCAGCGTCTGCTTTTCCCCGGACTGTCAGTGGACGCCCATGTTGCAACACCATGTTATCTGTATAAATTTCCGGCATTTGTAAACCGCCAAAATCACCAGTTATTCCCTCATATACCGTCTTTGCCAATATGGCCGCCCCCTCCTTGTCCGGATGGACAGCATCAGGCAACATATAAGGGTAAGAGTACAAAAGAGAATGAAAATCAATCAACTGCACCTGTGCATTTCGAGCTATTGTTTCTATAGCCAACTGAATCTCGCCATGCCAATCGCGTGTGCCAGATTCAAACCGTGGATGACGGTCGGCGATTGGAGTCAGACGAGCTATCAAAATACGGCATTTCGGATTTGCCACCCGAAAAGAATCAATCAGTGCCCGGTAATCTGTTATAAAAGCATCTCGATAATTAGGCCAGTCACGAGGATCTGTATCATTCACTCCCAAGTGAATTACTACCACATCTGCGGCAAAGTTCAATGCATCACGAAACTCCTGTTGCTTCATAAAAGGCCGATGTCCTTTATTAAGCAAAGTAGCCCCCGGCTTTCCAAAACGTTGCACAACATATTCTTCACCCAACATATGTTGCAATTGAGCCGGATAAGATTCTTTATCAGGATCGGCCACCCCTATACCATAAGTGATGCTATTGCCAACGCATGCTACCTTTACTATTTCCCGCGCCGACAAGACTATACAAAAAGCCATACATAAAGCTACAACTACTATCCTTTTCATTTTTGATCAACATAAGGTTTTACAATATCACGCCATAACAAATAACCCTTTCCCAGTAAATGCAATCCGTCATTGGTATATTCCTGATTCATTTTTCCTGTATTTCTATCTACAAAATGACTATACAAATCAATATAAACAACTCCTTCTTCCACTGCCAAAGACATCAACAAATCATTTATTTGTTTTACCATTTCCCAGCGTGATGTATGCCCATCAAACATACCGTAGCAATCGTTTACTGGCAATATACTCTGCAAATATAATTTTGTTTTTGGAGATTCCCGCTTTATTTTCTGAACAATCATAGCAATTTCTGAAATTATTTTATCAGCCGATGTTCCCCTCGAAATATCATTAATCCCGATCAATAGAAATATTTTAGCCGGTTTCCCTTTTACAATGGGATCCAAGCGATCGTATACTCCCATACAAATATCTCCGCTAATCCCTCTGTTTTTCACATGTTTGTTTTGAAACAATTCAATCCATTCACACCCATTTGTAATGCTGTTTCCTAAAAATATAATATCTTTAGAAGTTACCGGAAGTTCTTCAAACAAAGTAGCTCTCTGCTCATAAAAAGTAGAGTATTTGCGTTCTTGAGCAAATAAAGACAATATAAGCATCATTCCCACTACTAAAAAAGCAATACGTTTCATTTATTTTTGTTTTTTTGGTGAATAAATCAATTCTTCTACAGCTCTACTTCCATCAGGAGTTACAAAAACAGCAGTGAACATCCATTTCACAAGACGAACCTGCTCCATATTGAATTTACCGACGGGCAATTTCAAAAAGACCTTGTTCCAACCTTTGTTCAAATGTACAGGCAATGGGGGACGCGCCACACAATTTTCATTTCCTAAAGGCACTTCGTTACTCTTTATCCTATGGATAGCCGTCCATAGAGGCGGCATCACTTCCTGATCATTAATCCAAATCCGGCTTCCTTTGTAATCCCATGTACCCGACAAAGGAGGTAAATCCATCTCCGAACGGCTGTAATTCTGAAATTCAGCCCATAGCCCTACTTCCTGTTCTTTGGGAGAATACACCCAAGTATATGCATACGCCGTATGGTTTTCTTTAGGATCTGCATAAAATCCGGGAACCAATGTTCCCCATACATGCCGCAGATAAATTCCTGCACCAATTGCCTGACGCACACTATATGTATTTCCTTCATATTCGTATGAATCCTTCCATTCCTGTTCAGGTGGAAACTTTTTATCCATATTACCACCATTAGGAAAAGCATCTGTTATATTCCATTTCACATGAGTCTGCTTCACATAGCCGAACGGATATTCCTTAAACGTATGCTCCTTATGCCATAACATACGATTTTCAAAATCAACAAAATCTCTAAACTCTTCGGTTTCTTCTTCAGGAAGCATCGTACCCAACCGGTCAAAATATTCAGATCCCCCTCCTCTCCAGGCACGTTCGGCCATAGCCAACATATTAGGATACAATCCATTCTCAAGCACCATATTATATTCATTGTCCACTAAGCGATCATGCCACAAAGCCAGTATAGTCCCTGCCACGTCATCACTTCCTTCCATTTGATTATAAATACGGCTATTATATAAAGCGATAATATCAGCAAATGTATCAAAATGATTCAGATAATGAAATTTAGAATCAATGGCCGGAATACCCGGTTGTGCCTTTCCACGATAGCTCCATAAATGCGTCATATCAATCTCTCCAAGATGATACTGCCAGCCAGGATTCCATGAAATCACTTTTTTACCTTTTGAACGGACGTATGCTACCATTTCGGGAACAAAGTTCTGATTAGTGAACTGCACTTCATCAGTCCCTATATGTAAATAAGGTACATCAAATGTTTCACAAACCTCATCTATTAATAATTTCATAATCTTCATACCTTCCGGACTCTGCATATCATGCCGAAAAGTACGCACAAAAGCAGCACTATGCCCAGGCATGTCTATTTCCGGAATCAGCAACACTTGATGTTTCTTACAAAACTCCACCAATTCACGGGCTTCCTCCAATGTATAATAACATCCCGGCATACGAATCGTATTCACACTGTCATTCAGCATTGGAAACAATTTACTTTCCAACCGCCATGCCTGATTTTCCGTAAGATGCCAATGAAACACATTGATTTTAAAACGCGACAATACTTCTATCTCTCTCTTCAGCTCCTGCATTGAGATATAACTCCGGCCCACATCCTGCATAAATCCACGCACCCGAAACGCCGGCCAATCTACAATATCACATCCGACAAAAAAACTTCGCTTTCCTTTTTTCCGTTCCAATTGCCGTAGCGTCTGCATGGCCCAATATACTCCCTGTTCGGTTACCGCCTCTATTTTTATCTGTTTGTCCGAAATCTGAAGTCGGTAAGCTTCGCCCTTATTCAGACGAGCCTCGTCAATGGAAGGAACAAGTTTCACTTGAATAACAGAAGACGACCTTCCATCTATTTCACCACCCGCATTAAGAACAAAAACTTCCCACTCCGACTTTAATACCGGAGTAGAAAGTTTTACCTTTCCCATTACAAATCGTTGTCCTGTATCCTTATAGATCTGAGGTTTAGGAAGTAACGAGATACTCGTTTGCGCCATGGCCATAGAACAAACGAGTATCAAAATTATAAAGCCCAAGTATTTGCGTTTCATTTATTTTGTCTTAATAATATCTTTCAGTCTAATAGCCTGGAAAGTCATATGAGCCACACTACTTTCATACAAAATGCCCACTGTTTCCTTATCAATCATAGTCAAACAGCTATATCCCCAACCCCAGCCTGCATCTAGCATCAACTGATTTTCAGACAGCCAAGTATGTCCACCATCCAAACTTGCTTTAATGGTAATACTGTGACGATTTTTAGTATCATTCGGATTGGAAAATAAAAGAATATTCTTGCCCAACACATTGTCTTTTGCTTTCACACTGATCAAACTTGCCATACAAACCGGTTCTTGCAAAGCGGTACGTGAAGATTCATGTTCCTTCCATGTTTTTCCCATATCAATAGTAGTGGATACAGCACGGCTTCCCCCACGATTATCACGCATATTTAGCATCAGCACTCCGGGTTCCAGCTCGGCCACTTGAGATTCTGTTGTGTTAGTACGTGCCAACGTACTGATATTCCATGTCTTTCCATGATCTTTACTATAAATGATGCCCGCATTAGGAATGCGATCGCTACCAATATACTGACTAGCAAAGACCAATGTCCCGTCTTCCATAGAAATTCCTCTGCCCGGTCCTTGCAACAAGAAATACCACGAAGGATCCTTCACCTGTTCAGTCACATTGACCGGTTCCGACCAAGTTTTCCCATCATCATCACTCTTCACCATCATCAATTGTGCTGTATGATTACGATCCATGCCCGGTTGTGAGTTCCACCATGCACGTCCATTACCCATACCATGCGTCCAAGCGGCAACAATCCAAATAGTACCTGTTTTCTTATCAACTAAAATAGCAGGATCGCCCACTCCGTTTTGCGCTTTAGGTAGCCCATCGTATTCACCAAACGACATCGGGATACGCATCTTCTCCCAAGTCTGACCGCCATCCGTGCTCCGGCTCAAGCCAATCTCTACATATTCCTGCAAATCAGCACTATTATTATAACGGACATCATACACGCCCAACAAAGTTCCTTTATTAGAAGTTACCAATCCGGGAATACGATAGGCTGCTGCTCCGTCATCACCTGCATGACGTACTCCTACACCCATATAATGAGTATCTGTTTTACGGACAATCTTCAGCGGAGCCACCTGTCCGTCCATCTTAGCTTCAACCACTTCCGCAGATACTTTAGAAAGGATGGAAGCGGTTGGCTTCATCTGCAAACTAATCCAGAAATAGTTCACGCCAGGAAACAATTTCTGACCTATATTTAATACTACTTCACGCTTTGGAGTTTTTACTTCCGATTTCAAAACAGAATATGAAGCATTAGCCGCCAATGTTTTTCCTGGAGTATTGCTTGATATATAATCTACCGGAGCAAAATATGTTTTTCCTCTTCTTTCCACACTTTCTGTTCCACCATAATAGAGCTTCACCGCTTCTATTTCAGCCAAATTCACTTCTTTACCAAAGTTTAATTTCACTTCATCCAACATCTGGCTTTGATTTGCTTCTATACGCAAATGAAACAATTCATTATCCTGCCTTTCAATCAATACAGGAATTCGGGTTTCACGAACGGCAACCGTATCCGCCGCCGCACTCAATTTAAAAGGTGCTAATACAAAAACTACAATTAGCAATAACAAGCAAGGGTTTCTCATAATATTTATATTTTTAAGATTACAAAAATAAAAACTCTTATTGAATTCAACAAATAAAAAAGCAAATTCTTTATTTTACTTTTAATATATCGTCCCTTTTTATATTATTAAAAAACAAGAAGTCTCAAAAAATTTAAGAACATCATTATGTATGTAAGAATTCAATGCAAGAGTATGCAAAAACCAAAGATTAGCAACAACAATTCCTGCTTATTTGTAGCTCACCACCCAATAGACATTCCCCTTGGACGTATGCACCCGCTCGCCCAGCTGGGACAGGATGCGACTCAGGCTGTAGGCGGTCATGCCACGCATGGCCGAAGGATGAGCCGCCTTCATGTGCTCGACGTGACAAGACTTTACTTCCGAAGAAAACGGTTTTGAGCGTGGAGAATACATTCATGGGGTATGTTTTAAGGATTAACGTTCTGCAAATATACAACATCAAAAAGCGTTTGTCAAGAGGGGGGCAGCCGGAAACGGAAAAATCACAGGCCTGTTCACCGGAACAAGACATGCTTGTTCACCGCACGAGCATGCCCTGTTCGTTGTACAAGCATGCTATGTTCGCCGTACAGACTTGGTCTGTGCGCCGCAACACATTCCGCCTTGTCGTAAAAACACGTACGTATGTGTGGGCTTATACATACGTACGTATAGGCTTACACATACGTATGTATAGGCTCACACATACGTACGTGCAAAGCACACCATCCCCTCATCAGGTTGCTTCTTCCTCTTCTCCTTTCACCCTTTCATTTTTAGTAAAACTGTCTATCAATCAACCGGTTAAAAATGACAGGGCATCCCCTCACGACCCTTTCAACCACGCTACCCAAGTCCTTTCACATCTGCCTTCGGCAGTTTCAGCCATCCTGCTTTTGTTTGCGAATGAAAGGACGCTGAAAGGAGAATGAAAGGACCCGACAGAATGTCTGTTCACTACCGGACCCCCCATCAGCAGGGCGCTTCGGCGGCCACTGAAAGGATGAAAGGAAAAATAGAATCACATCTTTATGTAGCCTGTTTGAAAGAGAAAGAGAAGATAATAACAATGCCATACCTTAAAAAGATATGGCATCATTGTACACCCGATGAGAATCGAACTCATATCGTCGGAACCGGAATCCGATATTCTATCCATTGAACTACGGATGCGACATAAATTTGGATGCGCAAAAGTACAAAATATATTTTTCTCTTCCTAATAATTTAAAGGAATAATCTATCAAAATAATATTTTGATCATCAATTCACTTATAAAACAAACAATTTGATTATATTTTCACCAATACATATAACAATATTACAAATATTTTCTATATTTGCAAGCAAGTAAAACAACTATATCTATACATACAATGAGTTACCTGATAAAACCTGCTAATTATAAGGCCTTGCTCGACCTAAAACAGACCGAACTGGGTATTAAACAAATAAAAGAGTTCTTCCAACAGAACTTATCGTCCGAATTACGCCTTCGCCGTGTAACAGCTCCCTTGTTTGTGTTAAAGGGAATGGGTATCAATGATGATTTGAGCGGAACCGAACGTCCTGTTTCCTTCCCTATTAAAGATTTGGGAGAGGCACAAGCTGAAGTGGTCCACTCGTTAGCAAAATGGAAAAGACTGACACTGGCCGATTACAATATAGAACCAGGTTATGGCATTTATACAGATATGAACGCCATTCGTGCCGATGAAGAACTGGGAAATCTTCATTCATTATATGTAGACCAATGGGACTGGGAACGTGTCATTACCAAAGAACAGCGTACCATAAGCTTCCTCAAGCAAATAGTAACTCGAATCTATGCTGCTATGCGCCGGACTGAATACATGATATGCGAAATGTATCCGCAAATCAATCCTTTCCTGCCACACGATATTCATTTCATCCATTCGGAAGAACTTTGCCGGATGTATCCTGACAAGACTCCCAAAGAACGTGAACATGCCATCGCCCAAAAATATGGTGCGGTATTCATCATTGGTATTGGGTGCAAACTGAGCGATGGCAAAGAACACGATCTGCGCGCTCCTGACTATGACGATTATACAACAATCGACCCCGAAACCGGATTCCTTGGCCTGAATGGTGACCTGCTGGTGTGGGATAAAGTCCTGGAGCGCTCTGTCGAACTTTCCTCAATGGGCATTCGTGTAGACAAAAAAGCACTATTACGACAACTGGCACTCAGCGGACAAGAAAAGCGCAAAGAACTATATTTCCACAAACGCTTGTTGGACGAAACCCTGCCTTTATGTATCGGTGGCGGTATAGGACAGTCACGCCTCTGTATGCTCTATCTACAAAAGGCCCATATAGGTGAAATCCAAGCCAGCATCTGGCCCGAAGAAATGAGAAAAGAATGTGCCCGGCTGGGCATGCAACTCATTTGACCGGCTCATCAGCTATTTCCCTCTTGTCCAAAGCCTTGCCGGCACGATAAGAGATTCGGCTGAAACAACAACCTTCAATCAGAATGAACACACAAGTAACTTGACTTTATTACTTGCATAATAGCAAGAAAATAAAGTCGAGTTACTATGGCGGACTATGTACCTTCTAAAAATAAATAGCAAACTTACTCACACAGACTTCCGGTCCGCCTTCAAACGGTCTGCCATAGCCTTAGCCAGTTCTTTTGCCCGATCGTAAGTTTCAGTTTTCATACCCTGTTTCATTTCAACAGGATTTCCCACGAGTTCAAACTTCAATTTCTCATTAAATTCGGCTATTTTCTTTACTGCCGCACCGGCCCATGTAAACGATCCGAAATATCCCATACAACGTCCTTTGATTTCACGAGCTGCCAGTTTTCCTAACAAGGCTTCCATTTCCGGATACATTTGAGTATTATAAGTGGGACAACCAACAATCAAACCTTTATATTTGAACACATCGGCTATGATAAAAGAATGACTGGTACGAGAAACATTGTGCATCACAATGTTACGGATTCCCTGTCGGCTCAGTTCCTCAGCGATCACTTCGGCTATTTCTTCAGTATTTCCATACATAGTACCATAAGCTATGACCACCCCTTCTTCAGCCTCGTAACGGCTCAAACGGTCATAAATACGTATCACACGAGGAATTTCTTCTGTCCACACCGGACCATGAGTAGAACAAACCGTTGTTATTTTCAAATTTTGCAATTTCTGTAGAGCCTTCTGTACCGGAACACCATACTTGCCTACAATATTAGAATAATAACGCACCATCTCATTCCAATAAATATCAGTATTGATCTCTGTGTCGACCACTCCGCCATTCAAAGCACCAAAACATCCGAATGCATCACCTGAAAACAAAATTCCTTCCGTTTCATCAAAGGTAACCATTGTTTCGGGCCAATGAACCATCGGAACCAGTGAAAAGCGTAAGCGGTGATGTCCTAAATCCAAGCAATCTCCCTCACCTACCACATAACGTTCGCCCCCTACGCCATAAAATCCTTCAATCATTTCGAAAGTCTTTTTATTACCAACAATCACAACATCCGGATAATACTGCTTGATTAAGCTGATAGACCCGGAATGATCCGGTTCCATGTGATTTATAATCAAATAATTAATAGGTTTATCACCGATAACGCTACGTATTTTTTTCAAATAAACTTCAAAATAGCACACGTCTACGGTATCTACCAAAGCGACCTTTTCATCGTCAATCAAATATGAATTGTAAGACACGCCGTAAGGCAACGGCCATAGATTTTCAAACAATGTCTTATTACGGTCATTCACACCCACATAATGCACTTTTCCTTTGATTTCCATATCTGTTTTCTTCTTTCATATTTTATAATATTTGCCTTGCCAGGCATTTCTTTCTCTCATTCTTTTTTTAACCTTGTCTGTAAATTCATGATTCTTCACTCCCCAATCAGGAGCAATCAACAACTCCGTAGGCGACTGGGAAACGAACCGTTCCAACACCAGATCCGGACGCAGACGTTCTATGTAGTCAATGACTATATCAATATATTCATCTACTGTATAAAGATGAAACATTTCCGGATTCTCTGCATATTCACTTGCCATACGCGTCCCCTTGATAAGTTGAAGTTGATGCAATTTCAACGTAGTGAGCGGCAATTTCGAAAGTATTCCGGCCTGTTCCAACAGCTTCTCCCTGTTTTCTCCGGGCAATCCCAAGATAATATGCCCGCCCACTCGTATTCCACGTTCCACCGTTCTACGGACAGCATCGACAGATACAGCAAAAGTATGTCCCCGATTGATTCTACGCAACGTTTCATCATCCGTACTTTCAATACCATACTCCACTATTAGAAAAGTCTGTCGAGCAAGTCGCTGCAAATAATCCAACAATGAATTCGACATACAGTCCGGACGAGTGCCTATCACCAATCCCACCACATCCTGTACCGCCAAAGCTTCTTCATATTTTCGTTTCAACGTCTCTAACTCTCCATACGTATTGGTATAAGCCTGAAAATAGGCAAGAAATTTCATTTCAGGATATTTGTGCGCAAAGAATTGTTTTCCTTCATCCAACTGTTGTGTTACCGATTTATCCGTATGACAATAAGCCGGATTGAAAGTCTGGTTATTACAGTAAGTACACCCTCCGTATCCCACCGATCCATCACGATTGGGACAAGTAAACCCGGCATTGATAGAAATCTTTTGCACTTTATATGGAAAATGCATAGCCAGAAAACCGGATAAGTCATTATAAAGCCTCTCTCTGTTCATGAACTTATTTTATAGGGACAAAGATATGTATTTTCAAACAAAAGTCTTACCTTTGTCTTGATTATCATTTAAAGAATTTATCTATTATGAGAAAATTAAGCATATTTATTATTTTATTTTTCTGCCTGCTTACTACAAAAGCCCAACAGGTAAGTTTGCAGGACGTGGCAAACAGAACCTTTCGCACAGAGGGTATAAGAAGTATCAAACCTATGCTGGATGGAGAACATTACACCCAAATGAGTGCCGACGGTAAGAAAATCGTGCAATATTCTTTTAAAACAGGAAAAGAAACCGGTACCGTCTTTGATGTAAACACAGCCCGTGACTGCAACCTCAAGTCGTTCGATGACTATATTATGTCACCCGATGAAAAATTAATTCTGATCCAAACAGAAACCAAACCGATTTACCGCCGTTCGTTTACCGCCAACTATTACATTTTCAATGTAAGAAACAATAAGATCGAGCCCCTTTCTGAAAACGGGCCACAACAAGTTCCCTTGTTTTCACCAGACGGTAACCAAATAGCCTTTGTGCGCGACAATAATATCTATCTGGTAAAACTTCTTTTTGGCAACAGCGAATCACAAGTAACCAAAGACGGTAAATTCAACGAGGTATTGAATGGAATTCCCGACTGGGTCTATGAAGAAGAATTCGGATTCAACCGAGCTTTCGATTTCAGCGCAGACGGTCAAATGCTTGCCTATATCCGCTTTGACGAAAGCCAAGTACCCATGTATTCATTTCCTTTATATAAAGGAATGGCTCCCGCATTCAATGCTTTCAATACATACCCGGGCGAATATGAATACAAATATCCGATGCCGGGCATCAACAATTCCCAAGTATCTGTCCATACATTCGACATCAAAAGCAAAGTGACCCGCAAGATGGACCTGCCTTTGGATGCCGATGGCTACATTCCCCGTATCCAGTTCACCAATGATAAAAACACATTGGCCATCATGACACTAAACCGTCATCAAAACCGCTTTGACCTTTATTTTGCCAACCCGCGAAGTACACTCTGCAAACTGATGGTACGTGATGAGGCCCCCCAATACATCAAAGAAGAAGCTTATTCAAACATCGTCTTCTATCCGAAACACTTTGTGATGATGAGCGAAAAAGACGGATATAACCACCTCTACCTTTATACAAGCGGAGGGAATTTGGTGAAGCAAATTACAAAAGGGAATTTTGAAGTAAAGAACTTCCTAGGATTGGACGAAGCTACTCATACCTTTTATTATGAAAGCAATGAAGGAAGCCCACTCCGTACAGCTATCTACAAGGTGGACGGCAAAGGTAAAAAGACCAAACTATCTAAAGAAGAAGGAACTCACAAGGCTATCTTCAGTAGCAATATGAAATATTACATCAATACATTCTCAAACATCACCACTCCTCCTGTGATTACCCTTAATGATAACAACGGCAAACAATTGGCAACCTTAGTAGATAACAGCAAACTGAAACAGCAACTCTCACAACTGGAAATGCCAAGCAAAGAATTATTTTGCTTCAAAACCAAAGACGGAGTGGAACTAAATGGATGGATGATGAAACCAGCCCACTTCAACCCCAATAAAAAATATCCTGTCATCATGCACCAATATAGCGGACCAGGCTCACAGGAAGTGGCAGACAAATGGGGAATAGGTGCCCGCAGAGATGGTGGCATGTTCGAAGCCTACATGGCCAGCCAAGGATTTATCATGGTTTGTGTTGATGGACGCGGAACAGGCGGACGTGGATCAGATTTTGAAAAATGCACTTACCTGAATTTGGGAGTGAAAGAATCAAAAGACCAAGTTGAAACAGCCAATTATTTAAACACACTACCCTATGTGGACGGCAGCCGCATAGGTATATGGGGATGGAGCTATGGAGGTTACAATACATTGATGTCTATGAGTGAAGGAACGCCCATATTCAAAGCCGGAGTGGCTGTTGCCGCCCCTACCGACTGGCGTTTCTACGATTCGGTATATACAGAACGCTTCATGCGGACCCCCAAAGAAAATGCGGAAGGATACAATGCCGCATCGGCAATAAACCGTGCCAATAAACTGAATGGCGAACTGTTATTGATTCATGGAACAGCAGATGACAACGTGCATCTGCGCAACAACGCCGAATACAGTGAAGCACTGGTACAAGCAGACAAGCAGTTCGACATGCAAATCTACACAAACCGCAACCATGGTATCAGTGGTGGCAACACAACCAAGCATTTGTTGACTCGTGTAGCCAATTTCTTTATCGATCATCTGAAATAAAACAATATTCACCACAGGCCGATATGGATAAACCTTCGTAATTTTTCCTGTCGGCCTGTAACCAAATAAAAATCTAATATTCTTATGAATCACATCAAAAAGCCGGATTGGCTTAAAATAAGCATAGGGGCAAACGCCAGATACACAAAAACCAAACATATTGTAGACTCTCATAAATTACATACCATTTGCAGCAGTGGACGATGCCCCAACATGGGAGAATGTTGGGGGAAAGGCACCGCAACGTTTATGATCGGAGGAGATATCTGCACCCGATCCTGCAAATTCTGCAACACGCAAACCGGACGCCCTCTCCCTTTAGATCCGGAAGAACCTATCCATGTAGCAGAGTCTATCAGCCTCATGAAATTATCCCATGCAGTCATCACTTCCGTGGATCGTGACGATTTGACCGACTTGGGAGCCTCTCATTGGGCCCGGACAATAATGGAAATAAAACGGCTAAATCCGAAAACTACCGCCGAAGTATTGATACCTGATTTCCAAGGAAAGCAAGAACTGATACAGCAAATAATAGACACTCGTCCAGATATCATCTCACACAACATGGAAACCGTACGCCGCATCAGTCCTTTGGTTCGCAGTGCTGCCAATTATGACACTAGCCTGAAAGTTATCCGACAAATAACCGACAACGAAGTCACTGCCAAATCAGGAATCATGGTTGGCTTGGGAGAAAGCCCCGAAGAAGTGGAAGAACTCATGGAAGACTTATTGGAACAAGGATGCAAAATACTTACCATCGGCCAATATCTGCAACCCACCCATCGACACTATCCGGTAGCAGAATATGTTACTCCGGAACAATTCAAAGCCTACAGAGAAATAGGTCTGAAAAAAGGATTTCGCGAAGTAGAAAGTGCTCCTTTGGTACGTTCCTCCTATCATGCAGAAAAACATATAAAATTTAGGGGATAACGAGTAAACCTTTTTATGTTTTTTTTGTTATAAGGGCGTAAATAAAGGTAGAGCAAATGAAATTATTATTGAAATACAATACTTTAATAATGGCCATCGGACTAATTCCGGCCATTGTATGCATGATTCTCTGCATTTTTTTCCCAGATGCAAAAGTGTTATATATCTGTAGTTTGGTCAGCATTATGTATATCCTATACAAGCTGGCCAGACCATCGGTACATCTGCCCAATCTTATATTGCTACATGTAACCTTGGCATTAGCTATCACATCACTCATAAAAGGTATCAGCAGCGATATGCTCATCCCAGACCGAACAGTTCCCATCACACTAGAGATACTGATGCTCTGTTTTTCATTGCCTTACCTTATAGCACCCCATTCTTACTCTAGGCTGTTCTCGAAATTTCATTATGAAATCCCCATACTGAACTTCTGGGCAACACAGGTCATAACTGTACTGTCAGTGATCCACCTGTTTGCTTTATGCTTGATCTATTTACTTTTTCATCCGTTATCCCACAACACACTTTATGTGATGACACACATTACACCTCCATTGGTATACATCCTTTGCATCATAGTAAATTATGCCTTCATTAAAACAATCAGCCAGACTTATAAGAAGATTCCCATTTTGCGCATTGCCCCTATTTGCAACGGAAAAATTTATGTAGTTCCCCGTAACACCCAAGACAAGGAATATGGAAAACTGGATCTACCGATGGAAGATTATATTTATCCAAATGAAACTGATATCGATAAATATGCCGGAAAGATAGCCAGCCAATACTTAGGCAACATTTCTTATTCATCCGAACCACGCTTTAGCCTGAAGCATCTGATGCAAACAGACAAAAACAATGAATCAAAGAAAACAATCATACTTTATGTCCTGCCGTTGACAAACGAAAACCAGCTATCAAACGGCAAAGGAAAGTTTGTCACTCCCGAAGAGATAGAAAAAAATTCCTCTCTGTATAGTTCCCTACTGAGAGAAGAAATTGATCATCTTGATATGGTGACACAGATATGGAAAGAATTCAAATAAGCGACCAGCACCAAACAATTACTTATAAATCAAAAATATACAAGGAATCTTAGACAAATCCGGCAATTTTCCATGCCAATCCTTAACGGTTTTTGTTTTGATATACTCGCCTTCACACGTAATGTGGGCAGCAATACATAGTTTAGTGTGGGGACGGCAATTTCTTAAAATGTCTTCCACCATCTTATTATTACGATAAGGAGTTTCAATAAAAAGTTGGGTCTGATCTTCTGCATAAACACGCTGTTCCAACATTTTGATACGTTTGGCGCGCTCAGCAGGATCAATAGGCAGATAGCCATGAAAAGCAAAACTTTGTCCGTTGAATCCGGAACCCATGACGGACATAATTATCGAAGAAGGACCTACCAAAGGAACTACTTTCAGGTTCTTACGCTGTGCAATAGCCACGACATCCGCCCCCGGATCAGCCACAGCAGGACAACCGGCCTCAGAAATCACGCCCATAGATTGTCCGCCTACTAACGGATTCAAATAATTAGAAATATCTTCAGAAGAAGTATACTTATTTAAAGGATAGAAAGTCAATGCATCTATATCTATTCCGCGATCCACTTTTTTTAGAAAGCGGCGCGCCGAACGTACATCTTCCACTATAAAGTGTTTAATGCCAAGAATAATCTCCTTATTATAAGAAGGCAATACTTTTTCAACAGGAGTTTCGCCTAATGTCACAGGCAACAAATATAAAGCTATTTCTATCATAATTATAAGTCAACTTTCAAGGTTTAAAATTCGTATCAGTCAACATTTGCCGATAATCTGTCGCGAGCAACAAATCTTTTATGGTCATATCAGGATGTTTCTTCATGTATTCGTCCACCAGCTGAATCCCCATCCATATACCAATGCTTGCCGGAGTCTTCTCACCCATTATAGGAATAAAAGGATCCATACGTATATAGGTGCGTACCACAAGCGGATCGGTAGCATACAGATGACCATTACGGAGCATTGTTTCCCATAAGGCTTCTTTGTGTTCCTTACACCATTGTGCTTCTTGATTGTCATATCCCATCTCTTCCTCAAAAGACTCATAGCCTAGAACATGTGTCACAACCCAATTGATCTTTCCACGATGCATGATCATGTCCAACAGCGTACGTCCCGGCTGCCACGACAAAGGATAATGGCTCAGCAGATAAAAGGTAAAGCAATCCGGAACAATCCGATCGGGATTCATCGTACGACATTGATAATCGTAATAGAAACGTTTATACAATGAATAGTGTGTTCCCATATATTTATCAATGCTGAATCCCAAAATACTGTCTCCCACCACAACCGATTGGTTCAGTGCTGATATTTGGGCATAGAAGCGGGGAACCGGCAATGTAGGTACTTCTTTTTTCAGGCGCTTAAACCCTTTATTTAGCTTTTCTTCAATCCAACTCAGATCTTTAAAAGCCTCTTCGGCGTCACACATCAAAGTTAATAAGGTGGAATCTGCATAATATTCCAACATCCGATCATTAATATTCGTGTCATTTACCTTACCAATTGCCAATACATCCTCTATCAATAACTTGGTAGCCTGAGGATAATCAGTATTCATCTTTTGCAGCGCCGAAAAGCTATTCATTGTAACGTATTCATACTGCAAGCGATCATAACGGGCTATTTTTATATCCACATCAGCGGCCTTGCCGCCTTCTCCGTTCCAATGACAGGAAGAAAGAGCGACAAGGTGTAACACTAATATGAATATTGTTTTGCGCATCATTTATTTCTTAACCATAAATGATCTTTCCGTTCTCATCTTTGTATTCATCCAGTCCTTTTTCGTAAGTGGCCATGGCACGCAAACTCATACCCACGCTAGAGAATCCTCCATCATGATACAAGTTCTGCATAGTCACCTTGCGAGTCAGGTCAGAGAACATTACGATGCAATAATCAGCACACTCATCTGCCGAAGCATTTCCCAACGGCGACATACGATTGGCAAAATCAAACAGTTTGTCCATACCTTTCACTCCCGATCCTGCAGTAGTCATGGTAGGTGACTGAGATATGGTATTGACACGCACATGGTGCTCACGCCCATAAATATAGCCAAAACTGCGAGCAATAGATTCAAGCAAAGCCTTGGCGTCAGCCATGTCATTGTATCCATAGAATGTACGTTGAGCGGCAACATAACTCAATGCTAAGATAGAACCGTATTCTGAGATTGCATCCAGTTTTTTAGCCGCCTGAATCATTTTATGAAATGAAACAGCAGATATATCCAGCGTCTTGTTCAGCATATCATAATCAAGATCATCATACGTACGTTTCTTACGAACATTGGGAGACATTCCTATGGAGTGGAGAACAAAATCTATCTTTCCACCCAGAACTTCCATCGAACGTTTAAAAACATTCTCCAAATCTTCCACACTGGTGGCATCAGCGGGAATCACCTCGCAATGCAATTTTTCGGCCAAAGCCGAAACTTCTCCCATGCGAACCGCTACCGGAGTATTAGACAATGTGATAACAGCGCCTTCTTCTACAGCCTTTTCCGCTACTTTCCATGCTATAGACTGTTCATTCAACGCACCAAAAATTATACCTCTTTTTCCTTTCAACAAATTGTAACTCATACCTTATTATTATTGTTAAATGAGGTGCAAAGATACAAACAAATAAATTAACTACAGCCTTTTTTTGCACATAAATGAAGAATTTATGCAATTATAAAACCTATTTTCACCATTCAGAGATACAAGCTTGTAGGAAATTAACCTAAAACTGTTTATGACTTATTTGTACCGTTTGGTAGAAAGAATTGGCGGTTTGGTAGATTTGTTTTGGAGCTTCCGAAGTTCCCTTCTACCTTTGCACTCATAATTTTAAATATCAGATTATGAACATGAAAAAACATTTTTGGGCTATCGCATGTGCCATTCTTTTTATTGGTAGTGGCACGATTGCGGCACAGGAAGCAGGAAAGGACATGCCCGACCAGCAGGAAAAGAACTTCAAACCCATGCCTCTTTCACCTGAAAAATCGGCACGGCAAACAACCAACCGTATGAAATCGTTGCTCAACCTGACGGAAAAACAATATGATAAACTCTACAAACTGAACCTGAAATGGGCGCGCGAAGACCAAAAAAATCAATCGGAAGCGCCCCACATGGGTAGCAGACCAGAAGGAGCGCCGAACTTCGGGGGAGGCAGAGGCCCCGGGCAGGGACCGCGTGGAAACCGTCCACCCCAAAGCATGGACCGTCGTCCACACCGCGATTCATCCTCGTCAGCCGACAAAGAAAAGATGGAAAAACAACGCCAGAAACGCAAAAAGAAACTGAAGAAAGTGCTGACCGACGAACAATATGCTCGCTGGACGGAAAAACAGCATCCCGTCATGCCGAAAGACCGCAAAGAGGAAAAGAAATTTAACACTATTAAAGAATGAAACTGATGGAAAATAGATTAGTGAAATATTTGTGTATAGTGGCAGTCATGTTGATGGCAGCCGGAAATGTCGTAGCACAGGATCTGAAATCTGTATTAAGCGATGTAGTAAAAAACATAGTAGGCGACAAAGCGACCACAGAATCCTCCATCATCGGCACGTGGACATATAGCGGACCAGAATGCCAGTTCGAAAGCGACAACCTGCTGGCAAAGGCCGGCGGCGAAGTTGCAGCCAAAGAAGTCGAGGAGAAACTACAACCGATATACGAAAAAATGGGGATGGACGGTTGTCAATACACCTTCGGTGAAGACGGATCCTACTCATGCACCATCAAGGGAAAGACTTCCAGCGGAACCTACACTTTCGACAACGATGCCAAAACCATAACTATGAAAAGCAAACTGGGCATCAAGATAGTGGCATACGTGACTGTGACCGGCAACGACATGAGCCTGGTTTTCAAGGCAGACAAATTAATGTCCGTGCTGAAAACCGTCACGGGAGTCGTATCGGGAGTTAATTCCACAACAGATACAATTAACAGCATCGCCAGTTCTTATGACGGACTCAGGTTAGGTTTTGAAATGAAAAAGTGACATTCAGACTCCAACTCACAATGCCCGCTTAGAGCGGTTTAAAGGCTATACAAGGCTCGAAGAAACCGCCATATAGGGCTAGTTTCTTTGAGCCTTAAGCTTTTATTCCTTTTTTATTAGCCCATTCTAGAGATTATTCCATAACTTTGCGCTTTGCTAAATTACTAAAAAATAACTATTATCTAATCAACGCTTATGAAATTTCTAGAACTAGTGAAAGCGCGCTACTCTGCTCGCCAATACAGCAACCGCCCTATCGAGACCGCCAAATTAAACTACATCATGGAATGTGTACGCCTAGCTCCTTCGGCTGTCAATTTCCAACCATGGCGCTTCCGCATTGTTACTGACATTACCACTCTGAAAACCCTGCAGCAATGCTATAAACGCGAATGGATAGCCACGGCTCCCTGCATCATTGTAGCCTGTGCCGACCATAGCGAATCGTGGCATCGTCGCGCCGACAACAAAGACCATGCCGACATTGACATAGCCATAGCCGTGGAACACCTTTGCCTGGCCGCCACCGAGCAAGGTTTGGGAACCTGCTGGGTGTGCAATTTTGACGTCACACAATGTAGCGAAGCACTAGGACTGACAGCCCATTTGGAACCGGTAGCTCTGATTCCCATCGGTTATCCGTCAGACCAAGCAGCCGAGAAAAAACGTAAGGAACAGAATGAAATACTTTTCTAAAAAGAATGACTTTTCTAATAATTTTGCATATTTTGTATTCCCTTTATGATAAAAATAACGCCAAAATGGCTAATTTTGAGCACTTTTTTTAGCATAGAGCAATTTATGCATATAGCAAGTAGTATTTAATAACATTAAAATTTATGGAGAACATAGAAGTTGGATTGATGTTGATGGTGGTCGGTATGTCAACCGTCTTTGTCATTCTCTTCATCGTTATCTATCTGAGCAAGTACCTCATTACTGTTGTCAACAAGGTAGCTCCTGAAGAAACGCCCAAGAAAGCGCCTACAGTAGCACCTACAGCAGATGCCGGTGCGATGGACGCCATCAAAGCGGCAGTCGAGATCCTGACAGCAGGCAAAGGCCAGGTGATAAAGATTGAGAAGTTATAATCCACAAAGAAAAACACATTGATCAAAAAAATGGAAAGAGAAGTAAAGTTTAGTCTGGTTTTCCGCGATATGTGGCAAAGTGCAGGTAAATATGTGCCGCGCGTAGACCAGTTGGTAAAAGTTGCCCCAGCTATTATTGAAATGGGCTGTTTCGCCCGTGTGGAAACCAATGGGGGAGGTTTTGAACAGGTAAATTTATTGTTTGGTGAAAATCCGAATAGAGCTGTACGCGAATGGACCAAACCATTCCACGAAGCAGGTATACAGACTCACATGCTGGATCGTGCATTGAATGGTCTTCGAATGAGTCCCGTTCCGGCAGACGTACGCAAGTTATTCTATAAAGTTAAACATGCACAAGGAACAGACATCACACGCACTTTCTGCGGACTGAATGATGTGCGCAACATCATTCCCTCTATCGGCTATGCCCATGAAGCCGGAATGATTTCACAATGTTCGCTTTGTATCACTTTCTCGCCGGTACACACAGTAGAATACTATGTCAATATGGCCAAACAGCTCATCGAAGCCGGAGCCGATGAAATCTGTATCAAAGACATGGCCGGCATCGGACGTCCGGTATCATTGGGAAAGATTGTATCCGGCATTAAGAAGATCAAAAACATCCCCATACAATATCATTCTCACGCAGGTCCCGGATTCAATATGGCTTCTATCTTAGAAGTATGCCAGGCAGGATGCGACTATATAGATGTTGGTATGGAACCGCTGTCGTGGGGTACCGGACACGCCGACCTGATCAGCGTACAGGCCATGCTGAAGGACGCTGGATTCAAAGTACCTGAAATCAACATGGAAGCATACATGAAAGTACGTTCGCTGATACAGGAATTTATGGATGACTTCCTAGGACTGTATATAAGCCCCAAAAATCGTTTGATGAATTCCTTGCTTATCGCTCCAGGACTTCCTGGCGGAATGATGGGCAGCCTGATGGCCGACCTGGAAACCAATCTAGAATCCATCAATAAGTATAAAGCAAAACGCAACCTGCCATTCATGACTCAGGACGAGTTGTTAATTAAATTATTCAACGAAGTGGCATACGTATGGCCACGTGTCGGTTATCCTCCTTTAGTAACTCCTTTTAGCCAGTATGTGAAGAACCTAGCCATGATGAACGTGATGGCCATGGAAAAAGGCAAAGAACGTTGGGGAATGATTGCCGACGACATTTGGGATATGATTCTAGGAAAAGCAGGACGGCTTCCAGGTAAACTAGCTCCTGAAATCATCGAAAAAGCAGAGCGCGAAGGACGTAAATTCTTCGAAGGAAATCCGCAAGACAATTATCCGGACCAGTTGGAAAAATACCGCAAGATGATGCTGGAAAAACAATGGGACAAAGGACAGGACGACGAAGAATTGTTCGAATATGCCATGCATCCGGCACAATATGAAGCCTACAAGAGCGGAAAAGCCAAAGAAGACTTCCTGGCTGATGTGAAGAAGCGTCGTGAAGAAAAAGCAAACGCACACGCTCCAGCCGAAACCGAAAACAAGACCAAGGTATTAACTGTCGATGTAAACGGACAGCCCTACCGTGTCACTGTAGCATACGGTGCTGTAGATCCTGCCACATTGACCGGCACCGCCCCCAGCCCAGCCGCTATGCCAACAGGCGAAGGAAAAGACGTGCTTTCTCCATTGGAAGGCAAATTCTTCTTAGTGAAAAACGCACAGGAAACTCCCAAGAAAATAGGCGAAAAAGTAGCAAAAGGAGACGTAATTTGCTATGTAGAAGCAATGAAGACATATAATGCCATCCGTGCAGAATATGATGGAACAATCACAGCTATTTGTGTCAACTCAGGTGATTCTGTATCGGAAGATGACGTATTAATGAAGATAGTATAATGGAAGAGATATTTAAAAGACTTTATGACATGACTGCCTTCAGCAATATCATTGCCGAACCGCAGTTTTTGATAATGTACGCTATCGCATTCGTCCTGCTGTATTTGGGTATCAAAAAAAAATACGAACCTTTATTACTGATTCCCATTGCTTTCGGAGTACTGCTGGCTAATTTCCCCGGAGGGGATATGGGAGTGATCCAAGCCGACGAGAACGGCATGGTCATGGTAAATGGAGTACTGAAAAACATCTGGGAAATGCCCTTGCATGAAATAGCGCACGACCTGGGATTGATGAACTTCATCTACTATATGCTGATAAAAACCGGATTCCTACCGCCTATCATCTTTATGGGAGTGGGTGCTTTGACAGATTTCGGTCCGATGTTGCGCAATCTGCGGCTATCCATCTTTGGTGCCGCTGCGCAATTAGGCATCTTTACCGTACTATTGGTAGCCATCCTGATGGGATTCACACCCAAAGAAGCTGCCTCGTTGGGTATCATTGGAGGTGCGGACGGCCCCACCGCCATTTTTACTACCATCAAGCTGGCCCCTCATCTTTTGGGACCTATCGCTATCGCTGCTTATTCATATATGGCCTTAGTACCGGTTATCATTCCTTTAGTAGTGAAATTATGGTGTTCGAAAAAAGAATTGAGCATCAACATGAAGGAACAAGAGAAAAAATTTCCTTCCACTACTGAGATCAAGAATCTTCGCGTTCTGAAAATTGTGTTTCCCATCGTGGTAACCACAGTGGTAGCATTGTTTGTACCCAGCGCAGTACCTCTGATCGGTATGCTAATGTTTGGTAATCTAATCAAGGAAATAGGAAGCGACACCTCACGTCTGTTTGATGCAGCTTCAAACAGCATCATGAATGCGGCGACTATTTTCTTAGGATTGTCCGTTGGAGCCACAATGACCTCGGAAGCATTTTTAAACTGGACCACTATCGGTATCGTTATCGGCGGTTTTCTTGCGTTTGCCCTGTCAATCACGGGCGGTATATTCTTCGTGAAATTAGTCAACCTGTTCACTAAGAAAAAAATCAATCCGCTGATCGGCGCATGCGGTCTGAGTGCCGTACCGATGGCCAGCCGCGTGGCAAATGAAATTGCATTGCAATATGATCCCAAAAACCATGTTCTTCAATATTGCATGGCAAGCAATATTTCCGGAGTCATCGGTTCAGCGGTAGCTGCCGGTGTGCTGATTTCCTTCTTAGGATAAGCCGCTTCAATATTATCTCTACCCAAACAAGTTCCACTCGCTCGGTTGCATGGTCAGCCGAACGGGTGGAATATTTTATAAACCGTTTGTCAAAAGGGAAAGGCGACAAACGAATCAATTCTTCGGCAAACAAATTGACATCTTTGGCACAAAGCATCATGGTATATCAACGCAGAAAAATCACGGAACAGGGCAGGCTTGTGCATCGGAACATAGCAGGCTTGTTCACTGCACAAGCATGCCCTGTTCGCCGTACAAGCCCGGCTTGGTCACTGCACAGGCTTGGTCTGTGCGCCACAACACATTCCGCCTTGACGTAAAAACACGTACGTATGTGTGGGCTTATACATACGTACGTGCAGGCTTACACATACGGTCGCGAGGGATCACACGTACGTACGTGCAAAGGACCTCCCCCTCTCATCAAGTTGCTTCTTCCCTTTTCCCCTTCATCCTTTCATTTTTAGCAAAACATTCTATTAATCAGTAGGTTTGAAATGACAGGGCATCCCCTCACGCTCCTTTCAGCCACACAGTACAAGTCCTTTCACATCTACCTTCTGCGGTTTTCGTGCCTCCTGCTTTTTTCGTGAATGAAAGGAGGATGAAGGGAGCCTACGGAATGTCCTTTCACAGCCGACTCTCCCATCAACAGGGCGTTTCGGCAGCCAATGAAAGGATGACTGTATCGGACTGACGCAATATTATCAACCGAAAATTTCAAAGACTATACAGTGCGCACACGGGTAGCACATCTTTCATTAGAATTACTTCCACTTCTTTCTCTTGATCGGTTTGAGTTCTTTTCTTTCTTACTATCCTCTCTTTTCACATTGCTTCCAGACGGAGCCGTACGCTTATTTTCACGACGTTTTTTATCAATCTGTGAGTTTTGTTCACGCCGTGAAGGGCGTCCGTCAGGCTTATTGTTATAATCCCTCTTTGGTCTGTCCGGCCTTGCCTGTGGAGCGGACGGACGGCGCTGATCTTTTGAAAAAGAACGGACAGCCACATTGAAATCCCGACGACGATGCGTATCGTATGTCATTTTGTCGTGGCGGATACGAAAATGCCCGTTGTATACATCATGACGATAATGGTCGCGACAATGGGTTTTATAATAACTCACATTATTGAAATGAGTGCGATAATGCCCCCCACAATAAGTAGTGTAATGATGCGGTTTGCCATAATAGAAGAAATTCACATTATTATATACTAGATAAATACGGAAGTTCCATTTATTCTCATGCGCATAAATAGGACGATAGAAATGTTCAGCCCCCATAAAGCGACGATACTGTGCACCGGAAAGTATCCAGCGCAAATCATCATTGCGTACATCCAGGAAATCATAATACCGTTCCAAAGCATAATCATACCCCCTTACCACATCATCCATCAGATAGCGCACATTATTGATAAAATCATAATTCACTTCGTACACATCATTATACTGCCGAGGGCTGAGTTTCAACTCGTATGCCATCCGGTCGGTAAGGAAACGAGTATTTTGTCTCATCTTGCTTATACTCATGGTCGCCATTGCAGGAACGGTGACGCCCAGCATACAAACCATCATCAGTAAAGTAGTCCATCTTTTCATAGCTGTTACGTTTTTAGTTTATCAGTTCATTAGTTCTATGTTGCAAAAATAGGGGAAATCACTTTCCCCTACAATTGATTTTCCCCATAAGTTCATAGGGCTTTTCCTATATTCCATAGGAGAATCCCCCTCTACACAAGGCGTATCCCCCCATCCTCCAACACGACCATACGCTTCTTATACAAATCGCCTATCGCCTTCTTGAAGGTTTTCTTACTGACACCAAATGCCTCATAAATTTCCTCGGCGGCACTTTTATCATTCAGCGAAGTGAATCCGCCGTGCTCCTTTATATATTGCAACAGCACTTCCGAAAAATCATCTACCTTTTTCGCACCCGGTTTCTGCAAAGCCACGTCAATCTTGCCATCTCCGCGTACCTGCTTTATATACGCCCTCAACTGCATACCGGTTTCAAGGTGCTGGAATATCTCGTTGTCATAAAGCAGCCCCCCGAACCGATTATCGACAATGACCTTAAATCCCAGATCCGTTTTCTGCCAAATCAAGATATCCACTTCCTGTCCCGGCTGATAGTCCGGACGCTCTTTAGAAAGATAGCGCTCCACTTTGGCCGATGCCATGATCCGATAGCTTTCCTCATCCACGTGTGCGTGTATTATATATTTGCGCCCTTTCTGCATCTTCATCTTCTGTTCGCGAAAAGGAACAAAAAGATCCTTCATCAATCCCCAATTCAGAAACGCACCGAATTCATTGACCCAAGCCACCTCCAAACAAGCAAATTCACCCACCTGTACCAGCGGCTGCAAAGTGGTAGCAATCAATCTTTCCTCATTATCAAGATAAAGAAACACATTCAGCACATTGCCGGGCCTACATCCTTCAGGCACATAACGAGAGGGCAACAATATCTCACCGGCATCACCTCCATCCAAATAAACACCAAAATCTACTTCCTTCACAACCTCCAATTGATTGTATTTTCCCAGTTTTACGTTCATTAGCTAAATTTTTTCTCAAAGATAGAGAAAAAGCACTATCTTTACTCACTCTTAATAAAGAAAAAAACAATTAGTTATGAATAATTTTATCTTTTACAATCCCACACGACTCCTTTTCGGCGAAGGGATGATAGCCCAACTGCCCGTACAAATACCGGCAGACAAACGAATCATGGTCACTTTCGGCGGAGGAAGCGTAAAGACAAACGGAGTATACGAACAAGTGACAAAGGCACTTGAAGGACGTGACTACACAGAGTTTTGGGGAATAGAATCAAACCCCGACATATCCACCCTGAAGAAAGCAATTGAACAGGGAAAAGAGAAAAACATCGATTTCCTGTTGGCAGTAGGCGGAGGATCGGTCATTGACGGCACCAAGCTGATTGCTGCAGGCATCTGCTACAACGGAGACGCTTGGGATTTGGTGAAAAAAGGAAGCGCACAAGACACCATCCCCTTGGGAACCGTACTGACCATCCCTGCCACCGGATCGGAAATGAACAACGGAGCCGTCATTTCTTGCCGCGAGACACACGAAAAATATCCTTTCTTCTCACAGCATCCCGTATTCTCCATTCTGGATCCGACCATCACTTTCTCATTACCCGACTTTCAGATAGCTTGCGGACTGGCCGACACCTTTGTACACGTCATGGAACAATATATGACGAAAACCAACGAGTCCGACCTGATGGACAGATGGAGCGAAAGCATTCTGCGTACCCTAGTACAAATAGCTCCGCAAATAAAGGAAAACAAGCAGAATTACCGACTGATGAGCGAGTTCATGATGTCGGCCACCATGGCACTGAACGGTTTTATCGCCATGGGAGTGTCCGAAGACTGGGCCACCCACATGATAGGCCACGAACTGACTGCACTGCACGGCATGACACACGGCCAAACCCTGGCCATCGTCTTTCCGGGAACCCTGCGCACCCTGGCCGACAAGAAACGTGACAAAATATTGCAATATGGCGAGCGGATATGGGGAGTCACGTCCGGAGTTCCCAGCGTACGCCTGGCACTAACCATCGAAAAGACAGAAGAATTCTTCAAAAGCCTAGGGCTGAAGACCCGCCTGGATGAAGCCGGAATAGGCGACGACACCATCGAAGAAATAGCACGCCGCTTCGAAGAACGAGGCGTGGCTTTTGGCGAAGACGGCGATGTGACCGGAGAAGTGGCACGCCGGATTCTGCAAAACTGCAAATCCATCCAGCCGTCCACCCCAGCTGAAGAAAACGGTATGAAGACCGTGGTGCTCGCCTCATTCAAAAGCGATGTCCGCGCACACATGTTGCAGGACCTGCTGAAAAACGAAGGCATCGAATGCATGCTGCAAGGAGAATACACAGCACAAGTGATGTCATACCTTTCGGGAATGGAGATAAAGGTGACAGTCTTTGAAAAAGACTATGCCCGGGCGTTTGAAATCCTGAAAGCCGCTTTCCCCGAAAAAGTATAAGCTACTTGTCCTACCCGAACTTTCTCATCTGCATTCCGGTTACAGCAACCGGCCTTTCTGAAACGAAAAATGCAGATGAGGAAGCTTTTCTTCTTTTCCCTCTTTTCGGGAGGCAGCAGTTCATTGCAAAGAAATCCTGCCATCCACCATATGGATGGTCCGGTCTGTCAAACGGGCCAAGCCCTCATCGTGAGTGACAATGACAAAAGTCTGCCCCAGCTTGTCCCTCAGGTCGAAAAACAATTGATGCAGCTCCTCCTTGTTGCGGGTATCCAGACTACCCGATGGTTCGTCTGCAAGGATCACCGACGGATTGTTTATCAGCGCACGTGCCACCGCCACACGCTGCTTTTCTCCTCCCGACAGTTCGGCCGGCTTATGCGAGGCACGTCCTGACAATCCCAAAAGGGTCAATGCTTCTTGGGCCTTCCGCATGGCTTCAGAAGAAGAAATGCCTGCTATCAACGCAGGAATCATCACATTTTCCAATGCCGTAAATTCGGGAAGCAACTGATGAAACTGAAATACAAAACCAATCTGCCGGTTGCGGAAAGCCGACAGTTCCTTCTCTTTCAGACGGTGAACTTCCGTTCCATCCAGCACAATGGTTCCCGCATCCGCCTTGTCCAGTGTGCCCATAATCTGTAACAATGTAGTTTTTCCGGCCCCGCTGGGTCCCACAATACTCACCACCTCTCCTTTTTCTATCGTCAGGTCAATGCCTTTCAGCACCTGCAACGCCCCAAAACTTTTTGTAATCCCTTGCAATTCTATCATAATCCATTCCCCTCTGTCATAATCAAATCTTTCTTATCACATACTCTGCCAGATAACAACCAAACACCGCCGGCATATAGCTCACGGTGCCGGCAGTCGACTTCTTGTTCTGTTCGTTGTCCACCTCTATCACTGCATCCTGATTGGCCTGTTCCGTGCTGAACACAACGGGAAGTTTCCGCTTCATCCCCATCTTCTGAAGACGTTTGCGCACAACTTTGCTCAGTCCGCAATGGTATGTGTCCCACAAATCGGCAAACCGGATCTGAGTGATATCACATTTAGCGCCGGCACCCATACTGCTTACAATCGGCAACCTGCGCTGAAGCGCATTATATATAAGGTAACACTTGGGCGCCACCGTATCAATGGCATCCACTACAAAATCAAAATGCGCGCTGTCCAACAGTTCCGGAATGCGCTCGTCTTTCAAATATTCCGCCAGCACCTCCACATTCACAGTGGGATTGATGTCGCGGAAGCGTTCGGCTAACACTTCGGCCTTCGGACGTCCCACCGTAGTGTGAAGCGCCGGAAGCTGACGGTTGATATTACTGGGCTGAACCCTGTCGGCATCGACAAGAGTCATGCGCCCTACTCCGGCACGGCAAATCATCTCGGCGGCATACGCCCCCACTCCCCCCAAGCCTACCACCAGCACATGGGCACGACGCAAGCGTTCGGTTTTTTCTTTTCCCAGCAACAGTTCCGTACGTTGCTGCCAGTTTCTGTCAGTTTCGTTCATCACCTTTCTTAAACCATTTATAGAACCATTTTCCCACATTATCATAAACTCGTGTCTCCGACTGCCCGCGAGGATCGGAGAAAGAAACAATTTCCTGCGGATCGCCTCCCAACTGATCCGGATACACAATCAGCAGGCTGTTATTGGCAAAATACTTGCTGACCTGCGACGGCAGACGCTCAAAAGAAGGCTGATAAGAGATAGACCCCTTACGCGACGACACCACCACAAACAAGTGGTCGTAACTGACCTGCCCGGTCAGCAGAAGCAAGTCGTCCCAATCCTCCAATAAAGAAAATTCTGTAAACGTATGCGCCTCCTGCTTTTCCGTCAAGACACGCAAATGCTTCAAAGTGTCCTCCGTAGCAAAAAAATGCACCCGGCATCCTAATTGCTTGCCCATACGGCAAAGCTGTGTCACCCATTTCAGGAATCCCTTTTCGTACTCCGCCTTATCGGGCACCGCCACCACAATCCGCCGCAGTGTATTGACCGGCATCAGCAGTTTGGTGATCATAATCTGGCGGTTCGTTCCCTTCAGCAGATTCTCCGTCATGGTACCGAAAAACGAATCCATCAGATTGGTCTTGCGATGCAGACCGATCACCACATCTGTCACCGCATATTCTTTCTGAGTATGAATAATACCTTGTGCAATATTCAAATCATACCTCAACACCGTCTTTACGGAAGCATCAGCCGAAGCGGCAATCATGGCCGTACGCTCCAAATTGCGCTTGCCTATCAGTTCCTTGGTTTCAGAAGTATTGTTGTCATTAATCACACTCAACGCCACCAGCGACTCCTTTTGTCGGGGATGCCTCATCATCAAGGCCATACCCACCAGCCCTTCTATGGTTTCCGGATTGGCCACCGGAATCAGGATACGTTCTTGCTCCTTGCCCCCATGGCCCTCCATCAGGTTTTCCTGCATCACCATCTTCCGGGCGGCACGCTCGGTAACCACCGAACTGATAATGCATGTAAACAGAATCATCACCACCGTACCGTTCAGCACATCATCATTCAGCAAGCGCTCGCCATTCTCCATGATAATTCCATGACCAATCAGTACGGCGGCCAATGTAGCGGCGGCCTGCGCATTGCTCAATCCGAAAATCAAACTCCGCTCCACTGTCTTCATGCTATAAATTTTCTGAGTGATCCATGCCGCCAGCCACTTGCTGAAAGTCGCCACTACGGTCATCGCCACTGCCACCTTCAGGGCCTCGCCTTCCGTAAAAAGACAACGCACATCAATAATCATTCCCACCCCAATCAGGAAATAAGGAATGAACAGCGCATTGCCCACAAACTCCAGCCGGTTCATCAGTGGCGACACATGGGGCACAAAGCGATTCAATACCAAACCGGCCAAGAAAGCACCCAAAATGCCTTCCATCCCCACCAGCTCCATCAGACCTCCGCCCAGAAAGACCATAGCCAACACAAAGACAAACTGCATCACGGCATCATCATACGTACGGAAAAACCAACGACTGATGCGCGGCATCAGAAAAATAATCAGCCCGAACAGCAAAAGCACCCTGGCTACCAGCAGTGTCCAGAACAATCCACCTGCCTCCTCTCCCTTATACATACCGCCTATAACGGCCAGCACCATCAAGGCCAGCACTACAGTGACCGCCGTCCCGCCAATCGTTATACTAACCGTCCGCTGACGCGACAAACCATAACGGCTCACCACCGGATAGGCAATCAGAGTGTGGCTGGCATACATACTGGCCAGCAACACAGAAGTAAGGAAACCATAATCAAGCATGCTCATACTGCTCCATATTCCCAGCCCCATCGGTATGAGGAAA
Organism: uncultured Bacteroides sp.; assembly: GCA_947173895.1. GTDB lineage: Bacteria > Bacteroidota > Bacteroidia > Bacteroidales > Bacteroidaceae > Phocaeicola. The sequence goes on along the minus strand of CAMWGU010000003.1, from coordinate 17,759 downwards.
GTTATCACACCAAATACCAGTCCCTTCGTGCGGTTCTTCTTGAAATCGTCCATATCCATCTCAAGACCGGCCAAAAACATGATATAGTAAAGTCCCACTTTACCAAACAACTCAAAACTGCTGTCGCGCTCCAGTATATTGAAACCATACTTGCCCACCACCACTCCGGCCAGAATCATACCGATAATGTGCGGAATGCGCAAGCGCCCCAAAATCATGGGAGCAAACAATATAATAAGAAGTACCAGAAAGAATATCCATGTAGGATCAGTGACTGGAAAATGTATGTCTAGGTCGAATAGTTCCATGCTTTTTAAACGCTTTATACCATAATATCGACAAAATTACTAAAAAACTTTCTTTTTTACTGATTTATATTCTAAAATGTTCTAATTTTGCACGCAGAACTTCCTTTTAAGCTGAGTGATAGTTCGAAAAGTATTACTAAAAACATTATCTCATAAAACAAAAAACAAAATGAAAGTAGCAATTGTTGGTGCGAGCGGAGCTGTAGGACAAGAATTCCTGCGTGTGCTCGATGAAAGAAACTTCCCGTTGGACGAACTAGTGTTATTCGGATCCTCACGCAGTGCAGGACGAAAATACACTTTCCGCGGCAAAGAAATTGAAGTGAAACTCCTTCAGCACAACGATGACTTTAAAGGTGTAGATATCGCTTTCACATCTGCCGGCGCAGGTACCACTAAAGAATTTTGTGAAACCATTACCAAACATGGGGCCGTATTGATAGACAACTCCAGCGCATACCGCATGGATGCCGACGTACCCTTGGTAGTGCCCGAAGTGAATGCGGAGGATGCATTGAACCGCCCCCGCAATGTGATAGCCAATCCTAACTGCACAACCATTCAAATGGTAGTTGCACTGAAAGCCATCGAAAAGCTTTCACACATAAAACGTGTGCATGTGGCTACTTATCAGGCTGCCAGCGGCGCAGGAGCAGCGGCCATGGACGAACTGTACGAACAATACCGCCAGGTGTTGGCCAACGAGCCTGTGACTGTGGATAAATTTGCTTACCAACTGGCATTCAACCTAATTCCTCAGATTGACGTATTTACCGACAACGGATATACCAAGGAAGAAATGAAGATGTTCAACGAAACACGCAAGATTATGCACTCCGACATTCAGGTAAGTGCCATGTGTGTACGCGTGCCCGCCCTCCGTTCCCATTCGGAAAGCATCTGGGTGGAGACCGAACGTCCCGTATCTCCCGAAGAAGCCCGTGAAGCTTTTGCCCAAGGAGAAGGCTTGGTGTTGATGGACAATCCTGAAAAGAAAGAATACCCCATGCCTTTGTTCCTGGCCGGCAAAGATCCGGTCTATGTAGGACGCATCCGCAAGGACCTGGCCAATGAAAACGGACTGACTTTCTGGATAGTAGGCGACCAAATAAAGAAAGGTGCCGCACTGAATGCTGTTCAGATTGCCGAATACCTGATCAAGGTGGGAGATGTGAAATAAAAAAATATCTATTAACGGCGAGGGTGCGTGCGTTGTGATATACAACGTACGCACCCTCGCTGTTTTTCATTTTAGCACCGGAAATATTCCATACGTTTTGTTCGGCACAAATATTATTCAAACTTAATTATCCATACAGTGAACAGATGGATTGGCAGCCATTTGAAAGATAGCGGCATACATTTGAGAAACTCACGAATCCCTTTCATAAAGAAGTTCACGTCCGCTTCATTTCTTAAAACTCCGACGGTGTTTTATAGAACTCCGGCGGAGTTTTATAGAACACCGACGGAAATCATTAGAACACCGACGGTGTTTTAAGAATGAGAGAGGCTGATGACAAGTATCCGCAGGGAAGCGAAGAGGTTTTGATTCCTTCGTAAACCCCGTATGGCGTCCCCCCCTCCGGACATTTGCCTATGAGCGATTTCAGCCATTCAAGCCATAAAAAAACAGCTGCCTGTGGTGGAGTCCACAAGCAGCTGCATAAAATATGAGTACGACGATACGATGAAGATTAAAAATCCAATCTTACTATTCCTTTGACGGAGTCGCCTTTCCGTAAAGGCCTATATCCTTTCTGTGCATGAGAAACCAAGTATGTATCATGGCCTGCATTGTTATAGTCGGCCACCAGAAAACGGACATTGTCACCATCTACCCAGGTGCGGAAATGCTGTGTCCCGTCCGACAAGACGGATATCCTGCTTTTTCCGTTCTCACTGCTCAATTGGGCAGAGTAGATATTCTCCTTTGTGGAGCGGAAGATATTGGAACCGTTGGCCGTCTGATCGAACGACCAGGCCACCGCAGGCTCCTTGGAAGGTCCTGCCAGGCCGGATATGGGCAATGTGTGGTCAAAAGCCTTGGCCGTTCCTTCCAAAGCACCGATGTGGTCTTCCGGATAGACATTCCAGTATCCTTTACGTTTCCACGACAAATGGTCATAGGCAGAAGATACGGAAAACACAAGTCCGGTCTGTCGGGGAGAAACATCTTGCAACAGGGTAAAATCGTAGGCCACCGTCACTGTCCCGTCAGGATAGAAACGATAGCAGAACTTGCCTTCCGCTTCTTTATAACTGCCCCGCACAGTCACTTCGGCCCCATCTTTCGCAGGAACGTATTCCACGGATTGTGCCACCCAGTTGTGACAGACAGGATTGAACGGTGCAAAAGTCTGGTCTTTGCCCACCATCTGTATGCCTTCTCCTTTACCGTTCAAAGGCAATACCATCAGCGAGGGAGATTGGTTCAAGACCGGCACGCCTTGACACAGTGCTGCCAGAAGCCCGTTACGCTTGTCGATTTCAAACTGAGACTTTCCTGCATGAATGCGGATAAAGTCGGCCGATTCCTGACAGACAAACTTTCCTGAAACACCTTTCTTCAAAGGCTGTGCCGTATGGGACTCGGGCAACAGGCGAAAACGATAGCGGTCTATCTCGAAACCGCGCACTCCTGTCACGGTCAGGTCCAGCACATCGGTGTGTCGCAAGGCTTCCGGCAGGACGATTTCCAACTCGCCTTCCGAACGCGGCGCAATGTTGCCGACCACCGTTCCTTGCTGTCCGCCGGCCTGCCATGTGATACGACATTCGGCCAGGTTGCTGAAAAGATGACGGTTCTCGACTTGCAACCGCACTTTTCCCTCGGCATCCATATTTTCTTTCAAAACGATCTTGACGGGACTATAGGCTTTCTTCATTCCCCAATATTCGGGTTTCTCGCGCCGCCAGCCGTCGATGGTTCCCCACGTGCCATAGCCCACCGCCTTTTCGCCGGGCAAGAAGAACGTGTCGTCAATGCCTACCCAAATAGCGCCTCCCAGCACACCCCGGCTGTGATACATGTCATTCCACATCGCATCCAGCAAGGTGCCCCACATGTTGCGCAAGCCGGGATCGGCAGCCAATTCCAGACGGTTGTATGCGTTCAGGTGGCAGAACTCGTCGAAAGTAACCGGACGTTTATAGTAACGGTACTTGTCAGGGCCTTCCGGACCCGGATAATGATGGTTGGTTATTTCGAGGGTGCCTTCGTCGGCATCCGGTCCCCACTGGCTGAATATACGCGGACGGGTAGGATCCAATTGCTTGACAACCTCTGAAGCTTGCTTAAAATATTCGTTGAACTTCAGCGATTCATTACCCATAGACCACATCAGGACAGAAGGATGGCTGCGGTTCAGGTTCACCATCTCGACGTGTTGGTTCACCAATACTTCATCATGCTTGTCATCGGGCACTTCCGCTTGATGGGCCCAGCAAAAGGGAGCTTCCACCTCGACAAACATACCCAGTTCGTCGCATGCCTCCAGCAGTGCTTCATCGGGTGGATAGTGAGAAGTCCGGATGTAATTCACATTGCCTCTGCGAAACAGTTCGACATCTTTGCGCCACATATCACCGCAGAGCGAGCGTCCGCGCAAAGGCATTACTTCGTGACGGCATACTCCGCGAAGCTTTATAGGCCGGTTATTGACAAAAATCTGATTGCCCCTCACCTCTATTTGCCTGAATCCTACACGGCGGGTGGAGGCGGCTACGACTTCTTGTTTATTCTTCAGTTGGCAAGTCAGCGTATATAAATAAGGATGTTCGCTGTCCCACTTCACAGGATTGGAGACCGGAAGCGAAATGTGCAGAGTTTCTGTTTTCCCCTGCTCCATGCCGGCCAGCGGATAAGAAGCCGGCGATAAAGAAACCGTCTTTCCATCGGCATCTTTCAATGTAAAGCAGACAGTCAGCCCGTCTGTCTGCTTGCTCGACTCATTGGCTACAGTGACTTCCGTTTTCAATATAGCATCGGTATAAGTAGAGTCGAAGGAAGTAGCCACATGAAACATGGAAAGATTCACCTCGGGCAAAGCAAACAAGTAAATATCCCGCGTGATTCCCCCCAAAGGATGAACGGCATAGAAAGATGCATTGGAGGTAGCATCAGCGATGCTTTCCGAAACGACAGAAAGTGCTATCCTGTTTGTTCCGCCATAAGTCACCAAGTGGGTAACGTCCAGTTCGAATGCCGTAAACCCTCCTAAATGCGAGCCGGCCTTTTTTCCGTTGACAAACACCTTGCAGTCACTATAGACCGCATTGCAACGCAGCTTGACGCGTTGTCCCTTCCACGAGGCAGGCAATGTAAACTCGCGGACATAGCCGGCCGCCTCTCCTTTTTCCACCTCAAATCCCTGCATTACCCATTCTCCGGGCACCTGAATCGTTTTCCAATGATTCACATTGCCGTCGCCATTGAATCCGTTTCCTGGTGACGAATGAAAATACCATTCTCCGTTTAAGGATATTTTCTGTCCTTCTATAGCATCGGGCAACGGAGAAAGGCGAGGTACAATGGCTTCCATCGCGCTTCCTGCAAGCAAAAGGACGAAAGCGAGACTGATTGTAAGTAGCATTCTTCTAAACATAAATTATCTGTTTTTTTATTGTATGCAAAAATATGTGTCAAATCACATCCGCAATCTTATTTTGCCTTGTATGCTTTCGCCCTTCCGGACAGGTTTCCTATAGGGGGCATAATAGGATTCAAGAAACATTTCGTTTCCGGCAGTTACAAAATCGGCCACCAGAAAACGAATCTTATTCTGCTCTGCCCATGAACGCCAATGTTGTTCTCCATCGGAACGAACGGTTATCTTATGTCCTTCATGATCCATCAGTCCGGCATACCATATATTCCGACGGGTAGCACGAAAATCATTGCTTCCCAATTCATTGGAATCCATATTCCATGACCACGACGGACAAATTAGCGGATTCACTTGCCGAGGCACTCCCTTATAATACAGAGAGGCAGTACCAACCGGACGGCTGATGTGGTCGGAAGGATATACACTCCACATGCCTTTACGACGCCAGAACAGCTGTTCATAATTGTCTGGTGCATCAAAGACCAGTCCCCATTGGCGCGGGTTGACATCCTGCAAGGCTTTGAAATGATAATCTACAAACAGTTCTCCATTGGCATTGACAGTCAATGTATAGCTACCTTCAAATTCTTCATAGCTTCCTTCTATAGTGACCTGGACATGATTTCCTTCCTGACGGGCATCGGCCTTTGTCACGGTCCATCCGCTGCACAGTTCGTTAAAGACAGGCGTATTGGCATTATGGTTCGGATAACATCCGCCGCCGGTCAGTGGAAGCGCCATCAGCCAAGGTCCTCCGTTCAGTTTCTCCACCCCTTCTTTTTTCAAGGAAAGGATTTGTCCGTTGGTACGGCTTATCTCACATACAAACTTCTTTCCGGTAATGATGAAACGGTCACCACTTGTTTTCAGTTTGGTAGGCAGTTCCGCCCAGTCCGGTAGTTCGTTCTGCACCTGCTTGCCTACAGGTATCAAATATTCGTCAACAACAAAACCACGTGGATCGGTGAACGAAAGATAAAGTTCGTTCGCCTTTTCAGGATGTTCTATCGCTATGCTTATTTCCCCCTTTCCGGCCGGCGGAATGGCAGCAGACACAATACCTTTTTCATCGCCATACCGATATGCAATCTTCACCTCGTTCATATTCAGGTATGTATACCTGTTTTCCAACATTACAGTCAGTTTCCTTCCGGGTGCAAGTTCGCGCGTATGTACCCGAACCGGACTATATATCTTCTTCATATCCCAATATTCCGGCTTGGGGCGTCTCCATCCGTCAATGGGTCCCCAAGGTCCATAGCCTACCGCATTGCCGTCCGGCATCTGGAAAATATCATCTATCCCCGACCAGATGGAACCTCCCAACACACTTTTCGTGTGATACATATTCTCCCAGGTGGGTGCCAAAGCCAGCGCCCAGTCGCTTCGGATGCCCGGATCGGTCACCAGTTCACTCCGATTATACACATTCAAATGGCAATACTCTCCATACGTCATCGGGCGTTCGCTTTGCGCCGCCACCTTGTAGCCATCGGGACCCGGATAGTGGATATTGGCTATAGGAGCAGTGCTTCCCTGATTATTAAACCCTCCGTATGCCTGATCATGGAAAGTATGAGGACGGGTAGGATCCGCCTTGGCAACATATTCCTGTATTTGGGCAAACTCTTTGTTCCAATATGACTCGTTGGCCATAGACCAGAACAAGACAGAAGGATGATTGCGATAAAAATGAATGGTCTCCATGTTGGCCTGGAGGATATACGGATAATATTGCTTATCCTGATAGTTCAACACTTTCCAGGTTTCGTTAGCATGATGGCCCACCCAACATACAGGAGCCTCTACTTCAACAAACATTCCCAATTCATCGCAGATATCCAGCATTTCCTCACAAGGGGGATAATGTGAAGTACGAATGAAATTACAATTGGCCGCACGATAAAGTTCCACATCGCGGCGTTCCAGTTCTTCGGTCATCACACGCCCTGTGAGCGGATGCATTTCATGGCGGCAAACTCCACGCAGTTTCACCGGCTGTCCGTTGACAAGCAATTCATTTCCACGGATTTCTATCTCGCGGAAACCGAATCGTTTTTCGATGGTCTCAATAATGTTTTCTCCATCGCAAAGTTCCATTTTCAGCTGATAAAGCTGCGGACGTTCATTGTTCCAAAGAATCGGAGCGATGACCGAATCGGACACAACTCCTCTCCATGTTTCTCCAGCTGCCAATGAAGGAAGGCGCTTCTCCATCACATTGGGCAATCCGTCAATAGATAACCTCAATCTCAGTCCGTCCTGCATCCGGCCGGTAGCATTGGTAACAGCTGTTTGTACGTTCAATGCGGCATCTTCGTAATTCCGATCCAAATCAGTTGTTATCCGCATATCCGACACATAGCTGGCAGGAACGGCAAAAAGAGTTACTTTACGAGTAATGCCTCCCAATTGGTGAGCCGCATATTGCGTCAGACTTCCCAACATATCTGCCAAAGATTCGCTTCGGACAGCAAGAGCCAGCTCATTACTTCCAGCTTTAACATGTCGAGTAATATCTATTTCGTAAGCAGTCATTCCCCCCAAATGATAACCTATTTCTGTTCCATTCAGATATACATGATACTCACTATGCACACCGTCGAAACGCAGTTTTATCTGACATCCCTTCCAGTCTTCTGGCAGTGTGAACGTTTTGTAATAGCCGGCAAAGGCCGTCGAATCGACCTTGTATCCCTGCATCGACCACTGTCCGGGTACGACAATCGTTTTCCATTGTCCGGATAACGGCTGCTTATAAAATTCTTTATCCGGCCGAGGATTGAACATCCAATCTCCGTTCAGTGACAACGCAGACTGGTAAACACCGGTCACGCTTTGCGGAACGACAGTATATATAGGTAATACCTTTTCCACATCCACATCGGTATCAACTTTATAAGTCTGTACGTTAATCAACGCCCGTTTTTCTTCACCTTCAAACGGAACCGGAGCCTTGGGATTAGAAGAATAAAGGTTGAGTTCGGACACAATGGCATTAGCTCCTTTACCCGTACCCTCAAAAACCAATACCAATTGGCTATAAGCATAAGCCTTGCGTGGAAGGTCAATCAGATAGCGCTGTTCTTTTCCCGCCTCTAAAGTTATCGGAGCCTGTACTTCGTTGCCATCCACCACAATGTGTTGCTGACGTTCGTGATCGGCCAAAAAAACAACTTCCAACCGATAGTCTGCATGAATATCCATGTGATTGAAAGCATAAATCACTTTACTTCCAAAATTACATGTGACAGCTTCTTTACTACCCTTAATATAATCGGGCATGGTATAGTTCTCTCCTTTGACTAAAAAAGGTTGTGCACCGGGAACACCACAATCATTAACAGCTACCCGATGAAGCTGTCCCGACTGGGCAAATGCCGGAGACGGCAGGAATGCCAGTGCTCCGGATATTGCGGTGAAACAAATGAGTCTTTTTATAATTCGATTTATCATTGCATGTATCTTTTTAGCATTTCTTATTTCAATCTCAGATTAATCTGGCCATAACAAGGGAGTGCTTCCAATGTCTTACAATAATTTCCCCATGCTATTTCAGGATAATCCCAACAATTATTGACGTACAACAGCAATTGTTCATCGGCCCGCTTGTTCATTCGGCAAGCTACCGAACTATCCATGGAGATGACAGCCAACTGATGATTCTTTTCTGTAGAAAGTGAATAATAATAAATATTTTCTTTCATGCCTTTAGCCATCTGGGTAAGCGGAAGCTTGCAATTCGCTCCTGCATCGGCCCAATAATAATAGTTATGGGTATCAGCCTGCCATGGTTGCACCGGTTTTTGGCCATATCCGGCTTGCTGGGACTGAAACAGTAAAGCTGTTCCTTCATTTCCTGCAAACTCCCCTTCAGGATAATAATTCCAATATCCTTTCCGCTTCCAGTCCAATTGATATATTGTATTCGGAAGATAGAAAGACAATCCTGTTTCCCGTAAGAAGCCATTAGGCAGTCCATTCGTTTGATAATCAATAGAAAGTTCTCCACCTGATGTAATCTTTATACAGAAGTCTACGTGGACATTTTGATAAGTTCCTGATAAAAAGGCGTACACATCATTTCCTTTCTGTTGCCAACTGAAAGAATCCTTTTTCCAGTCGGCATCTGAAGTTGCAAAATGATCAGCCGTCTTACGTACTTCAGCACCAGTCAAATGGTTTAAGTTGACATACAGATTCAAGAAAGGTCCTTTCTCTATCATAATATCCTCACCAGCTTTAGCATTCAGAATCAACCCAGTCTCCTTGTCAAAAGGAATTTCAAACCCTTCGCCAACAACAGTCAGCCTGCTTTCTGTTTCTGTCACAGTCAGTGTTTTCCCTGGAAGTACAGCAGGATAGTTTATTTTTTCTTTTCCTAATACAGAACGGTAAGCATCAATCAGTTCACCTTTGGAAGTGAAAAATTCAATCAAAAGGTATTCTCCTTCTTCCCATTGTTCAGCCGGAATGGCAAGAATTCCTTTCTGATGAGGAAGAAGGGAGTCCAACAGTATCGGCTTACTTATACCTTTATAAGTATAAGTGGCCTGAATCTCATTCAAATTCGTATGATCAAACCGATTATATACAGTCATTGTCAAACGCTGCCCCGGAATATAGGAAAGGTTGTTTTCTACGGATAACCGTATAGGAGAATAAGCCTTCTTAGTCGACCAAAATTCCGGCTTCTTCCTGCGCCATACATCTACAATTCCCCATTCTCCATACCCCACGCAGTCACCTTGATAATCGGCAGGTTTAGCCGTATGGGCAAATTCCTTCCAAAAAGAAGTTCCCATTTTGGGTTTAGGCAAAGCAAAAGTCTCATCTATATATCCCCAAATGGCCCCCCCTAACCCTCCTGGAGCATCAAACAAACCTTTCCACATCAAATCGATAGACTTGCCCCAAAATTCACGTATGTTAGGATCGTTTTGCAAAGTAGTATAAGTATAACATGCCGGATGCGCCCATTCATCATAAAGTGCCGGGATGCCATGCCCCTGAAAATTATGAGTTGACATTCCCCATTGATTTATATTACCATACACATCCTGATAATGCATACTCAGAATATCAAATATCTGTGCCTTCTTTTCCTTTGCCGAACCAGGATAGCTAAAGATTACCGGACGGGTGGTATCGGTGGCTTTCACCCAATCATAACAAAGTTGGAAGTTACTTCCATATACGCTTTCATTGCCGATACTCCAAAAAAGAATAGACGGATGGCTACGGAAGCCTTTCACCATTTCCTGGCACTGACTTAAATAACGGTCTGTATAAGAAGGGTCATCTTGTGTTCTACCCGGAGCATAGTTTTTCTGGCGGTAAGTATCGACAAAACACACCGCTGTTTCACTTTCTACATAAATGCCGTAGCGGTCGCAGAAATCAAGAAAACGTTCAGTAGGCGGATAATGGGAAGTACGGACAAAATTCATATTGGATTGCTTGAATAAAAGAGCATCCAAGCTATCCAATTCAGCAGTAGTCGTACGTCCTAACGTAGGATGAATATCGTGCCGACAGGCACCACGTAGTTTGACAGGCTGTCCGTTCACCAACATACGGTCCTTTACGATTTTCACTTCCCGGAAACCGACATGGCGACTGAACCGGAAAGATTCTTTATCATTCTGACAAACTATTACCTCCAATGTATATAAATTAGGATGTTCGGCATCCCATTTTAATGGATTCTTTACAGGCAAAGAGTATATATTGGCTCCCTGTTTCAACGTATAATGGCTGCGAGTCAAGTGTACTTCTTTTCCTTGAGCATCCTCCAACCGAAACTTAAGTTCCGCCTCCTTTTCTCCTGCATATTCGCAAGAAAAACGTAATTCGGCATTTTGATACAATGAATCAAGATGAGTTTCCACATTCATATCATATAAATATGATTCGGGAACTGCAAACAAAGTTACATCACGAAGAATTCCTCCTACCGGATGATGCGCATATCCTGAAGCATAAGAAATATCATCCAGACGATCTGTTATCTCTAACTGAATTTCATTCTTTTTCCCAATATGTACTAATGAGGTTATATCAGTCTCCCAACGAGTAAAACCACCATGATGTTCGCGAACCAATTTTCCATTGACACTCAGTTTTGCATGGCTGTACACACCATCAAACCTCAGGATTACCCGTTTGTTTATAAAATCTGCAGGTACAATAAATGTTTTCTTGTAGAAAAACGGTTTGTCATGTTCGATGGCAAAGCCCTGCATGGCAGCCTCGCCGGGAACTTGAATCGAAGTCCATCGGCCGGAAGGCAAATATCTGAAATCCCAGTTTCCGTTTAAGGAAAGAACAGGCTGACTAACTCCTTCCAATCGCGAAGGCAAAGTATAAGTACGTTCTGAGGCTCCCCCAGCCCAAGAAGGGGTACTCATAGCTAAAGAGAATAAGCTAGTACCCAATATAAATAATGTATGTTTTACTTTCATAATTATAATTCGATTAACTTCTTACCACCACAGCCAATAAAATCCTATTAAAATAGCTATAATGAGGCAAGAAAGAATATTAAATAATTTGCTCGTACCAAAAAGGGAAGACGAGATGACCCAACAACCATTATCAGACCGTTTGTGACTTCCCAACAACATGATGATACCACAACACAATAGAAATACAATACCCATTCTGTCCATCCACGGCAAAGTCGGGCAAAGTATTTTCAACAAAAAAGAAAAGACGAACGAACCTAAAGCGGCAACAAGAGCTCCGTTTGCAGTCGCCCTCCGATAGAAAAAACCGGCCAAGAAAATAGATAAAGCACCAGGACTGACAAAACCGGTAAATTCTTGAATATATTGAAAAGCCTGATCCAATCCTGACAGCATAGGTGCAATACAAACAGCTATCAGCAAGGATATGGAACTAGCCCAACGCCCTATACGTACCAATTCAGTCTGTCCCGCCTGAGGACGAATGTAAGAACGATAAATATCCATTGTGAAAATAGTTGAGATACTGTTCATCATCGAAGCCAATGAACTGACAATAGCTGCCGTAAGTGCGGCAAAGGCAATTCCTTTCACACCAGAAGGTAACAAATGTCCCAACAACCACGGATAAGCTTCATCGGATTTTTCCAAAGGCGCATTCAATGCAAAAGCTGCGATTCCAGGTATGACTACCAAAAGAGGAATCAACAGTTTGATAAGCCCTGCAAACAACATGCCGCTCTGTGCCTCACGAATTGACTTAGCAGCCAGCGCACGTTGGATGATATATTGATTACATCCCCAATAATACAAATTAGCTACCCAAAGCCCTCCTACAATCACCGACACACCAGGCAAATCCATATAGCCTGGATGAGACTTATCCAAGATGAGATGAAATTTGTCTTCCGCCTGTGTACAAAGACGAGCGAATCCAACCACAGCTCCATCTCCATTACCCAATATATCAAGCGCAATATAAGTTGTTATTAATCCTCCTCCTATTAAAAACACCACTTGAATGACATCAGTCAGCGCCACGGCTTTCAAACCTCCGTAAACAGAATAGACTCCGGCAAAAACAGCCAACCCCAATACACCGAAAATCATAGGTATTCCCATAATTTTCTCTATTGTCAATGCGCCTAAATACAAAATAGAAGTCAAGTTAATAAACACAAATACAGCAAGCCAAAAAAAAGCCATGACTGTCTTAACACGACGGTCAAATCGTTCTTCCAGAAATTGAGGCATAGTAAATATTTTCTTTTCCAGAAAAACCGGAATGAAATATTTGGCAACAATCAACAGTCCCAATGCAGCAATCCATTCATAAGTGGCCATAGCCAACCCTATGGCGTATCCCGAACCAGACATTCCGACAAATTGTTCCGCCGATATATTAGAAGCAATGATAGAAGCACCAATGGCCCACCATGCCAAACCTCTTCCTGCCAAAAAATAACCATTTACATCCTGAACTTTTCCTTTAGGCTTTCGAGAAACCCAAAGGCCTACCAACAGAATCAATAAACAGTATGCAATAAAAAGGACTAGATCAATAACAGATATATTCATGTTTTTATTCTAATTAGCCGGTTATAAAAGGGTAATGGTTTTCTCCCGGTACAATATCCGGTATATCAGCAACAAACAGGCTACCACTCAATGGATAAGCCTTTTGCTCCTCTGCCGATAATCCGTCAATAGCTGTCGTAATAAACAATCGAGGATGTTCCTTTCCACCAAAAGTACAGGAAGCGACATTAGGTACTGGAACTTCTATTTTATTTACCAACTGTCCGTTTGCCGAATTCCAAACGTAGACTCCGAACCCTCCCCAATGAGCAACCCATAAAAGCCCTTCTGCATCAATCGTCATTCCATCCGGAACTCCATATTCCGAAGGAACTTGTACAGCTGTACGCAAAAAATAAACAGCCCCGGTCAAACGATCATATGCATACTCCTCAATGCATCCCCGCCCTGAATCGGCATAATACATCCGGTCACCTTCCCGATTCCAAACAATACCGTTTGGAATGCTTTGTTGTTGCAATACCGGTGCCAAAGATAAATCATTGTCCACACAAAATAAACTGCCATTTCCATTATGTTCGGTCATATGCATGACTCCACACCAAATACGGCCGGCAGGAGAAGCTTTACAATCATTGGTACGCCATAGTGGGTGTAAAGTTGTAAGTTCTACCAACGTTCGATAAGTTCTTTTTTCTAAATGATAAACTATGAAACGGTTTTTCATTGCCAAAATTATCTCTTCATCATGTCCTTTCCATGGAATAATGGAAGTGATCATTTCTGGAAATGTATGATTCTTAACAGTTCGACGACTTGCATCATATTGATGCAATATTCCATTATCTATATCCACCCAAAGCAGACAATTCAAACTGGGAAGCCAAGTAGCAGCTTCACCAGTCCGATCGTCACAATGATATAATAATTTTGCGTTTGTCATGATATTTATATTTGATATACCTATTGAAATTTAATAAGAATCCTGCATCAAGGCGGAACGACCACCATCCATCAATATAGTAGTTCCACTGATAAAACATGCCATCGGAGAAGCTAGATAAACACACAAAGCCCCTACTTCTTCTACTGTACCTATCCGCTTGACCGGATGCAAGTTGATAGTACGTTGACGTTCGGCCATAGCATCAGGAAAAGAATTGAACCAAGTATCATTACCGGCTGTATCAATAAAGCCAGGAGCTACTCCCACTGTTCGTATTTCAGGTCCCCATTCTATAGTTAAGCTACGCACAAGCCCTGTGATAGCAGTTTTGGTTACATTATAGGGAAAACAGCCTGGTATAGAACAAAAGGCATGATTGGAAGTCATCAGCAACAAAACTCCCTCTCCACTTTTCTGCAAATAAGGTTTGCAAAGTTTTGCCAACCGCCAATGAGAAGCGAGGTTTAAATCCAGATTGTACGCCCAACGTTCTTCAGTACACCCTTCTGCCCCTTCAAAAACATTCATTCCCGCATTGGACACTACAATATCCAATCTGCCAAAAGTATCTATCACTTTTTGCACCATCTTTTCCAAATCTTCTTTATGAGTAACATCTGCTTGTATATACAAAGCATTGCTTCCACATTCTTTTACTACCTGCAAAAAAGAAGATACACTTTCATCATCTTGGTCCTTACGTGAACACCCAGCCACGCAGGCACCAGCACGGGCAAATTCGCGTGCTGTACCGAAGCCTATACCGGAAGAGACTCCGGTGATCAGAACAACTTTTCCTGTTAAATCAATAGTAAACGCCATAAGTATCAAATATAAAAATTATCAGGAGCGTTAGTTGTAATACCCGGATGTTTTTCCATCTCCTCTTCTATCAAATCGACTCCAAGTCCCGGACGATCCGACAAGTGCAAATGACCATCATATACCATTTCAGATATAGGATGATCAATAACCGTATCTCTCCAAGGAACATCATTAAACATAAATTCCTGACGGAAGAAATTAGGAATAGAAGCACACACATGTGAAGAAGCCAATGTAGACAAAGGACCATTCGGATTGTGCGGAGCTATCAAAACATTGTAAGCCTCAGCCATTGTAGCCATTCGTTTCATTTCAGAAGGACCACCACAACGAGTAATGTCAGGCATTATAATGTCACAAACATGTTTCTCTAGCAACGAGCGGATTCCGAAACGAGTATAATGACGTTCGCCTACACAGATAGCCACGTCCGACGGAATACGATCACGCATCGCACGCAATGTCTGAGAACTTTCCGGACCAGCAGGTTCTTCATACCACGCAATATCCAGCTGAGCCAAACGTTCTGCCATTTTTACAGCAACACGATAATTCAACATTGCATGCGTCTCAATCATAATATCCAATTCCGGACCAACAGCCTCACGCACCGCTTTAGATACATTGAATGCAAGATCTTGCTGTGAAGGAGTCAATGTCAGATTAGAAGCAAGATCCTCTCCATAGAAATAATTAGTATGGGCAAACGGATCAAATTTTAATCCAGTAAATCCTGCTTCCTTCACAATACGTGCTTGTGCAGCATAGTCAGCTTCATTGTGCCCACCCTTGGTAAACCAATAATTGGCATATAAAAGAATATCTTTACGATAGCCCCCCCCCAACAATTCATAGCACGGAACACCTAATACTTTTCCTTTCAAATCCAACAGAGCCATATCTATTCCACTGATAGCACACATACTAGCACCGTAAGGACCAATCCAATTCAAATCACGATAGAGTTTGGTCCAAATAAAATCTGTTTTCATCGGATCCAATCCAATAATCCGTTGTCCAATGTGCTTAACAGCCTCAAATACAACCGGACTTCCCGGCCAATTAGTCGCTTCTCCCACACCAGTATAACCTTCGTCTGTATATATTTTCAACAATGTCCAATTGTATTTGACACCTTGTACCAACCAAACTTTTACATCTGTTATTTTCATCTTTTTACGTTTTTATTTAAGATTACATAATACCGAATTTATCAAATGCGTCTCTTGCGCGCATTCCTTCTTGTATTTTCCTTAATACAATACGCTCTCCACGCGCTTTTTCAAGTGCGCGTGTAAACACTTCCTCTTCTATTTTCTGAGGAACTACACACACACCGTCAATATCGCCAACCAACATATCGCCATCATTGACTACAACCCCTCCTACTTCAATAGGTACACGATAGTCAATGACTTTTCCTCGTGGTGCCTGATCTTGTGCATAAGGACCATAAGAGAAACATGGAAAATCTAAAGCCAAAATTCCCTTGGTATCACGTGAATAACCATTTACTACTGCACCGGCCGCTTTGCATTGCATGGCACGTGCACTCATCAATTCGCCCCACAAAGCATAGTTAGGCGAAGAACCCGAGCAAATATATACTTCATTTTCTTTCAAGTCATCTAAAGCTTCAAGCATCAACCCGAACGAACGTTTCAATAACGGATTTGCACCATGACTTTCAAGATTATCGTATACATCAGCCTCAAGTACCGGCATCGCACGTCCTACTACCAACATATCATTGCGTAATGGGCGTATTTGAGGAGGCAAAAATTGATGGGTATATCCCATTTTGTCCATAATATCTCCGACAACAGCTGTATAAAGTTCCTCTTTTATCAGCTTTATCAAAGCTTTGTCATCTTTCCATTCTTTCATTTCAGAACATTGTTAAAGGGTTATTTTTTTACTTCGTTTTAGTAATTGCAAAGTTAGCCTACTTCCCCCTAAAAAAAGATCACTTCTTAAGATACTACTTGTGTAAAGAGGTTAAGATAAACAGAAAAAATGTACAAAACGGAACTACGCTTTTTCCTATTGAAAATATTTATTTCGTTATCTCGCGTGGAGAAATTCCCATCTGCTGTTTAAAGATACGAGAGAAATATTGTGGAGATTGAAATCCACACTGAAAACAGATTTCTTTGATAGACATCTCCGTATTACGCAATAATTCGATCGCCTTATTAATCCGGATCTGATTCAGATAATCCAACGGAGAAAGATTTAAGTATTGTGAGAATAAAATCCGGAGATATCTTTCACTGATACCTACATATCTAGCTACACAATGAATATTAATATCGGTATGATAATTCAATCGAATATATGCAATCGCTTTTTTCAATGACTCATTCGTACAAATAGGAAGATAGGCCTCATCCATATAGCGACAGATCAGAATCAGTAATTCTGCATAATACATAACCACCAAATACTGATAATAAGGACTTTTAGCTTCTAATTCATTCACAATACGCTGTACGGCACGCATGATACGTACATTGTTTATGATCTTAATCAATCTGTTTTCTTCCGAAAATAAGAAAACAGGAGCGGGAGTAGATCCATTTGCCATAACTTCGGTATTCCAACTAAAATGCGAAAATATTTCCGGCAAGAATTCTAATTGCATTAAAGTTGTACCTTCTGATCCGGCTTCAAACAAATGATTGACATCCGAAGTGATAATCATAATTTCCCCTTCGCGAAAAGTCACACTCTCATTGTCCAAATGAAGAATACAATTCCCTCTCTTTACATAATTGATTTCAATACGCAAATGCTTGTGAGGACCATACGTTTCTCCGGGATAAAAAGAAATGAAACGAAAAACATCTGCCAAACGTTTGCTTTTAAGATTTTCTGTAATGTGTTCCAATAAGTTCCAAAGGGAAGACTGTTCAATATGATTATCCATGTTTTTCTACTTAGAAAGTTTATATGCCGGATACAAACTTACAAATTCTTCTTTTATTATGAAAATGAACTGCAAAAAATGAGGGTGTGTCAAAACTCAATTCTTAAAAATATGAACTTATAATTTGAAATTTGA
>CAMWGU010000002.1 GCA_947173895.1 uncultured Bacteroides sp. | reverse complement strand
TCTGCAGGTCGGCAGGCTGGCTCAGCGTATAGTTGAAACTATAATCCACGTTCAGTTTACCGGCCTTTCCGCTCTTGGTAGTCACCATCACGATACCGTTGGCTGCACGGGCACCATACACCGCCGTAGCGGAAGCATCTTTCAAGATAGACATCTGGTCAATATCTTCCGGATTCAGGTTCTGAAAATCGCGTTCTTCGCAAATAATGTTATCGATAACATAAAGAGGCGTTCCACCACCACGGATAGAGATAGAAGCCTTGGCGTTGACACCACCACCCGATTGGGTGACAATCAAACCGGGAGCACGTCCTGCCAAGCTTTGGGTCACATTCGGCACCGGGACTTTAGCCAGGTCATCGGCTTTCACCTGCGATACGGCCGAAGTAGTCTTACGCTTAGAAGTAGTACCGTATCCTACGACCACCACTTCATCCAGCTGTTGGGTATCTTCCTTCAGCACGATTTTCATAGGTGAGCTTCCTACCGTCACCTTCTGGGTCAGATATCCGATATAAGAAACGACCAGCGTCGCCCCCTTGTCGGCACTCAGCTCAAAGTTTCCGTCAAAGTCCGTTATCGTACCTACTGTAGATCCTTCAATCAGGATAGAAACTCCGATCAGCGGTTCGCCTTGTGCGTCAAGCACCGTTCCTTTGATTGTTTTTTCTTGCAACACAGCCGGAAGCGGATTGTCGTCCAGCATTTCCGAAGCATTTACCGGGACAAAGCACAACAAAGAACAGCCTATGCCCACAGCTTTAAGAAAACTCATGGAATAAGTTCTCTTGTGATTCCATAAAAGGTTAATTTTCATACTTAGACATTTTATTAATAGATATTAATAGGTTAATAGCAAAAATCGATATTGCAATCGAATCTTATTTTCACAATTTTATTGAGAAAGATAGCTCGTTTTCATGTTATCCAAGTTCCCTCGGAACTATATTTTTCAATTAAATTCAGATCGTTTCTGCAAATATAGAATAATTTTAATATCCAAGAAAGCAGAACAAAAAAAATATTTCACTTTTGCTTCTTTTTCTTTCAATGAAAGGAATGATGGGACTTTATTGTTAAAACAGGCTCCAATATTCGGGTTTGTATTTATAATTATTGGGTAAAAAATTGAAGCTCAATTGGTGAGAATCATTTTCAAATGGGTAGAATGAAAGTAACACTTTATACTGCATCAAGTGCTTGTACCCACCTGTCTGCCTATGGGAAACGGGTAATAATCAATAGAAAATAAGTAGAAACGGCAGACTTGTTTTTCCCATTCAGGCTTTAAAGACAATAGGGCTCTTCATATGGGCGGGATTGTATGTCCATATAGAATAAATCGTTGGCAGAATGAAAAACCGGCCGAACGACCTATACCTTATTATATATATCTTTTCCGCATTATGTGCAATTCCGGACGGGCAATGAACGATGCGTCGTATAACAATGAACATATAACGGATTCTGTCAGTTTACAAAATTCTTAAAGGCTCTTCTAAAAGTTGTTTATGCCCTATTGATTTCTTAAAACACCGTCGGTGTTCTAATGATTTCCGTCGAAGTTTTATAAAACACCGGCGGTGTCTTATAGAACACCGACGGTGTTTTAAGAATTAGAGCGGCCGGCAACAAGTATTTGTACAGGAGCAAAGAAGTTTGCATCCGCAAAGGATGAAGTATTGTTACGACTGAGGAGGCACTCAGACTCGTTTCTCTAAAAGATGTCGAGACAGGAATATCCGATGCTACATAGTTCCGAGGGAACTTACTCATATTCCACTTCCTCAATAAGCTCCTATTTATCAAGAGATTCAAGAAGTCGGAAAGTCCATTTTCCTCAAAGAGACCGTAAATAGACAGTAAAGCTATGAATGGTTCCCGAAAATATACTATCTTTGCTTTCTATTACAAACGGATAAATCACTATGGTGTATGAGTTACATTAAAATACTTTTGTTTTTATTGTTTTATACGGTGCTGCCGATACAAGCCCAACAGATGAAACAGCTACCCCATCTGAAGGATTTTGAAGCCCGACTGTTGCAAGAAGCCAAAAAGATAAAATCCATCGAAAGCAACTTCACCCAAATAAAATATCTAGATGTGTTCGATGAAAAAATAACCTCGAAAGGAACATTCTATTATAAAAAGAACAATAAAATTTGCATGGACTACGCACAGCCCATGAATTACCTTATCGTTATCAACAATAACAAACTGAAAATAGTATCGGACGGTAAGAAAAGCATCATGGACCTTAACTCCAATAAAATGATGAGCCAGATGCAGGATATGCTTACCGCCTGCATGGTGGGCGATCTGTCCAAAATGTCACCCGGCTATATATTAGAGTATTTTGAAGACGACCGATATTATCTCATTCAAATCAAACCCGTCAACAAAGCAATACAGGCATATATCAACCGGATTCAGATTTATTTAGATAAAAAAGACATGTCTGTCCACAAACTACGTTTATCGGAGACTGAGACCAACTATACCGAATACGAATTCTCGGACAAGAAATTCAATTCTTTGAAAGATGAGGCAAAGTTTACGATACGCTAGCTGGCTGCTGTTGTTGTTCATCCAGCTCTCCTGCTCACACCGGGTGACAGGAGAAACTACAGCATTGCCCCCGATTCTGCATACAGAAACACAGTCGCAGAAATATAACTTGCAACTGGACTTCATGAAGCACCATTTCAGCGGGATGCTCATTGTGCGGCAAATGCCTGATAACGAAATCCGTATCTTGGGATCTACTTATTTCGGCCTCAGCCTTTTCGACTTTTCTCTACACCAAGATGCCTTTATAGTGAACAGTTGCATTGAACCGATGAGAAAAAGAAAGCTACTGAAGATATTGGAAACTGATTTCAAAAATCTATTTTTGAAGAGTGAAAAAACACGTATTAAAAAGAAAAGTAGTACTTTTGAGCAAAGAATCAGTGGCAAAGGATTTGGAAAAGCGGTATTTACTTTGTCGGGCTTCGTAGACGGACAAACGGAACAAGTACAAATCAAGCACCCGCTGATTCGGCTAAGAATCCAATTGGACAAACTGAACATAAACAACCCTTGATATGCTGCTGGAGAACTTTTATAGAATCATTCGTATAAAGGAAAAAGAAGACGGAAAGCGGGAAATAGAGATAGAACTGAATCCCGGTCATATTCTCTATCAAGGCCATTTCCCCGGACAGCCCGTAGTTCCGGGCGTCTGCACCTTGCAGATGATAAAAGAAAGTGCCGAACAGATTGTCAACCTACCTTTGCAGTACGTACAGATTGCTTCCTCCAAATTCTTGTCCGCCATCAACCCGTTCGACACTCCAACACTCCTCCTGAACATCCGCCTGGAAGAAACGGAACACTCCTTACAATTACAAGCTACGGGTATTTGCGACAGAAAAGAGTTCATCAAACTGAAAGCGACACTGACCAAAGAAAAGAAATGAATACAGACACGACATCGGCCTGGCCGGAGAAACTAAAAGAACTGGAGATTGTTGTGCTCATCCCTACCTACAACAACGGGAAGACACTGGCGGCAGTCATTGAGGAAGTATGCAAATATGCAGGCGACATCCTTGTCGTCAATGACGGGTCTACGGACCATACAGCCGACATATTGAAACAATATCCGGATATTAAAACAATCACCCACCCGACGAACAAAGGAAAAGGGGCCGCACTGAAACGCGGACTGTCACAAGCCCAAACAGACGGTTTCCGCTATGCCATCACCCTTGATTCGGACGGACAGCACTTCGCCTCCGACATCCCCCGCTTTGTAGAAGCCATCGAAAAGACCCCCGACACCCTGCTGGTGGGCGCCCGAAACCTGACCGCCGACAACATGCCGGGCAAAAACACCTTTGCCAACAAGTTTTCTAACTTCTGGTTCCGGCTGGAGACCGGGCTAAAACTGGAAGACACCCAGTCGGGATACCGCCTCTATCCCCTGCGCAAGATGAATGTGCAAGGCTCCGGATATACCGCCAAATACGAATTCGAACTGGAAGCCATCGTCTTTGCCGCATGGGCAGACGTAGCAGTAAAGAACATCCCCATCCATGTGTACTATCCCCCGCAAGAAGAACGGGTATCCCATTTCCGGCCCTTCCGCGACTTTACCCGCATCAGTGTGCTGAACACAGTGCTGGTGCTGGTTGCCTTCCTCTGGATCGCTCCACGCAACCTGCTCCGCAACCTGTCGTGGGCAAGCTGCAAACGTTTCTTCAGCAAGCATATACTCCACACACAGGAGTCCAACCTGAGAATCACACTGGCCGTCATGCTGGGAGTATTTATGGGCATCGTCCCGATATGGGGGTATCAGATGCTGGCCACCCTGTTCCTGGCCCATGCGTTCAGACTGAACAAAGTAATAGCAGTTGTAGCAGCCAACATCAGCATCCCGCCCCTGATGCCGTTACTACTTTACGGCAGTTACATGACAGGCTGCACGGTGCTGGGCAACCCGCCCGAACTACACCTCGGAGATATTTCCCTTGAAAATGTCAAATCGGTTTTAGGGCAATATTTAATAGGAAGCATTATCTTTGCAATGACTTGCAGCCTGCTGGCGGGAATACTCTCGACAGCCATGCTGGCTATATGTAGAAAAAAACGGATATGACTGACTTCTTTGTAAGATTATACAACTATTTTGAGAAACATAAGACCCTGTTCTACCTATCTTTGGGCAGCAGCATCCTCATTATGGCCCTTTTTGCCACCCAAGTAAAGTTCGAGGAAAACGTGACCAGTTTCTTCCCCGACACACAGGACACACGGCGTACTATCGACGTATTCGAAAACCTGAAGATAAAAGACAAGATTATCCTGATGCTTTCCTGCAAAGAGGATAGCACGACAAATACGGACACACTGATCGAAGCCGCCGAAGTATTGAGCCGCACCTTACAGGAACAAGCAGGCGAAGCACTGGTGAAAGACATCTTTCTGAAAGCCGACGAACAGCTGATGAACAACGCCACCGATTTTGTTTACGACCACCTGCCGCTATTCCTCTCCGACATGGACTATCAACGAATAGACAGCCTGCTTGTCCCCGACAGGATAGCTTCCCAAATGCAGAAAAACTATTTCAATCTGATATCGCCGGCCGGATTTGCTCTGAAAAGCTATATATTGCGCGACCCTTTGGGACTGGGTAGCCAAACCTTAAAACACCTGCAAGACTTCCAGCCAGAGGCCAACTACGAACTGATAAACGGACATATCTTCTCGCAAGACGGTTCCACCCTGTTGATGTTCATCACACCGGTATTCAATAGCGGAAGCACAGGCCCAAACGATCGCTTGGTCAGCCTCATCGAGGACGCGCTCCGACAAACAGAACAGGCATACCCGCAACTGACTGCCGAATATTTCGGCGGACCTTCTGTAGGCGTGTACAACGCACGACAAATAAAGAAAGACACACTGGTCACCTCTTCCATCGCTTTGGTCGTCATCATCGTCTTTATATCCCTGGTGTTCAAACACAAGAAGTCCGTTCCGCTCATTATCACACCGGTAATGTTTGGAGCCTTATTCGCCTTATGCCTCATCTACTTCCTCAAGGGAAGCATCTCGGCCATTGCCGTAGGGGCAGGATCGGCAGTGATGGGTATCGCCCTGAGCTACTCCATACACATGCTGGCACATCAAAACCATGTGTCATCGGTGCAACAGCTCATCAGCGAAGTAGCCTACCCGCTCGCAGTAGGTAGCTTCACCACCATCGGAGCCTTTTTCGGACTCACCTTCACAAGTTCCAACCTATTACGCGATTTCGGCCTGTTCGCCTCGCTCGCGCTGATAGGCACCACCGGCTTCTGCCTGATAGGTCTGCCCCACTTCCTGAAAGGGCAAGCACACGTGAAACAAGGAACGGTGTTGCGCTTCATCGAAAAACTGAACGCTTATCCTTACGAAAAAAACAAATGGCTGGTAGGCAGTATCGCACTCCTGACCGTCGTGTGCTTCTTCACCTCGCAAAAGGTGCGTTTCAACGCCGACATGATGAGCCTGAACTACGCCCCCACCCATCTGAAACAATCGGAAGAGAAACTGACACAGCTCTTCGATTCCAATGAAAAAACCATCCTTTTTGTCAGCACCGGCACCAATAGGAGCGAGGCCGCCAAAGAATATGCCGAAACCAACCGGCTACTGTCACAATTAAAAGAAGAAGGAAAAATAAAAGGCTATGCCTCTGCCGAACAGTTCCTGCTGCCGGAAGAAACACAGACCGCCCGGCTGAAACAATGGTATGACTACTGGACCCCTGAGAAAAAAGCCTGCCTGCGCAAAGCCATCTCTGCAGAAGCCGACCGATACCATTTCCGCGAAAACTCATTCGAACCCTTCTTCCAGTGGCTTGACCGCCCGTTCCGTTCCCTCGATTATCAAGACGAAACCGACATGCGGCTTCTGAACGAATGGCAGGCTTCGTCCGACTCACTGACCATGCTGATCACCCAAGTGCGCCTGAACGAGTCCGACAAAGAAACGGTCTATCCCCTTTTCCGGCAGAAAGAGAAGGTAGTAATCTTTGACCGCGGCTATTTCGCCAATCAATGGGTTTCGGCCGTCAATCAGGATTTCTACTTGATTCTCTACATTTCTTCCTGTCTCATCTTCTTAGCACTATGGATTTCCTACGGACGCATCGAGCTGACCCTAATGAGTTTCCTGCCCATGCTGGTCAGCTGGATTATCATTGTGGGACTTATGGGAATACTGGGCATCGAATTCAATATCATCAACATCATTCTGTCTACCTTTATCTTCGGTATAGGCGATGATTTCAGCATCTTCATCATGGACGGCCTACAAACCAAATACCGCACAGGGCGGCAATTACTGAATTCTCACAAGACCGCCATCTTTTTCTCTGCCTTCACCACCGTGACAGGCATGGGCGCGCTGGTCTTTGCACGCCATCCGGCTTTGCAGTCGGTCTCACTGATCTCCATCCTGGGCATGATGGCCGTTGTATGGGTGGCCTACACACTGCAACCTGTCATTTTCCGGTTCTTCATAGCCGGACCCGCTTCCCGGGGACTACCTCCTTATACACTGACAGGACTACTCCGAAGCAGCAGTTTGTTTCTGCTTTTCTTTCTTGGATGCCTGCTTCTGCGCCTGCTGATAGCTGTCATGGCCCTGATCCCCATCCACAAAACCTGTAAAAAGCAGGTGCTGTGCCGAATGATACATGCCAGCTGCAAAGGCCTGGTAAGAATAGCTGCATTCGTACACAAAGAAAGGATAAACCGGACTGGAGAGACATTCCGCCGGCCTGCCATACTGATAGCCAACCACCAGTCGTTTATCGACATACTGGTTCTGCTGGCACTTGTTCCGAAGCTGGTGATGATTACCAACCACTGGGTATGGCGTTCACCTTTCTTCGGAGCCATTATCCGTTACGCCGATTTCTATTATGCGGGCGATGGCTACGAACTCTATGTGGAACGCATGCGACAGAAAGTAAAGGAAGGCTATTCCATAGCCATTTTTCCCGAAGGAACACGCACCTACAACGGACAGATGAAGCGTTTTCATAAAGGAGCCTTCTATCTGGCCGAGAAGTTGCAACTAGACATCATTCCGGTTATTTTCTACGGTCATTGCCAAATCATAGCCAAAGCACAACCGTTCAATGTGCGTAAAGGAATCATTCTGACAGAAATCCTGCCACGAATTCCGTTTAACGATCCGACATACGGCAAAACCTATCAGGAACGAACCAAAAACATCTCTGCACACATGAAGGCAGAATACGCCCGCATCTGCCGGGAGAAGAACACTTCGGACAATCCCGTCTTCTACGATAACCTGATTCAAAATTACATTTACAAGGGACCGATAGAAGAGTGGTACATACGCATTAAGGTGAGAATGGAAAACTATTACAAACTGTTCGACCAGCTGATTCCCGCCCAAGGCCGGATTACAGATATCGGTTGTGGGTTCGGACCGCTTTGCTACATGCTTTCCCAGCTTTCTGAAAAGCGGGAAATCACCGGAATTGACTACGATGAGGACAAGATAGCCGTAGCACAACATGGCTGGCTACGTACCCCTCGTTTGCAGTTTGTATGCGCCAACGCATTGGAATATCCTTTGCCGGAAAGTGATGTGTTCATTCTGAACGACATGCTCCATTACATGAGTTACGAACACCAACGGACCTTATTGATACGATGTATGGAACGGCTACGCCCAGGCGGAAAACTGATTGTGCGCGACGGAAATACCGCCAATGTACGAAAGCACCGCCTTACCCGTTTCACCGAAATACTATCCACTACCATTTTTCGGTTCAACAAAACAGACGGGCAGCTCTGTTTTGCTTCCGAGGAACAGATTAGAAGTATTGCACAGGAAAAGCACATGCAGATAGAAATGATACCAAACGACAGATATACTTCGAATACGATCTATATCTTGAAAAATAAACCGGAGTATGAACAAATATGACATCATTATCATAGGCAGCGGACTGGGCGGACTGGAATGCGGTGCCATACTGAGTAAAGAGGGATACCACGTCTGTGTGTTAGAGAAAAACGAACGGTTCGGCGGCTGTTTTCAAACCTACCATCGCAACGGATACCGGATGGACACCGGCATCCATTACGTTGGCAGTCTGGATGAAGGACAGATCATGAACCAGTATTTTCGCTATTTTGGCATCATGGACAAACTATCACTCAAACGGATGGATGAAACCGTGTTCGACCGGATTTATTACAAAGACAACATATACGATTATGCTATGGGGCACGAACGATTCATCGAAACCCTGTGTCGGTCATTCCCTCACGAACGGGGGAACCTGAGACACTATGTGGAATCCCTCCGCTCCGTAGGAGAGCTGATCAGCATAGATCATTTGAAAAAAGGCCGCCTGTCTGAAGAAGGAATGAATTTCTTCTCCACCTCGGCAGCCGGCATGATTGCATCTGCTACCGCCAATGCCGACTTGCAGAATGTGCTTGCAGCCACTTCCCTGCTTTACGGCGGAATCAAAAACAAGTCTACTTTCTATGAACACGCCATGATCAACCATTCTTATCTGGAAGGTGCCTATCGCTTTGCCGAAGGGAGCATGCAAGTGAGTCAGGAATTGATCCGGGTTATCCGTGCCAATGGTGGCACGGTACTCAACAAGAAGGAAGTCAGCCGCATCCTTGTCAAAGAGGAAGCGATATGGGGCGTGGAGGTGAACCACGAGGAAGTGATAGAAAGCGCCAACGTTATCTCCGGCTTACATCCGCAACTCACTTTATCGCTACTGGAAAAGAACCATTCCATCAAACCGGCTTTCGTATCGCGCATCAAGTCACTGGAAAACAGTTACGGAATATTCACGCTCCACCTGATGATGAAGAAAGACTGTTGTCCGTATTTGAACCACAACATCTACCTGCATGGCAACACCGATGTGTGGTACGACAAAACAAAACACAAAGCACAGACTCCCAGCTGCATGATCTCCATGCAAGTGCCTCGCAACGGCAATCGGTTCACAGAAGTGGTATCCGTGCTGACCCCCATGTACATAGACGAACTGAACGCGTGGGCCGATACCAACCCCGAACACCGCGGCGAAGCCTACCGGCACTTTAAAGCCCAAAAGACGGAACAGATACTCATGTTCCTGAAGCAATACGGATTCGACTGGAGCCATTGCACGGAACGGATGCACACCACTACCCCGCTGAGCTACCGCGACTACACCGGAACTATAGACGGATCGGCATACGGCATTGTGAAAAATTACCAATATCCGCAGATCAGCTTTGTCTCTACGCGCACCAAACTGAAGAATCTGTTCCTCACAGGACAGAACCTGAATGTACACGGCGCACTGGGCGTAACACTGACCGCCATGCTCACCTGCTCGGAATTTGTAGGCCAAGAATATCTAGCAAAGAAAGTAGGACATGCATAAGACCATTAAAAAAACAATACGATACGGCACGGCCGTCCTGCTGGCATCGGTTGCAGTAATCATGACTACAACCGGCTATCTCTACCTGTCGGCCGACATGATGGTACCACAACCTTCCTCCGTCCACGAACCCGACAGCCTGGTCTGCAAAGACAATTTCAGACAATATGGCAACAATTACCTGCGCCACAGCGAAAGCGGACTATGGGAACTGAAAGCCGGCGGAACTGCATACGAAAGAGGCAGAGCCATCGGCAGGCTAACTTCCGACCTGCTTTACTTTCAGGAAAAAGTTTTTGTAGATCAGATCAGGGAAATGATCCCTTCGGAAAGCTACCTCAAGTTCTTGCGCTTCTTCATTGTCCTTTTCAACCGGAACCTGGGGAAAAACATACCGCAAGAGTACCGCGAAGAGATATATGGCATCTCGCTCTCGTGTACCCACGAATACGATTTCATCGGAACTCCCTACGAACGCCAACTCAATTACCACTCTGCCCACGACCTAGGACATGCCATGCAAGACTACATGCTGGTAGGATGCAGCTCCTTTGCCTGCTGGGGCGAGAACAGCGCCAATTCCTCGCTGATCATCGGACGTAATTTTGACTTCTACATGGGCGATGCCTTTGCACGCAACAAACTTGTAGCATTCTATGAACCCGAAAGCGGTTACCGCTTCGCCTCCGTGGGATGGGCTGGAATGACCGGCGTTCTTTCGGGCATGAACGAGACAGGACTGACGGTCACCATCAATGCCGCCACATCGGACATGCCGACAGCATCGGCCACCCCCATCTCTGTCCTGACAAGAGAAATACTGCAATATGCCTCCACCCTTGACGAAGCGTATGCCATCGCCTGCCAACGGAAAACCTTTGTCGCCGAATCCATTCTGGTCGGATCGGCCAAAGACGGCAGGGCGGCCATCATTGAGAAATCGCCCGAGAAAACAGCCCTTTTCAGCGGAAACGGACAACAGATCATCTGCACCAACCATTACCAGTCGGAAGAATTCAGTGACGACAAACGCAATCGGGAAAACATAGAGACTTCGGACAGTCCCTACCGTTTTGCCCGACTGGAAGAACTGCTGAAACAATACACACCGATTGACGCCCTGCGAGCAGCCACCATCCTCCGCAACCGGAAAGGAACGGGAGAAACGGAGCTAGGCCTGTGCAACGAAATGGCCATCAACCAGTTCATCGCCCATCACTCCGTCATCTTCCAGCCGGAGAAAAGACGGATGTGGGTTTCCACCTCCCCCTGGCAATGTGGCAAGTACGTGGCATACGACCTGGACCGGATTTTCAGCGACACCATTGATTTCAACCGCGAAATCTATACCGATACCCTATCTGCCGACCCTATCTTGCAACAACACGAATACCGACAATTGATGACCTATAAGACATTGGCACCCATCGTACGGAGACACATCCAAACCAAAGAACGACTGGACGAACAGACCCTGCAAGCCTTCCGGCAGGCTAATCCACATTTCTTCCATGTGTACGAACTGCTGGGTGATTACTACCACGCCACAGGCCAAGAAGAAAAAGCAATATACAACTGGAAGAAAGCCCTTACGCTGCCCGTCCCCAAGCGAAGCGAATATGAACGAATAAAAAACAAAATAACGAACTGATATGAACAAGAACCCTGAAATACAATTCCGCTCACCCGAAGAGATCAAGCAATACCAGGAAAGACGCCTGGCCGAAGAACTGCTCTATCTACAGAATCATTCCCGATTTTACCAACGCCTGTTCCGGACACACCACATCGACATACAGCGGATAAAGACCCTGGAAGACCTGCAACAGATACCCGTCACCACCAAAACCGACCTGCAACTTCATAATGAAGACTTTGTGTGTGTAAGCCGCGACGAAATCATCGACTATGTCACTACGTCGGGCACCTTGGGCGATCCGGTCACCTTCGTTCTGACTTCGGGCGACCTTGATCGGCTGGCCTATAACGAATATCTGTCCTTCACCACCGCCGGATGCGGCAAGCACGACGTGTTGCAACTTATGACCACCATCGACAGGCGCTTCATGGCCGGTCTGGCCTATTACATGGGAGCGCGCGAACTAGGCATGGGAGTGGCACGCGTGGGCAACGGAATCCCCGAACTACAATGGGACACCATCCGCCGCATTCATCCCACCTGCGGCATAGTGGTGCCTTCTTTTCTGATCAAACTCATCGAATTTGCCGAAAAGAACCAAATCGACTACTCCCAGTGCTCCATGCAAAAATGTGTCTGCATAGGCGAGGCGCTCCGCACCCCCGACTTCGCCCTGAACACGCTGGGCAGACGAATACACGAAAAATGGGAATCGCTGAAACTGTATTCCACCTACGCATCTACCGAAATGCAGTCATCGTTTACCGAATGCGATGCATTGCGAGGCGGCCATCTCCAGCCGGAACTGATCATCGTGGAGTTTCTGGACGACAACAACCAGCCCGTGAAAGACGGGGAAGCGGGCGAAGTGACTATCACCACCCTAGGAGTAAGAGGAATGCCACTGCTCCGTTTCAAGACGGGAGACATCTGTTTCCACTACAACGAACCCTGCACATGCGGACGAAACACCATCCGCCTCAGCCCCATACTGGGCCGCAAAGGGCAAATGATCAAATACAAAGGTACCACGCTCTATCCGCCTGCCCTGTTCGACATCCTGGACAATATCCCCAACATAAAGAACTATATAGTAGAGGTATATACCAACGAACTGGGAACAGACGAGATACTGATCCGCATAGGCAGTGAAAACCATAGCGAAGCCTTTGTGAAAGAGATAAAAGACCTGTTCCGCTCCAAAGTGCGGGTGGCTCCGAACATCCACTTCGAGCCGGCAGAATACATTGCAAAGATACAGATGCCACCCATGAGCCGGAAGGTCATCAAATTCATTGATCTAAGGTAGGTCTCCGCCCATCCGTCCCCGCTCATCGCCTCCGGCAAGAAGCCCATTCCGGCCCTAGAAAAAGCTTCCACCAACGGCCAAGGCAAGAGCCTGAAGAACAAGAGGAAAATCACTTCCTCCCCCATCGAAAAACACGTACGTACGTGTGAGCCTACACGTACGTATGTATAGGGGGTATACATACGTATGTGTGGGGCTACACATACGTACGTGTAAAAAGCCGTGTTTTTAGACACAAAATAATCGCTTTGTTTCTACCATGCAACCAACGACAGAAAGCCCATCATGGGGGGTAGCCTCCCAAAGCACAAAAGCCGTGACCTGCAAACCGAAAAATAGTTAATTTCATTGGTTTCAAGCAATATTTTCTTACCTTTGGAGGCATCAAAACAACATTAAAAGAACATATATGAGACAATTATTCATTTTATTATTCTTCGTAAGCAGCTTGGCCTGTTTCGGCCAAAACAAAGAGGTATTGAAGGAATTATCTTCTGTGACATTTTATGGAATAGACTTTACCCGTGCCAAGGTATATGGAGCCAAAGAAGGGGCAATGCAGTTTAAATATACATTTGATGACATCAACAAGTTATTCATCACCGAGCCTAAAAAATACGATATAGGCAAACGATTGGGAGTCGATGTGGAAGTAACCTCGCTAGAGGCTGTAAACGATGCCAACAAGAACATCCACCCCGATGACATAATGACAACCAGCAGCGAATATACCCTGAATGAAAAACAAATAGAAGACGTGATCAAAGCACTTCCCATCCTTTCGCAAGAAGAAAAAACCGGATTGGTGATGGTGGCCATGCTACTAAACAAACCTGAAGCAAGAGCTACGTACCAAATCGTATTCTTCAATACCAAAACCCGCGAAATACTATACAGCGCCCCTACCAACGGCAAAGCGCAAGGATTCGGATTGCGCAATTACTGGGCAGGATCTGTTCACAGTGCCATAAAGAAACTAAACTGAACCCATGAGGATGTACACAAAAAACCGGCATCAGAGATACAATACCTCTATCCGCCGACCTGACATTCTTCATCAACTATAAAAAGAAAGCCGTATCCACCCTGCATTGAAGCAGAATAGATACGGCTCTTTTATGTTTGCCCGTCACAATCTGTAGCTTTCCACGGCATTATCACGGAGTTGATACACCCCTTATCATACCTCAGCCAACCCAGAGCCCGGAATCAAGATCAATGCAAGGCACGAGAAAACAGTTCGAAACGGAAGATAAAAACAAACGGTTCCGGTTCATTTCTCAATAATAGAAGTCAAAGGATGACGATTACCCTTTATTTCCCTTAGAAAGGCCTTTGCCGAACCAAAATTCAAATACAAATCCAGACGTACCGGCAGATGATTCTTATCATCGGTCACGTAAAAAGTAATCACCTCCCGCTCTTTTCCTTTCTTATATTCCACTAGCGAGAACACCAGACAACGGTACTTCACTCCATTCTCCGCTTTGAAATTCTTTCTGCCGCGGTAGATCAATGTTTGTTGTTCCACCTTCGTACCGGTGGCCATATCAAACAATATTTTATCACCTACTTTATAACCACTCGCGTCAAACGAACGCGCCCGCATCAAAATGCTCAGCATATCAAAGATGCATTCATCCTTTCTATCTGTTACCCTCACCGTGTCTCGCCCTCTCCGCATACGACGCTGATCGGCAACGTTCTGTCCATCTTTATAACTGAACCATACCTCATCCACCGTATATCGGTCTCCTTCTTCCGCTCCTTTACGGAAATAAATAGGCTCCAGGCTGCTGCTGGTAATGCAGGTCAATGTATCACGCATCTTGAAAAAGAAATCAACTTGCTTGTTACTGACGGAAATCAGATTACTGCGAAAGCAAGGTTTTCCCTGATAAGTAATAGCCTGCATATCCATCTTTGCCTGTCCGGCAGCAACCCAAATAAACTTCCAGTTAAACTTCAAGTCGTACACCAACTCCTCGCCCGCCTGGATAGCCTCGTTTAGTGTTGCACATTGCGCTCCGGCTACCATAACGGTAAACCACCCACACAACATTATGAGAATCGTTCTTTTCATCGGCCTAGTTTTCTAGCTCTTTCTTTATTTCGATCTTGTATCTTCTTTGTTTCCTCGGGCTTTTGTTTTTTGATTTCGTCCAGTTTCTGCTTATCTGCCGGAACAGCATTCAAGTCCCAATTCTCCTCAAATTCAAAGTTCGCTTTCATTTCCCACACCTTCGGGAAATAGAAAACTTCTTCGGGCTGAATCTTCTTATCGTAATCACCCGTATCCCACACCTTATTATTATTGCGATCATTAAACAAACGAATATAATACTTGGTGCTTGGATTGAGGAAATAAAAATCTGCAATTCCTTCAGCCGTTACGGACTGCTGGCGCAACACATTGCCACTGGCATCCAGCAATTCGGCAATGGCAGAAGGACCGGCTCCTTTTATATTCAACAAAATCGTTCCGTATTCCTCCATCTTCTTCACCTTCACAGTCTGTTGCACCTTATCGGTATGCAGGCCATAAATACCTTTAAATGCCAGCGAATCTATGGTCAACTGATATTCCTGTTCCGGTTGCCAGTCGGCCAAAATCTGATATTGTCTCGGTGCTAACGAATCGGCCATAAAAAAGAAAGGAGCTGGTTTCCACACACTATCTTCTTTGATTTCTATATGAAGAGCCGCGGTATCAATACTAGCCAAAGGTTCCTCGAAAGACAAACGGATATTTCTATAAATATCGAATGTAGAAGGAGCGTCAACATTCATTGTCAAGAATTTTATAGGCTCTTCCACCCGAGTAGTGTCGCCTTTCTTTTCTCGCTTTTTGCGTTGCTTTTCCTTTTCCTCATCCGCTTTCTTCTGCAACTTTTCGCGTTGTTCCCTAGTCAGCTTGTTAGCCAAATAAAGTGTATCGGTCTTGGGGACCAAACGGTTCAGTGTATCGGTAGATAAATAATCCAACTGAATTTCCAACGTGTCCATCTGATACACCAGCGAGTCTTTAATCCAATAGCAAATGGAGTCATTCCGCGGAGTAGTCTCAATAATAAACGCGTCTTTCTCATCAAAATTCAGTCCCCTCAGTGTAGGTAACGTATCGGCTGCCGCACTGAAAGACAACACAAAATGGTTTTCCTTGTCGCGTTCGCTCTTAGACAAGTACTGACGGTCGTTCAAGCCTTTGAATGCTTTCAGGACAATATTATCCGGCAAAAACCGAGTGTAACCTACCGTCTTGATAGTATCAATAGTAACCGTATCTTTCCATAAAGTATCCTGACGCATAGCTGCCTCTACCGAAGGAATTATGACCGAATCGCAGAAAGCAATCATCTCGGTTTTTGAATCATACAAATAATTCTGATTGCCGTCCATCAAACCAAAGATATGATACTTGCCCGGTGCTATGCCCCGAATAATGAAACGTCCGCGGCTGTCCGTACGAGACACACGATCGAAGGGTTTCGTGACAAAAGCACTATCGCTCAAATCAGCATGCAATCCTACCATCATGCCTTTCACCGGCTCCAAATCGGCAGCCGCCAATACAATGCCCGAAACCTCCAGCGTATCGATAGCTTCTCCTGTAGAAAAAGAGAAAGAATAATTGCCTAGCGGATTACCCTCGTTATTATCTACAATGGCGTCCGAAAAATCAATGGTATACGTCGTATTAGGCTTTAATGAGTCCACCAAATTCACCAATACTTTTCTGCCACTCGCCTTGATCTCCGGTTGTTCCAGTTGAGGAGGAGAAATCACCACCTTCTCTGATGTCTTTTCCAGTTTGACGAACTCATCAAACTCGATAGCTATCTTTTTATTCTTATTGTTAATGGCATACGGTTTGGGAGAACTCCTGACAAACTTAGGCGGATCCTCGTCATACGGTCCTCCGTCCGGTGTCCCCATGCTTGCACAGGAATACACCATAATCATCAACATCAGCCAAACGGGCAATTTATGTCTTTTCCACTTCATCTTCTTATCGGTTCAAGCTTAACATTTCTTCGATATAGTCACGCGTATTGCTCAGCCTGGGCACTTTATGCTGTCCGCCCAGCTTTCCTTTTTCCTTCAACCAGTCGTGAAACAAACCAGGTCTGGCCACAATAATCTCCAGCGGCTGTAAGGTAATGTTCTTATAACGCTTGGCCTCGTAATCAGAATTGATTTGCTGTAAAGAAGTATCGAGCACATGGCCGAACTTCTCTAACGAATCAGGCATCACGGCAAATTCTATCAACCACTGATGGCGGCACTTGGCATTTGCATCCATAAAAACAGGAGCAGCCGAATAATCTATCAGTTGTGCGCCAGTCGCCTCACAAGCCTTGACAAGCCCTTGCTCTGCATTATCAACCATCAATTCCTCACCAAACGCATTGATAAAATGCTTGGTACGCCCTGTTATAACAAACTTATAAGGATCTTTGTTCGTAAATTTCACCGTATCACCAATAATATACCGCCATAGGCCACACGATGTACTGATGACCATGGCATAATTCTTATTCAGTTCCACGCCTGCCAACGGAACAATATGAGGACAAGGTGAACCAAACTCATCCATAGGAATGAATTCATAGAACACACCGTAATCAATCATCAGCAACATAGAGGGATCATCAAAATCATTTTGCAGTCCGAAAAATCCCTCGCTTGCATTATACGTCTCCATATAATGCATCTTCCGGCTGCGGATAATCTGTCTGTACTGTTCGCGATAAGGAGCAAAAGCCACCCCGCCATGAAAGAATACTTCCAAATTCGGCCACACTTCTGCCAGATTGTCCGTCCCTTTGATTTCCATGATATGCTTGACTACAGCCAACATCCACGAAGGTACTCCGGAAAGATTAGTAACATTCTGATTCATCGTACTACGGGCAATCCTCTCCACTTTCTCCTCAAAATCGCTCAATAGCGCAATTTTCTTCTCAGGCACACGAATCAGATTGATCAATGGATTCACATTCTCGATCAGAATGGCAGACAAATCCCCCACAAGGCTCTGTTTCACATTATAATTCGGTGCATGGCTTCCTCCTAGGATCAACCCTTTTCCCGAAAAGAAACGACTCTCAGGATTCTGCTGCAAATAAAGAGCCACCGCATCCCGTCCACCCGCATAATGAGTATCGGCAAGCCCTTCTTTGCTGACAGGAATAAACTTGCTCTTATCATTAGTAGTACCCGAGGACTTGGCATACCATGTCACCTTTCCCGGCCATAACACATCTTTCTGGCCATGCCGCATACGCTCCACATAAGATTTAATATCCTCGTAGGTCTGTATAGGTACGCGCTGAAAGTCTTGATAGTTTCTTATATGCTTATAGTTATATTCCATCCCCCATTCCGTACAAGCCGCATCACTGATCAACCGGCAAAATACGTTGTTTTGAAGTGATTCAGCCTGAGTAGCATACAGAGCTGTCGCTTTTTGTCTGGACTTGAAGAATGTACTAATTAATCTGGTAGAATTCATCTGTCTTAGTATACAATTCGTTATATCCTGCAAAAATAGCTTATTTCTATATTATAATGACCGATAACATTATTTTTTTATAGTTTTCTATATTACTTTTATTTTTTGCTATCTTTACGGTCACTTACAACTTAATATCAAAGGCTATGAGAATAGGAATATTGACATCAGGTGGAGACTGCCCCGGAATAAACGCCACAATCAGAGGCGTTTGTAAAACAGCAATCAACCACTACAATATGGAAGTTTATGGAATACATAGTGGATTCAGGGGATTGCTGGACAATGACGTTGAGCCATTGACTGAAAAATCATTATCGGGTTTACTCAATCTAGGAGGAACCATATTGGGCACTTCACGAGAGAAACCCTTCAAGAAACGACTATCCGCTGCTTCAGAGGACAAACCCACATTGATGTTGAAAAATATCCATAATCTAGGGCTGGACTGCATCGTATGTATAGGTGGAAACGGAACTCAGAAAACCGCCGCCAAACTAGCACAAGCCGGGGTCAACGTGGTTTCTGTACCTAAAACCATAGACAATGATGTATGGGGAACGGATGTCTCATTCGGATTTGATTCGGCTGTCACCATAGCCACCGATGCTATTGACCGATTGCATTCCACCGCCAGCTCGCACCAACGTGTCATGGTCATCGAAGTCATGGGACACAAAGCAGGATGGATCGCGCTTTATTCCGGAATGTCGGGAGGAGGCGATGTGATTCTAATACCAGAACTCCCATACAATATTCACCAGATAGGAAATACCATCATCGAACGCTTGAAAAAAGGGAAGCCATACTCTATCGTAGTAGTGGCAGAAGGCATACAAACCGCCAACGGTAAAAAGGCTGCCGAATACATTGCGCAAGAAATAGAATACGAAACCGGATTTGAAACGCGCGAAACCGTACTGGGATACATACAACGCGGCGGATCACCCACTCCATACGATCGAAATCTGGCCACCCGCATGGGAGGACACGCCACCGAATTGATAGCCACCGGACAGTTCGGACGGATGGTCTCACTGCAAGGTGCAAACATAGGTTCCGTCGCCTTGGATGAAGTGGCAGGCAAATTAAAACTCGTCAATGAAGACCATGATCTGATTATACAAGGCAAACGAATGGGGATCTGCTTTGGATAGGAAAAACATATTCTTAAATTTATAACTCATGAAAAGACTCTGTATTTTCATCATCTTTCTGATGAATTATGTATTAGGCTTTACACAACCGGAAATCATTGTCCCTAAACCACATCAACTGAAATGGCACAAAGCAGAAATGGGAGCCGTATTCCATTATGACCTTCATGTTTTTGACGGCATCCGCTACGGGCAGGGTAATAACCGGCTCAACCCCATTGAAGATTACAATATTTTCAATCCTACGAATTTGAATACTGATCAATGGATAGCAGCAGCTAAAGCAGCAGGATGTAAATTCGCCGTACTTACAGCCACTCATGAAACCGGCTTTGGGTTATGGCAAAGTGACGTAAACCCTTACTGCCTGAAAGCCATAAAATGGCGTGACGGAAAAGGAGACCTAGTCCGCGATTTTGTCAACTCTTGCCGCAAGTATGGCATCCAGCCAGGCATCTACGTAGGTATCCGTTGGAACTCACTCTTGGGAATACACAATTTTAAGGTAACTGGCGATGGGGAATTTGCAGCCAACCGACAAGCATGGTATAAACGCTTTTGCGAGAAAATGGTAGAAGAGCTTTGCACCCGATACGGAGATTTATACATGATCTGGTTTGATGGCGGAGCAGATGACCCACGAGGAGATGGTCCCGATGTTGAACCTATCGTCAACAAATATCAGCCAAACTGCCTGTTCTATCACAACATAGACCGTGCGGATTTCCGTTGGGGAGGATCCGAATCAGGAACCGTAGGATATCCCTGCTGGTCCACTTTTCCTGTTCCTTGCTCACACCATAAACAAGTAGAAAGCCAAAAAAAGCAGATAGAATTATTAAAACAAGGCGATCCCGAAGGCAAATATTGGGTGCCTGCCATGGCAGACAGCCCCTTACGTGGCGCCAATGGCCGTCATGAATGGTTTTGGGAACCCGATGACGAAAACAATATATATCCTTTGCCAACATTGATGGATATGTATGAAAAATCGGTAGGACGCAATGCCACACTTATCATAGGGCTTACTCCCGACCCTGAGGGGTTACTGCCAGCTGGTGACGAACAACGTCTGAAAGAATGGGGAGAAGAAATAAACCGCCGTTTTGGCACTCCACTAGCCGAGACCAAAGGCCAAAAGAAAAGCCTTACACTGAATCTGAATAAAAAACAGCCAGTTAATTATTGCATCATCCAAGAAGACATTGCAAAAGGAGAAAGAATACGCCAATACAAGATAGAAGCAAAGATCGACGGAAAGTGGCAAACTATGTGTTCCGGAGAATCAGTGGGAAACAAACGCATTGAGAGCTTTGAACCGATAGAAACTACTGCATTGCGCCTGACCGTAACCCGGTCCATCGCCTTACCCGATATTATCAATTTCAGTGCTTATGGCGTAACTCTCAAATAAAGAATCAAGAAAAATAATCCATTAAACCAGCCAATATGAATAAAAACACACTTTTATCTTTCGTTCTCGCCTCATTGGCAGGAGCCTCTGCACAGGCAAAAGAGAAAATGCCGGCGAAAGCAACAGAACAACGGCCCAACATCATCCTATTCATGGTGGACGATATGGGTTGGCAGGACACATCATTGCCTTTCTGGACACAAAAGACCCATTACAACGAGGCTTATGAAACGCCCAACATGGAACGGTTGGCCCAAAAAGGCATGATGTTTACACAAGCCTATGCCTGCAACATCAGCTCAGCCACCCGTTGCAGTCTGATAACGGGTGCCAACAATACACGCCATCGGGTAACCAACTGGACGCTTGAAAAAAACAAGACCACCGACCGACCTAGCGACACGATAGAAGCACCCGACTGGAACTACAATGGAGTAAGCCAAGTGACAGGAACACCCAACACTTTTGTCGGGACTTCCTTCGTCGAATTGCTCAGACAAAACGGTTATCACACCATCCACTGCGGCAAAGCACATTTCGGCTCCATCGACACTCCGGGAGAAAACCCTACGCACTGGGGATTCGAAGTGAATATTGCCGGCCATGCCGCCGGCGGACTGGCCACCTACCTGAGCGAACGAAACTACGGACACACTCGTGACGGAAAGCCTTACTCGCTGATGTCTATCCCTGGACTCGAAAATTACTGGGGAACCGGTATCTTCGCCACCGAAGCACTAACGCGCGAAGCCATCAAAGCACTGGACAAGGCCAAAAAGTACAACCAACCTTTCTACTTATACATGGCACATTATGCCATCCACATCCCTATAGACAAAGACATGCGCTTCTTTCCCAAATACGTCCGAAAAGGACTAAGCGACAAAGAAGCAGCCTATGCCTCACTGATAGAAGGAATGGACAAAAGCCTGGGCGACCTGATGGACTGGCTGGAGAAAAACGACGAAGCCGACAATACAATTGTCATCTTTATGAGCGACAATGGCGGACTGGCGTCCGATCCCGGATGGCGCGACGGACAAATCCACACTCAAAACTATCCGCTCAACAGCGGCAAAGGCTCGCTGTACGAAGGTGGAATACGCGAGCCCATGATTGTAAGCTGGCCGGGAGTAGTCAGGCCAGACACCCGTTGTGACCGCTATATCATGATAGAAGATTTCTATCCTACCCTGCTCGAAATGGCAGGCATACAGAAATATAAAACCGCCAGCCCCATAGACGGAATCAGTTTTATGCCACTCTTGAAAGAAACCGGAGACCCTTCGAAAGGGCGAGCACTGGTGTGGAACTTCCCCAATATATGGGGCAACGACGGACCAGGTATCAACCTGAACTGTGCCATCCGAAAAGACGAATGGAAACTGATTTACTATTATGACACCGGCAAAAAAGAACTGTTCAACATCCCTGAAGATATCAGCGAAAAGAACAATGTAGCCGAAAGACACCCCGATATTGTGAAACGACTTTCAAAAGAACTGGGAAACTACCTGAGGGCTACCGATGGACAACGCCCCACATTCAAGGCCACCGGAAAACCCTGTCCATGGCCAGACGAGATCTAAAAAAACAAGTGCCAGCAACCGGCCTGACACACCACAACGCGAAATGACACGGATAAATACGGATTCTTCATTAATCCGGGTCATCGCGTCTGGAAATATCTATCAAAAAGAAACGGCTTCAAAAAGAAATGGCTGAAAAAGTTTCATGTGCCAAACTAAACAGTTCCGCTAAAGGCAGCTTCCTCCGCCTCGCTGATAATCCGCTCGTGCAGTTCC
The DNA here is from genome assembly GCA_947173895.1 of uncultured Bacteroides sp. Taxonomy (GTDB): domain Bacteria; phylum Bacteroidota; class Bacteroidia; order Bacteroidales; family Bacteroidaceae; genus Phocaeicola. Next base: position 58,604 of record CAMWGU010000002.1, on the reverse strand, counting down.
GACTTTGAGATTTCCTCCTGCAAGACAACAACAGGCACTTCTCGGTTGTTTGAAGGCAAGACCTCTTCCGCTACTTGTTCACGAGCAGCCTTAGCCGCCAAAATACGCTCTAGAAATTCGGATTTCTTCTTGATTTTACCCAAAGTTACACGCGCAGCCATTTGCTGCGACTCCTTCTTGGAATAACCGGTTCCTCTTCCTCCCGAGATACCTTCCACCAGGACTTCACTCTCGAAAGTAGGACTATACTCCTGGTCGTGCGACTGAGTAACCAGCTCAAAAGCAACCTCGAAACGGTTCTTCTGGCTCCATTCTATCAACTTTGACTTGAAGTTCACCTCCTTGCGCGAAATCTTCTCCAAATCCAAATAAGGGCCGATGATACGATGTTCCATAAAATACTTGCAGGCACGATACCCCCTGTCCAAATAAATGGCTCCGACCAGCGCCTCAAAAGCGTTGCCACACATATAACTGTTGTGGGAAGACTGGCGAGCAGTATACTTGATCAGCTTATCCAGCCCTATCTCTACAGCCACCCGGTTCAGTGTTTCGCGCTGCACGATCTTCGAACGCGTATTCGTCAAGAAACCTTCACGTTTCCCCTCAAACTTCTTATAGACAATATCCGCCACCACAGCATCCAAAATGGCATCTCCCAAGAATTCCAGACGCTCGTTATTAAGCAAGCGCCCCTTGTCAGACTTCACCGATAAGGATTTGTGAAGCAAAGCCTGTTCATAGACGCTGATGTCTCTAGGATAGAAACCAAGCATCCTATAAAAACGAAGATAAGACTCCTTATCCTTGCGAAAAAGAAGCCTTATCCTATCTTTGATATTGCTAAACACGATTATTCAGCATATTTTTTAACGATTACACATGCGTTATGCCCACCAAAACCGAAGGTGTTGCTCAATGCGGCATTTACGGTACGCTTTTGAGCCACGTTGAACGTAAAGTTCAAATCATAATCGACATTCTCATCGTTATCTCCTTCTTCGTGATTGATAGTAGGTGGAACAATATCATTCTTCACCGCCAGCACACTGGCAATGGCTTCTACTGCACCGGCAGCTCCCAACAAGTGGCCTGTCATAGACTTAGTAGAACTGATATTCAACTTATAAGCATGGTCACCAAACACTTCCTTGATGGCTTTTGCCTCTGAGACATCACCCACCGGAGTAGAGGTACCATGTACATTGATATAGTCAATATCTTCCGGCTTCAGTTCCGCATCCTCCAGCGCATTCAGCATGACCAGTTTCGCTCCCAACCCTTCCGGATGAGAAGCTGTCAGGTGATAAGCATCGGCAGATGCACCTACACCGGCCAACTCGGCATAAATTTTGGCTCCGCGCGCCTTGGCATGTTCCAGTTCCTCCAAAATCAGACAGCCTGCTCCTTCTCCCATGACGAAACCGTCGCGACTTGCGCTGAACGGGCGTGACGCACGTTGCGGATCATCATTGCGGGTAGACAAAGCATGCATGGCATTGAATCCGCCTACACCGGCCGGGAAGATAGCAGCTTCGGCACCACCGGTCACAATGACGTTCGCTTTACCCAAACGGATATAGTTAAACGCATCGGCAATGGCATTGGACGAAGATGCACATGCAGAGGTTGTTGTAAAGTTAGGACCATGGAATCCATACATGATGGAAATTTGTCCCGCTGCAATATCAGCTATCATTTTCGGAATAAAAAACGGACTGAACTTGGGTCCGATGGTATCTTTTATCTGAGCATAGCCCAACACTTCATCCTCAAAGGTATGAATACCGCCGATACCAACTCCGTAGATTACACCGATCTTATTCAAATCTTCTTTTTCGAGGTCCATCGCCGAGTCTGCAATCGCCTCTTTGGCTGCTACGATGGCATACTGTGTATACAAATCCATCTTGCGCACCTCCTTGCGGTCGATGAAATCGGCTCCGTTGAAGCCTTTCACCTCACATGCAAACTGGGTCTTAAATTTAGACGCATCGAAATGAGTAATAGGTCCTGCTCCGCTTACTCCCTTCACCAGGCTTTCCCATGTTTCTGCAACATTGTTACCCACCGGAGTAAGAGCACCAAGACCTGTTACTACTACTCTTTTTAATTCCATATTATAAAATAGGGATAATTACTTAGCGTTAGCTTCGATATAAGAAACGGCATCGCCTACTGTTCCAATTTTCTCAGCTTGATCATCGGGGATAGAGATACCGAATTCTTTTTCGAATTCCATAATCAGCTCTACAGTATCCAGTGAATCGGCTCCCAGATCGTTAGTGAAGCTTGCTTCTGTTGTAACTTCTGATTCTTCTACACCTAATTTATCAACAATGATTGCTTTTACTCTTGATGCAATTTCAGACATAACTTTAATTTTTTAGTTAATAAATTGAATTATTTTATTTTCTTTGCGGTTGCAAAGGAATAAATATTTCTTGGCCTGAGCAAATATTCGGGCAAATAAATGCAAAATTTTGCACATTTTTTTGTTTTATGTGCACCAAATATACGCGTTATTATGAAAAAAATAGCAATCCTGGCCTCAGGAGAAGGAACAAACGCCGAAAGAATTATCCGGTATTTTGCAGAGAAAAGAACCGCGGAAATAGCGTTGGTCATCGCCAATAAAACACAAGCTGGCGTGCTAAAGCGGGCTGAAAGACTGGGGGTTCCGTCGGTCGTCATCACACCGCAAGGATTTACCTCCGGCTTGGCGCTCGAGGCTCTTCGCCGACATCACATCGGCTTTATCGTACTGGCGGGGTTCCTTTTAAAGGTGCCCGACGACATTCTGCATGATTATCCGAATAAAATAGTAAATATTCATCCTTCACTTCTTCCCCGGTTCGGTGGCAAAGGAATGTATGGCACACGGGTACACGAAGCTGTGCTGGCCGCCGGCGAGAAAGAGAGCGGCATCACTATACACTACATTAATGAACGCTACGACGAAGGGGGTATCCTGTTTCAAGCCGCTTGCCCCGTGCTGCCCCACGACACACCGCAGACACTGGCCGCAAAGGTGCATCAGCTGGAATACGAGCATTTCCCCCGGGTGATTGAAAAAGTCCTGTCGGATGGCGGCCCTGCTCCACACATATCGGCCACTTCGGCCGGATGAGCTGCTTTGACGAACCGAACAAGCCAAGCCGCCAAACCGACATCGGCCGACCGGCCGGTGCCGGCATCGGAGAAGTCATGTTCCTGTTCACTGTCATACAGCCCGTTTCCTGCCGTAACCTAAGCTCTTGAAGGCGGTTTCCTTCTACTGCCGCCTTCAAGGGCTTACACATCGGCACGCAAAGGCTTGGTCGGGCGCCGGGGCCCGACACTCTGCAAGGCCGGTCCCAATGTACGATATACCAAGGAGGTAGAGGAACAAAGCGTGTTCAGAAAGCTATTTCGCGCCTCAACGGATAATCTCCCCGCAACTGTTCGAACGCTTCGGGATGCTGTTTCAACGCATCGCTGTCGCGAGTCGGGTCGTACACCTGAAGGAAGGCTTCTTCGGGATCGGAAGCATAAACCGCATAAGGCAAATCGGGCGGCACAATCTCAAAATCGGCCTGTATATGGAAAAAGTCGCAAATCGCTTCCAGCGCCATCCGGGTGGCGTTCGACTTGCCGTCGGCCGAATAACCGGCGATATGAGGCGTTCCTAAAAACACCCTCTGCAACAATTCGCGATGAATATCCGGTTCATTCTCCCATGTGTCGATAATCGCATCGCCGACCATGCCCTTGTCCAATGCATCAAGCAGGGCCGCAGTGTCGACTACTTCTCCACGGGAAGTGTTGACAATAAACGGCATGCGCTGCAAACCGGCAAAGAATTCCGTATCTGCCAGATGAAACGTGTTATATCGTCCGGTCCTGTTCAGCGGAGTATGGAACGTAATCACGTCACACTGACGCGACAGTACGGACAGGTCGACAAAGCCTTCCTCTCCCCGGTCGGCACGCGGAGGATCGTTCAGCAGCACCCGCATGCCCAACGAACGGGCCATCTGATGAATGCGGCTTCCCACATGCCCGGCCCCCACAATGCCCAGACAGGCATCTTCCAGCTTCAGCCCTTTCCGCCGTTTCAGCAGCAGCAACACCGAGCGCAGGTATTGCTCCACACTGCCGGAATTGCAGCCGGGGCAGTTTTGCCACGCGATACCCGCCTCGCGGCAATAATCCACATCAATATGGTCGAAACCGATAGTGGCCGTGGCAATGAACTTCACCCTGCTTCCTTCCAGCAACTCGCGGTCGCAGCGGGTACGGGTGCGAATCACCAGCGCGTCAGCATCCCGCACATCCCCGGCAGTAAAGCTATTACCGGGCAAATACACCACTTCATCGGCTATCTGCCCGACTGCTTCCCGGATATAGGGTATCTTATTGTCTACAACTATTTTCATCTTTCCAAAACTTGCTTGGGAGCAAAGGTAGGTACTTTTGCCGAATAATGACTCATCGGATTGGGAATAATCATGGCATGACCGGCATTTCGGCACGATAATCACAAAGACCGTTCCCATCGCTTGCACACTTACCCGTCCGGCATCCCATCGGCTCCGCAGGTAACGGAATAATCAGCCGGGAACTATCTTTTCTCCGGTAATAATTGGCCGAATGGAAAACTTTACATAGATTTGCCTTTTAAAATATAAGGAATATGCCCTTTTTATCAATATTCATATAATGAGAGCAATAAAACTGACATACAATCTCGTTTTCTTTCTGTGGTATCTGCTATCGCTCCTACCATTGCGGGCATTATATTGCATTTCCGACCTGCTTTTCTTCCCTATGTACTACGTCATACGCTATCGGCGCGAGGTAATCCGCAATAACCTAGTTCGTTCTTTCCCTGAAAAAGAACTTTCGGAAATCATCCGCATAGAAAAACAGTTCTACGCCTTTTTCTGCGACTACCTGTTCGAGACACTGAAGCTTCTTTCCATATCTAAAAAACAACTGGTCCGAAGAATGACTTTCGAAGGAGTGGACGAAATGGTCCACACGATGGAGAAAAAAAACAAGAACTTCTGCTTTGTCTATCTGGGACACTATTGCAACTGGGAATGGGTAGCCTCATTGCCCTACTGGATTCCCCAACACATCTTGTGCGGACAAATCTATCACCCGCTAAGAAACAAAGCCTTCGACAAACTGTTCCTGCGCCTGCGCAACCGGTTTGGCGGAGAATGCATCGCCATGAAGGAGACCTTGCGGCGCATCATCGAACTGAAACGTGCCCAACAGCCAACAATCATCGGATTCATCTCGGACCAAAGTCCGAAATGGAACAGCATACACCACTGGACAGAATTCCTGCATCAAGACACCCCCGTGTTTATAGGAACGGAGAAAATAGGCAAACAGGTAGACGCTATCGTCTATATGGCAGACATAAGACGAGTGAAAAGAGGGCATTACCACTGCCGGTTCAGACTTTTGGCCGACGATGTGAAAAAAATCCCCGACTATGAACTGACAGATACGTTCACCCGCCAACTGGAAACAATGATAAAAGAAAATCCTTCCTGCTGGCTATGGAGCCACAAGCGATGGAAAAGAACAAAAGAAGAATGGTTACGCAGACAAAAAGAGGAAACAAAGAATGAAAAAGTATGATTATCTGATAGTAGGTGCCGGACTCTTCGGCGCAGTATTTGCCCATGAAGCAAAACGTGCAGGAAAACACTGCCTGGTCATTGACAAACGAGACCACCGCGGTGGAAACATCTATTGTAAAGATGTAGATGGAATCCATGTACACCAATACGGTGCCCATATCTTTCATACCGACAACAAGGAAGTATGGAACTACGTAAACAGCCTGGCAGAATTTAACCGCTATACCAACTCACCGCTGGCAAACTTTGAGGGGAAACTATACAATCTTCCTTTCAACATGAACACCTTCTACCAGCTGTGGGGAGTAAAGACCCCGGCAGAAGCCAAAGCCAAAATAGCGGAACAACGGAAAGAATTTGATCATATCGCCACACCTGCCAACCTGGAAGAGCAAGCCCTGAAGCTTTGCGGAAAAGACATCTACCGGTGCCTCATCAAAGGCTACACGGAAAAACAGTGGGGACGTTCGGCCAAAGAACTACCTGCGTTCATCATCAAGCGCATCCCCTTCCGGTTTGTATACGATAACAATTACTTCAACGATGCCTACCAAGGCATTCCGAAAGGCGGATACAACGTACTGATTGATGCCCTGCTGGAGGGAACGGAAGTACGCCTGAACACCAACTTCTTTGACCAACGTGCCGAACTGGAAGCACTGGCCGACAACATCCTGTTCACCGGATGCATAGACCTGTTCTTCGATTACCGATGCGGACACCTGGAATACAGAAGCCTGCGCTTCGAACACAAGCAGCTGGACATGGAAGACTTTCAGGGAAATGCCGTAGTGAACTACACAGAACGCTGTGTGCCCTACACCCGTGTGATAGAACACAAACACTTCGAATACGGCACACAGCCCACCACGGTCATCACATACGAATATCCGGATGATTTCGCTCCCGGAAAAGAACCCTATTATCCGGTAAACGACAAACGGAACACAGACATGATGAACCAGTATAAAGCACTGGCGGCCGAACATAAAAACGTATTGTTTGGCGGACGTCTGGCACAATATGCATACGCCGACATGGACGACACCGTAGCGGCAGCCCTGACCTTGTGCAAAAAAACATTTAACCAGGAATAACAACGAAAAGCCCATGAAATGCCTTCATATCATCACACCGGTAAAGGACTCGATAGCCTCTACCCTGGAAACGATAAAAGCCATTACAGAGTCGGATATAACCGTACCCTTTACCTATACAATATACAATGACTTCAGCACCGACGAAAACACGCGGCTGCTGGAAGAAGCCAGCCGACAATACCATTTCCGGCTGGTGAACCTATCCGACCTCACGGACCATCCTTCGCCCAACTACCTGTTGGTGCTGCAAACGGCACAACGCGAAGCACTGGCCGCCGATGCCGGCCTGCTGATAGTGGAATCGGATGTCATTGTGAAAAAGAATACTTTGCAGACACTGTTCGACGGCGCCCTGCAACAGCCGCAATGCGGCATAGCCGCCGCCGTCACCACCGACGAGCAAGGCGTCATCAATTATCCATATCTGCATGCCAAAGGACGCGAAAATCAGGTTTATCCGGAAAAAAAGCATTGCAGCTTCTGCTGCTCCCTGCTTACCCCCGCCCTGCTCGGCGCCTTCGATTTCCACCAACTGGACCCAAGCAAGAACTGGTATGACGTGACCATCTCGCACGAGTCACTGAGGCTGGGGCTTCGGAACTACCTGTTCACCACCCTGCCCGTGTGGCATCGTCCGCACAGCAGCCGCCCGTGGAAACAGCTGAAATACACAAACCCGTTGAAATACTATTGGCTGAAATTCACCAAAGGGCTGGATAAAATCTAACTATTCACCCCCAATATTACCGCAACCGCATGAACAAGACTATACTTTCACTTCATCCGCACACATGGGTCATCCATCCCGACTACAAGGAATTGGAAGAATTTGTGCTGTCCGTCCCCGAACGTTTCCGCCGAAACGAGGGAACCATCATATACAAAGGCCGGAACGAATTGAGAAAAATGGAATACAACGGCAAGGAATATGTAGTGAAAGCCTTCCACAAACCCCTTTTCATCAACCGGTTTGTGTATGGCATCTTCCGTCCTTCCAAGGCCAAACGCTCTTACGAACACGCCCGGATGCTTCTCAAGATAGGAGTAGGCACCCCACAACCCATAGGATATATGAACGTTCGCTCGGGGTTCTTGTTCGACAAGAGCTATTACATCAGCAGCCTGTCGACATGCACCCGCCGCTACGACGACCTGTTTGGGAAAGAAGCAGAACAGGCGGAAGAAGTATGCCGGGCCGTAGGCAAGGTGACCGCCTTGCTTCACGAACACGGATATGCACACAAAGATTACGGACGGGCCAACATCCTGTTTCAGAAAACAGACAGTGGCATACAAATTGAAGTGGTAGACCTGAACCGCATGTACATCGGGCCGATAGACATGAAAGCAGGCTGCAAGAACTTTGAACGGCTGCCCGCCACACCCGATATGCACCGCTGGATGGCCGAAGAATATGCACAGGCACGCGGTTTCGATGCCGATGAATGCTTCAAGCTGATAGCCACCTACCGGAGCACCCAGCCCGGAAAAATAAATGGACTTTACTAACAATACAAAAATCCGACACAAGAATGAATATCACAGCTGTAGTTGTAACTTATAACAGACTGGAACTATTGAAAAGAAACATCCGGTGTCTGAAAAGTCAGACCCATGCGGTTTCCTCCATCGTGGTAGTAAACAACGGCAGTACGGACGGAACCGCCGAATGGCTCGCCACCCAATCGGGACTGACCATCATCGCCCAACCCAACGTAGGAGGATCGGGCGGATTTCATACCGGCATCCGACACGCCTTCCGTTCGGGAGCCGACTGGATATGGTGCATGGACGATGATGTGTTTCCTCGTGCAGAATGTCTGAAGGAATTGCTGGCAGAATCCGGACGAAGCAAAGCAGGCATACTGGCACCGCGCCGCCTGATGGAAGGCCAGGTGTTCACCCACGACTTCCGCGAATACAACCTGACCAACCCCTTTGCCTCGATGTACAGGCAGAAACTGAGCAAAGAAACCGTCAGTGCCCCCGTAGATATAAAAGGAACCGCTTTCGAAGGCCCCTTCATCCGCCGCGAAGTGGTGGAAAAGATAGGACTGCCCAACAAGGACCTGTTCATCTTCTGCGACGACACAGACTATTGCCTGCGCGCTGTCCTGGCAGGATACAGCATAAGGTATGTACCCGCCGCACTGATGGACAAGCAAAAGTTCTTCTCGGATGACAGTTGGAACGAGCGAAACCGGAAAAAGAAATGGAAACGCTTCTACCAAATACGCAACTCCACCTACCTGAGCCACCACTATGGACGCAACTGGGGAGTGAAATATCTTCGTGGGTTCTACGGAGTGGCCGGATACATACTGACCGCACTGGTATGCGCCCCGTTTGGCAAAGCATACGAATGGAGCGATATTCCCAAATTGTGGAAAGCTTACCAGGAAGGAATAAACGAAAAACTGGGAATTATAAAATAAAGAAGACTAAGAACACTTTTGCATGATATTCCTAATACAGACATCAAAAGCTTTCGATGTCCAGAATATCAATGGCATAAAAAATAAGATAAACAACAATTAACTTTATGAGGAAAGAACACATCCCGACAATAAGCGTAATTGTCCCCAACTATAATTACGCCTGTTATTTAAAAGAACGTATCAACTCCATACTGCAACAAACTTATACAGACTACGAATTAATATTGCTGGACGATGCATCTACAGACGGAAGCGTGAAAATATTGGAAGAGTACAGAACAAACCCACACGTATCCCATATCGTCATCAACAAAGAAAACACCCGAAGCCCCTTTATACAGTGGATGAAAGGCATCCGACTGGCACGCGGAAAATACATTTGGATAGCCGAAGCAGATGATTCGGCAAAGCCCGACTTCCTGGAACAATGCGTCCGGCTGGCAGAAGCACACGACAATACAGCCATTTGTTACGCCGGATCATACCTGATTGACGCAAACGGGGAAATAAAATATCACCGGGATGTAAATCATTGGGGAATACGGAAAAAGAACAACTTCGCGGTCTTTGACGGAGAAAGCTTTGCCAGATATAACTTATATTGGAAAAACTACATCATAAACGCAAGCGGAGCCTTGTTTCGGCGGGAATATGCCGAAAAGGTATCCCAATCTCCCTTTCTGTCCATGAAATACTGCGGAGACTGGCTATTCTGGTTTGAGCTATCCATGCAAGGACGTGTGATAGAACTCTATCAGGTATTGAATTATTTCCGCTGTCATACCCAGAAAGTAACAATCGCCTCACACAAGACCGGCAACGGAGTAAAAGAAGATATCTTGATAGTAAGCATCATGGAAAGCCGGCTGGCCGGCCTAAGCAATTATAAAAAAAGGCTGCGCCACGGTCTGCTATATAAAAAGATAAGACGCCTAAAAATAGCGAGCTGTGAGAAAGCCCGCTTATACAAACACCTTTACGACACACTGGGAGCCAATGTATCGGATTACTTTTTGGAGCGCAGAAACAGCTATCTGAAATGGCTATGCCCCTCGCTGATTACAATGAAAAGAGAACGCTTGAAATAACTGTCTCCCCGCTACCGGGACATGAATATCCAAGCTGTTGGAACGTTTATCACAACTGCGCCGGATCCACATATTTCGCTCTGCGCAATCCCACATAGAACGGAAACAGTCTGAAAAAACGCTTCACCCGGTTTATCGGGTTGTCCAAAGGTCTCCACCCCTTCCAAGGAGTCAGATCCAGATAGCGGACATACTCGGCGCGCAAAGGGTGCTGGCTGTCATATTCCCATGGCTTGCGGTTGGTGTAATGTAGAATGACCGGATGCTTCAACACGTCCGAGAATTTCCCACGCCACTCATCGGTCATTCGGGAAGGATTGCGGTAAAAGCCATCCTGCACGTTCCAACACAAATCGACCAACAGCTTGTTCTCATGCAAAATGCTGTTCAGCAAATCCTGATCGTTAAACAGGATGCGTTCGGGATACGCATGAAAGTATTCTATACATGCGCGCGGCACATCATGCTCCCTCCAATAGTCAAGATTGACAAGCAACACACCTGCATTGAAATAAGAATCCTCCATGGGGTAATGCAAGATTTCATAACGCCGGGGTTCCTTGCAGCCAATATCCTCTACGGCGGCCACACCCACTCCATCCAACGGCATGTCCCAGAAAGCACGTATGCTGCCTAACACCACAATGTCACAATCCAGATAAAGCACCTTACTTACGTCATTGGGCAGGATGTCGGACAAGAGACAGCGGTAATACGTAGCCATGGATATCCGTTTACTGAACTTGCGTATGGTCAACCCTTCGAACAAATGGGAAGCAGGCGTATAAAAATACACCTCATTATGATACCGTTGCCCCAGCCGGACAAGCACGCCCTGTTCGGAAGCGGTCAAATTTCCGGCAAGGATATGTATCACAAAATGTTCGGACCGGTTGTTCTCGAACAACGAGGCCAATGTCACGGCACAATGTCTCACATAGTTGCTGTCAATGTTGCAAGCTACGTGTATAGTGGTTAAAGCGTTTTCAGTCATAAGTTTCATTCGTTATAAAGACACTCTCCTCATTACTTCGCCTGTTGCGAAAGACGGAAATATCGGTCCATCACCATCAAAGAAATAAGTTCCTCTCGCTCTGGATTCCAGAACTGCTCCACATATTCATGGGCATGGGTGATGATTTCTTCCGCCTTGTCCGGATGCTCCATGTAATAGGCCAGTTTCTCGGGCAAGTCCGAGAAGTCCTCCTTCACCTCCACATAATGATAATCAGGAACAAGCGTACCCTCCATAAACCAGGTTTCACAAGTAGGACGCGTCATCACCGCCAGCGAATTAGACGACATGACCCATTTCAGATTGGATGCCACGTCATTGCCTTCCAAAGCCATAATGAACTTGTAATCCAGATGCTCGCGTATCGTCTTCTTGGCAGATATCCATTCGTCCGGACAACCTTCATTCTTTCCCACCACTCCACAGTCGAACATCGGACGGCCGAAGAACATCTCCAAAAACCGCGTACGCACCCTGCTTTGACGTATCTTCCCCCGAAATATAACGGCATCCTTCTTGTCTCTGAACGCTTTCGTGTCGTTGACGAACATAAAATGGCGCAACTTGTCAAGCTTCAGTATCACCGAGTTAGCATTGTCGGGAGTCAAAAGGCGGCTTTTCACCACAGTAGGCGTTTCGGGAGTGAAATACACATCGCCGGGACAGAAGTTCCATCTGTAGCTTTTAGGAAACCAACGGGTCACATGGTGCTGATCGAAGTAATAAGCGGTGTGGAACATCTTACGCTTGTAATCCCCCGTCCGGCCTGTATAATGAATCCAACTCCTGTCCTTTGTATAACTGTCATCGGATGATACAGTAAAAGGCCGGTTTATCTTCATGTAATAATTGACACGCTGTTCTATATAATTAAAATCAGGCCGTTTTCGTGCCGCGTCCAACAGATGAGACAACCTTCTTCTATAAAAGGCGTCAGGAATCAACAGCTTGGCAAACTCCGAAATAAAGTTCAAGAACTTGACGGGTTTTCCGCTTCTTACTTTATAAATAATATTATCAGCCATATAAAATCATTGGTTAGTTTATATAGCACACAAATTTAGCGAAATAATCAAATCCTTCCAAAAAATAAAAAGGATTTCAAAGAAGCAGCCTCACAATTATTGATATTTGCAAGCCATCCAATCTAGTTCCTATCCGGTGGGCTGCCCCCCAATAGCCTGACATACCCCCTTTTGCTTCCTGCCGACGCTCTTCTGAATATCCCTCAAATTATAAGGACTGCATGTCGTTCAACTTCTTATAATATCCGTTCAGGGCTATCAGTTCGTCGTGAGTTCCCCTTTCCACGATGTCTCCCTCATAAAGCACACAAATCTCGTCTGCATTCTTGATGGTGCTCAACCGATGGGCGATGGCAATTGTGGTACGCGACTTCATCAGCCGTTCCAGCGCTTCCTGTACCAGACGTTCCGACTCGGTGTCGAGCGCCGAGGTGGCCTCATCCAATATCAGGATAGGAGGATTCTTCAAGATGGCACGGGCTATGCTGACACGCTGGCGCTGCCCGCCGGACAGACGGCCGCCTCGGTCGCCTATCATGGTGTCATACCCCTTTTCCGTCTCCATGATGAAATCGTGCGCATTGGCTATCTTGGCCGCCTCTATCACCTGTTCCATCGTGGCATTTTCTACACCGAAGGTGATGTTGTTATAGAACGTATCATTGAACAAGATGGCTTCTTGATTCACATTGCCTATCAGCGAACGGAGGTCGTGAATAGTCACGTCCTTCACGTCCTTGCCGTCAATCAACAGAGTACCTTCGCTCACATCGTGATAGCGCGGCACCAAATCGACCAACGTAGATTTGCCGGAACCGGACTGCCCTACCAGCGCAATAGTTTTCCCTTTGGGAACCGACAGGTTGATATGACGGAGCACAGGGCGTCCCGCCACATAGCTAAAGCTCACATTTCTAAACTCCAGCTTGTCCTCGAACGTATCCAAAGGCTGCGGTTTCACCGGATCCACAATAGGATTCTCGGCCTTCAGAATCATGTCGATACGCTCCATGCTGGCCAGTCCCTGCGGAATGTTATAGAATGCTTTCGAGAATTCCTTCAAGGGATTGATGATGCTATACAGGATAATCAGATAGAAGATGAAGGTGGCGGCATCCATCGGAGCATAATCGGTGTTCAAAATCAGCGCACCGCCAAACAACAGGACAATCACAATTACACAAGTGCCCAGAAACTCGCTCATGGGATGGGCCGAGCTTTGCCGGATCACCATCTCGTTCATGGCTTCGCGGAAGTCATTATTGATCTTCGAGAAACGGGCGGACATCTTGCTTTCGGCAATAAACGCTTTGATGACTCGCAGGCCGCCCAATGTCTCGTCCAGCTGTGACATGATGTCACCCCATTGCGCCTGTGCCGTCGACGACTGCCTTTTCAGCTTCCGACTGACCACACCCATGATCCATCCCGTCAGCGGAAGGATGAAGATGACAAACAGGGTCATTTGCCAGCTCACCGAGAACAGCGTGACAAAGCAGACCAGCAAGGCTATAGGATTGCGTATCAGCATGTCGATGGAACTGGTCAGCGAGTTTTCCACCACAGTGACGTCCGCACTCATACGGGCAATGATGTCTCCCTTGCGCTCTTCGGAAAAGAAACTCAGAGGCAGGCTCAGCACCTTATTGTATACCTGGATGCGGATGTCTCGTACGATGCCCGTGCGCAACGGCACCATGACGGCCGAAGAGGCAAAGTAGCCGGCGGTCTTCAGCATAGTCATGACAACCAGAATGCCTCCCATCATGGCAAGCGTATAGAAAGCACCATGAACGGTTACAAAATTGCTTACATAATAATAAGCGTTGTTTATCAGCACGTCTTTATCCAGGTTATGGAAATCGACAGGTATGTATTCGTAAGACTGTGTATCAATCTTAAACAGAATATTCAATATGGGCACAATGGCCATAAACGAAAACACATTGAGCCACTGTGACAAGAAATTCAACACCAACGCCCATGCCAAGTATTTGCGGTATGGCAGGATATACCGTTTCAACAAACTAAAGAATTGTTTCAGCATAATTATCAGTTATATATCACGCCGCAAAGGTATAAAAAAAGGCCCAACTGCCCAACATTGCTCTGCTTGTTATTCCATATTCCGCATAATTAACATCTGTCTCCTTTTAACGCACTCTGATAAACATGGATGTATTGCCGTGCCGTAAAGGCAATATCGAACTTGGGCAGTACACTGCCAACCGCTGTTTTCAGATTCTGATAAGCCGCTCCGTCCACCGACAGATGCAACAATATCTGTGCCAACTTCTCGACGGGGATTTCCCAATCGGCCAGTTCGAACAAGACTCCCGCCATCTTGCCATCCTCGGCCGTGACCATGTTTCTGATCTCGCCTATGTCGCTGGCCACCACCGGCACGCCGCTCATGAAACTCTCTATCACCACCAGCGGAAAACTTTCGCCTTTGAAACGCGAAGGAAGCAGTCCCAAATCGGACATGGCAAAGTAGTTTCTTACGTCTGCCTTGCGGCCCAGCAGATGAATATAGGAAGGCAGCTTCTTGCCCTTCAGCTGGTCGTAGCATTCGCCATCGCCTACCAGCACCAGATGGATAGGCCGTTCGGAGCGGGCATTGGCCATTTTCACCGCTTCTATGGCCTCCAGCCATCCTTTTTCAAACAGGCTTCTGCTAGCCAGCGTGATGCAGAAGTCGTGCTCGCCTATTCCCAGTTCGGCGCGGCTATGCCGCCGTACAGGAATCATCGGCAGACCGTTGCCTATCTTGGAAAGCCGCAACGGCTTGTCCACTCCTTTAAACGGAATCAGATTTTTGTCGGCAATGTACACAAAACACGAACAGCTATACAATACATTTTCCAATATTTCATTCAGGTATTCCTTCGATATGGCTTCGTACATGCCGTGAAGGGTGATGATGTGCTTGTATGCCTGACGGGTGTTCTTCACTATGCGGGCCACCGCCTTGTCCGTGCTTCCTTCGTGGGTATGAACAATGTCCGCTCCTAAAAGCGAGAGCGCCTTTTTCAGATAGCGCACATTGTTCAGTTCGACCAGCGGAATGGCGGGATGCAGTTTTTTCCTTATCCCGGCATCGTATTTCCCTCCTCTGAAATCGATGAAAGTAACTCCCAGCCCCTGCCTTTTCAGTTCGTTTGCCAGATAGATGGGAAAGATCTCCCCACCTCCCTGCATCATACCATAACCGCAAACCACTACATTCAGTGTCCGTCTTTCCATGCTCTTCCGCAAAGCCGATACATCGTATGCCCTCTTCACCTCGTCCGGGCTCACACTTCCCTGCCTCTTGCAATGCCAAAGCAGATTGCGTTCCACTTTTTCGAACACAGATGCGTCTACCGCATAATGGCGCGCCACATAGTCAGACACCTTATACGTTTCTATATAATAGTCCAATGTCTTCTGTATCTTCAGCGAAGTGCTTCCCGAATGAATCCGATAGTAATTGTGCGTCCGGTTGGTATAGCTCACAGCTCCTCCTCTGATCAGCCACAGATAGAACAACCAGTCGCCACACAAGGACATCTCTCCCCAAAGCGAGGTTATCTCATCGGGAATCGTTCCTACATTCCGAAAAACGGCACTGCTTACATTGGGCACGACATTCTTGATGGCAAAAGCCTCGTTGACAATGGAATGGGCAGACATGACAAAAGGAGATTTGAAAGAAACAGGCAAATCGGACAGATAGTCCTCCAAAGTCCATATCCTCTTACCTTCCTGCATGAACACACTGTGTGCAAAAGACAGCATGACCGACTGGTGTACAAAAGCCGCTACCACCTCTTCCAGAAAGTTCGCATCACACCAGTCATCGCTCTCGGCAATCCACACCAGCTCCCCTTTAGCCAGCCGCAGCCCCTTGTTCCACTGACGGAACACCTTGCCCGAATTCTCTTCATTGACAACCAGCCGGGTGTTATGGGCATACCGGGCTGCATACCTTTCCAATATCTCCACACTCCGGTCCGACGAAGCATCATCCAGCAAGATCACCTCCATGTTCCGGTAAGTCTGCCGGTAAATGGATTTCAGGCGTTCTTCCAGGTAAGGGGCATGATTGTAATTGGGCACAATGACGCTGACCAACGGCTGCCTGTCCTGTTGCAAAGGAAGATCGGCCATATCAAAATCCATAGAAGAGAACTCTCTGTAGAACTCATTCTCCTGTATCGGTCTGGTGAAGCGAAACAACTTGAAATAAGCCGTTCTGACAAATGCATCGTCTTGGGCTTTTCTGAAGAAAGTAAATCCCAGTATCTTATATTTCTCCACTTTATTCATACCGGTCACATTGACCTTCTTCGCATATAAAAACGATAGCACTTTAAGCAATAGTTCTTTTCCTTTCACAAACATAGTTTCTTGTCTTTTTTCTCCTAGAGTAACAATCTTCTCAGTCATTAGTTTTAGTTCGTTGATAAAATAGGTTGTGTTCTATATATAGTGGAGCAATTGGAGAAAGACTGCATGCCAATTTGTTAATAATTGTTGTGCCGACATAGTTTTAGAAACTGTTCTTTTAATAATTCAGTCTCTCCCTTCATCCTTTCATTATCCGCCGAAACGCCCTGCCGATGGGGCTTCCGAGGGTAAGAGGACACTCCGTCGGCTCCCTTCATCCTCCTTTCAGCCTCCCTTCATCGGCACACAAAGGCTGTATGGTGTGAAACCGCCGAAGGCAGATGTGAAAGGACTCATGCCGGTGGCTGAAAGGGTCGTGAGGGGATGCCCTATCATCTTCAACCGATTGATTGATAGATGGTTTTACCTAAAATGAAAGGATGAAGGGGGAAGGGGAAGAAGCAACCTGATGAAGGGGTGATACTATCCGCTCTTGCATAAGCATCGGGTTACACGTACGTATGCATAAGCCTACACATACGTATGCATCGGGCTACACATACGTATGCATAAGCCTACACGTACGTATGTACAAACCGCCAAACGGCGTTCGCGTTTCATCAAGAAGACGGTAGGAGATTGATTCCTATCGCCCGCCCAAGTCGTCATATACGCTTTGCAAGATGGCTTTTCCTTTGTCGACGCGGTCCGCACAGCCGGAGGGTTCGTCCAGCAGAATGCTTTCCGAAGGATTGTCGAACACCGTCACACCGGTACTGTCGCGGAAAGAAAACCCGTTATTGAAACTATAAAAGGCAAAAGGATAGGTGTAACCGCTGCCCAGCACATTGCGGCTGAAAGCAAACGAAGAATGGTCCAGTCCCAGCTGCCCCAGCAACGTGGCGGCAAGGTCGGCCTGGTTCATGAGCTTATCTATCTTCATCGGCTGCTTCACCGCTCCGCCCAGCCACAGCATCGGGATATGGTAGAACTTGGGAGCCGTTTGGAGCCCCTCGCGCGGATAATAGAAACCATGGTCGGGCAGGCACACCACCAACAGGTTCTCCCACACTGGAGTCTGCTTCAGTTTCTCTATAAATTTCCCCAGACAGTCGTCTGTGAACGCAAAGGCATTGGGAATCGGCTCGTCCAGCCGATGGTAAGGCACCTCAAAGGGTTCGTGGCTGCTCAGCGTCAGGAATGCCGTATGCCATGGCGACTCCGTCCTGTCCTTCAACCGGCGGTAAAGATACTCAAACGTAATGTCATCATTCACCCCCCAAGCGTTGCCGGTCTGCTCGGCCAACGAGAAATCCGTGTCGGCAGTCAGGTGCTGGTAGCCCTTGCTCAGCAGATAGCTCTTCATATTGGTAAAGTTGATATCACCCCCGTATAGGAAATCCGTCCGATAACCGACCCTAACCAGCTCTTCCGCAATGGAAGGAAGCGTGCGGCTCTTGACAGGAATCTTCATCACCGATGCCGTAGGCAACCCCAGGTAACCGCTGAGCGTACAAACCGTCCCACGGTCTGTACGGAAACTGTTGGCATAGCAATTCGTAAAGAACACACCCTCCTCTGTCAGCCGGTTGAAGTGGGGAGTCACATCGGGCAGTCCGCCCAAAGGCTCCACAAAAGCACCTCCGAACCCTTCCATCAGCACAATCAGCACATTGGGACGCTGGGTGTTCAATACCTGCACCACGCTGTCACCATCCGCCGTAGGATAAAGACCATCGAACAAAGCGGCCCGCTTCTCCTCGTCAAAGAAGTTGAATTCCGATGCGAAATCCTGCGATTTCCCCATGGAAGACAACAAACTGAAATCAGGATTGACAGCCGAATGGTTCAGAAAAGGGTCGTTGCTGAAATACACTTGTCCGATATTGGAAGTAGATTCGGTCACCCCACCCCGGATGATGACAAAAAGCACACCACCCAACAGCAGCATGCCGACAGTTCCGGCCACCCGTTTACGGGTAGCCTCCAGCACCGCAGGCGTTATCCTCAGCAGCACCCAACTGTTCAAGGCGGCAAGCAACAAGATAACCAAGAGCCTCAACAGGATGAACCCCATGGAGACACTGGCCAACGCCTCTTTAGGCGAATCAATATAAAGAAAGACAGAAGCATCCAGCTTGAATCCCCAAAAGGGATACAACCCCATATCCACCACAAAGACCAAAGAGACCAGCACGGCCACCAACACCAAATAGCCCCACAATATCTTCTTCAAAGGGAACCGCTTAAACCAGATACTGGCCAGCATCACCAGAAAGGGAAGCACCGTGAGGTATCCCGCCATAGTGGCATCCAGGCTGGCTCCGTGAGCCATCACCTGCAAATAATCGGTAAACCCTATTCCTTTTTCGATGGAACCATTATAGAGCATGAACAACGGTTTCTGTATCATAAATATCAGCAGGAGCGTAAAGAAGTACATGCCAACATAAGCGATTCTCTTTTTCATTGCGATAGGTGTTATTATTTGTTTATTCAGGTGCAAATTTAGATAAAATCCACGGATTCTACACCGGCAGCACAAAAAACAAGGCTGGAGTTATCTAAAACTCGGGCGATTAGAATCTTGTATTATTGACGAAGCTGAAGCAGGAACATTATTTCTAATCGTACAATGAAAACTCAAACAAGGATATTCAAGATAAATATATTAATTGAGAATACTTTACTGCATCCTGATTTGGAAAGGAATAGTCAACTTTTTAATCTATCTTTTCAAGAGAATCAAGTAAATATAGCTTGATACCTTATTCCCCAAAAGGAATATCTCTATACACCGAACCGTTTCTTCGCCTAGTACTACTTCAAAAAAAGAAACCGAATGTCTATATCAAATCTGTGAAAAGCCTATTTGATTGATTCGACCAAAGCTGCCATCTTTTCATCGAGACCAATTGCGAGACCTATCCGACTTGTTTACAATAAGTGTCTCCATGCTCTTCATAGATGGAGTAGTCACTATCCCACTCCAAATGTTAATGAACTTAAAAAATAAAAATATAGACTACCCTTTTTATAGAAATAACTGTCTATTTAACAAAAGCTTATTTAGATTACTATTCTAAATAGAATTAAAGAATTTAATTAATACACACATTATTCATGAACTAATCTATTTTAATATAAAACTATCATATTATGTTATTTAAAGTTGTTGCATGCATATTAATAACACTTAATTTAAACAATGCTTTTTCACAAGAAAAGGCTAATGTTGAATGGGAAAAGAAGATACATGATTTTGGGCAAATCAATGCCAAAAACTCAAAGGTTGAATTTGAAGAATTTTCCTTTAATGTAAAAAGTAATACCCCTTTTGTTATCCACAAAGCATCTGTATCTTGTGGATGTGTAAAAGTAGAATATCCCAAACATCCTATAAGAAGGGGAGAAAAAGGAAAAGTGAAAGTCTATTATGATTCAAAAAATCAAAAAGGACATTTCGATAAACGCATTTTTTTAGAATCGAATGTAGATAAAGAAGTGTGTGTACTAAGAATAAAAGGATTTGTTAAATAATTAATATGAAAATTATGAAGAAAAAATTATTTTTTTACGCTTTTCTGTTTGTAACTATTATCCTTTCCGGATGTCAAAGTGAAGAAATTTATAGTTGTAACCCAGAAATTAATGAATGGGTACATGACAATCTTGATGAGATTAGAGCCATGAGCCGTAGTACATGGAATCATTTGGATGAAAGTGTAAAACGTGCAACATTTCGTGCTTTTACCCAACAACAAAAAATAGACTTTTGGAAAGACAAATTAAATGAAGTTCTGCAAATGGATTGGAATGATGAAGAAAAAGCTCACATTGCCATCATTCTTAATTATATTGATAAAAATCCACAAATATTTAATCGGGCAAAAGAAATGACAGATGAGGAACAAGAGAAAATGGATATATTCTTCTATAAATGGGTGGAAGATGCAAAGATTAGACTTAATTGGGATATGCCACTAATTAAAGGCATCGTTGCAACGGGAAACACATTGGTAGATAAGTCCGGTAAAATTCGCACATCAACACAATCCAAAGCGATAGTTAAGTCTAGTGGCGAAAGCGAATGTGAGTGTGAAATAGATCAGTTTATAGCCTGGTGTATTACTATGGATTGTGAAAAATCTAGATCCGGATGTGAAAAACTTCCAGATGGCTGTGGTTTTTTATTGAGCTATCCATGCGATGGTACATGTGGAGGTATTTGAAAACAAAACGTAGCAGACAGAGCTAAAACACTTCTGTCTACT
Organism: uncultured Bacteroides sp.; assembly: GCA_947173895.1. Taxonomy (GTDB): domain Bacteria; phylum Bacteroidota; class Bacteroidia; order Bacteroidales; family Bacteroidaceae; genus Phocaeicola. The sequence continues at coordinate 37,654 of CAMWGU010000002.1, read as the reverse complement.
ACATAAAATAAAAGATATACCATGAAAATTTTTCGCAAAATATTTCTTTATTCATTTGCTACATATTGGATTTTTTGTCCCATCCGTGCAGTCTCTCTTCGGTGGGCGACATTGATAGGGAGTATTCTTTATGTCCTGCTGACACTATGGATGCTAAAGAAATACCCCAAACAAAAAAGACTGCTGATTTATAGCGCTATTTTTACAGGAATGGCGATTCTTGAGTTACCACAAAGAATTATAGATTTTACGGCTACAAAAGTGACTCTTATATTTAGCCTTTGCATTCTATGGGCATTCATCGCGACAATACTAACATACGAATTTAAACATAAAATTTTAATCGTCATAGGGTGCATGATATGGTTGTTTGGAATAACAACAGTTCAAGACAACTGGAGTGAAATATATTACTATGGAAAGCTTAATAAAGAACAGGCATTAAATGTTGCTGATTATTCCTTTGAAGACAGCCATAAAAATTTTAAGCTGAAGGAATTAAAAGGCGAATATATCGTATTGGATTTTTGGGGAAGCCATTGCTCCAGTTGTTTTAAAAGTTTTCCAAAGTTACAAGAAATGCACGAAAAGTACAAGAGCGACTCCACCATTGTCATCGCATCTGTCTTTCTCAAAAACGACAGAAAGGATGAAGACATAAAAACCGGACAGAAACTTATTACTGACAGAGGATATGATTTCACCGTATTTGCAACAGATTACGAAAACCCTTTATTGGATTACGTAGAAATAGATGGTGTACCTACCGTCCTCATCTTGGACAAATGTCACAATGTGATTTTCAGAGGTTCGCTTGAATTTGCAGAAACAAAATTAGAAAACCTGTTACATGATTAAACCAGATTCTTTTTTCTACTTTCTGATTATTACAGGAACAAGCCTGTCGGTTTACGAAGGATTTGTTGAACCTACAACAACCATTAAATGGATTGCATTTCAATTAATTATATTAATTGGGGCAATCCTATTTATAGGAAGAAATATAAAAAAGAAGATTCTGTGCAATGTAGATGCAATATATCTTTGTGTTACGTCAGCTATATTTTATATAATAATCAGAGTTTTCATAGCCTCACCACATCATACTTTTTTTATTTACAATTTCGTTAGCTTTTGGCTGGCTTATTCTTTCTTTATAATTAATAATAATTCTCTGCCAAGTTTAAAGGTGAATAAAATTCTTCTACTCATAGGGGTTGTCTTATCTGTTTGGGGCATCTTACATTTTATTCAAAACTACACTTTTGTTACAGGAAGCTTTGATAATCCCGCCGGATTTTCAATTTCATTGTCATGCATATTTCCTTTTGCATGCGAATTAATACAGAAGACCACATTAAAAAAAAAGAAGACCTTATACTATATAGGAGGGATCATTATTTTCTCATCTGTTCTCATATCACAATCAAGAACAGGTACAATAGCATGCACAGTTGTACTTTTCTTTTATATTTTTCGACACCAAACCTACATACAACTATTATTATTTTGCTTTTTGTTAGTCATTGCCATTTTCTGCAAGTCCGATTCAACTAGTGGACGAATATTCATTTATAAAACCTCTACTTCTATGATAAATAAAAAAACAATATTATGTGGAACAGGAAGTGGAAATTTTAAATGTAATTATATGAACTTTCAAGCAAAAGCATTTCAGAAAGACAAAGATAACAAATACGCCATACTGGCAAGCAATGTATTTCATCCTTTCAATGAATATTTATTACTTTTGGTAGAATATGGCTTGGTGGGACTTATAATATTGATTATCCTATTTATCCTTCTATTCACTTGCAAAGAAAAAAAAGAAGAAGCCAAACTATGTTTGCTAATCATCATGATAACTTCTTCTTTTTCTTACCCTTTCAGATATCCATTAGTCTCATTCTTATTAGCTTATAGTTTAGCTTCTTTTAAAACAAAAAGAATATATAAAATAGAAAAGCCCATTTATTGTATAAAGTCTTTTATAATAATTATATGCTGTTATGGTGTTTGCAATATTTGCGATGAAGCTTTGAGCCAATACACATGGAAAAAGCAATTACAGAATGTGTCCTTCGGCTATTTTGAAAAAGCATATTTGAAATACCATGATTTGTATAATAAAATGTTTTATAATCCTTATTTTCTATTTAACTATAGTTCTGTTCTTTACGAAAATATGTTATATAATGAAAGTCTGAAGATAGCAAAGGAATGTACGAAATATTTAAATGATTATGATACAGAAATGCTGCTGGCAGATAATTATTGGAAACTAAAATATTATCAAGAAGCTGAAAAACATTATTTAAAAGCATCATATATGTGTCCAGTTCGTTTTATGCCACTTTTCAAGCTATACGAGCTATACAAAGAGCAAGAGAGAATAAACGAAGCTCAGTTGTTAGGAAAAAAAATATTAGAAAAACCTATAAAGATTTATTCTTCAACAATAGAGACCATAAGGCAAAAAATACAATCTGATAATATTCAAGATCGTAAAATAAACATTGTAAAACCATAACAACAAACCGTTCTTTCATCTGATGAATAAATTTTTCGCGGAAGAAATAGTTTTTAATTCGAGTAAATTGCAAATACAAATAATACGGTAGATTTTATGAATTCGGAACAATCCGGTATCGAGCTTACAATCATCCACAAATTTGAGAAGGAAACAACAGGCTATATTTCGTTATCAACATTCATCGTGTCGTTAAAAGTGATTGGACAGACCAGCACAATAGATTATATTCTTCCCAAGCTGACCGAATCTCCCTATTTGATGCACAAAGATGAGAAAAAGGCACAACGCACTAGACACACTAAATAATATTTGGTTCTTTTAGATAAATATCCTACCTTTGCGCCCAGAAAGACAAAAAAAGCAGTTTTGTAATCCTCATCGGAGGGCAGAATGACAGAAATGCCGGATAAGATGACTGGGTAAAACCAATCAACTTATCCGGTATTTTTTTCGTTAAACCGGAATGTTAAATATATAGGATATGGAAAGAGATGCAATTGATTTAGGAAAAGTAAATGTGTTCAAGTTGTTCAACAGGTACTTCATACCCACATTGCTGGGGATGCTGAGCATGTCGGCAGTGACAGCCATCGACGGCATCTTCGTGGGGCATGGTGTTGGAAGCGATGGCATTGCCGCCATCAACATCTGCATCCCGCTATTGATGTTCTTCACGGGGGTGGGACTGATGGTCGGTGCCGGTTGCTCCGTAGTGGCGTCCATACATATATCGCGAGGGAAGGAGAAAGTAGCGAGGATGAATGTGACGCAAGCCTTGCTGTTCGCCACGCTGGCAACATTGTTCCCGTCGGTCATCATCCTGTTGTTTCCCGATGCAACGGGACGCCTGCTCGGTTCGTCGGAACATCTTCTGCCATTGGTGAAAGACTATTTGTGGTGGTTCGTGCCTTCGTTGCTGTTCCAAATATGGGTCTCTATTGCGCTTTTCATCATCCGGTTGGACGGTGCACCCCGGTTGGCAATGTGGTGCAACATTATTCCGGCAGCCGTCAATATCGGGCTGGACTGGTGGTTCATCTTTCCCTTGGGATGGGGAGTGATGGGGGCTGCAGCAGCTACCACAATAAGCCTGTTTATCGGCGGATGCATCAGCATGGGTTATCTGCTCTTTTGCGCCCGGCATTTGCGCCCTGCCATGCCCAGATGGAGCCGCAAAAGTTTACACCTGTCGCTGCGCAACATCGGATACCAGTGCCGCATCGGTTCGTCGGCATTACTGGGAGAGAGCACCATGGCCATGTTGATGTTCATTGGCAACCAGGTGTTCATGCGCTATTTGGGCGATGACGGAGTAGGTGCGTTCGGCATCACATGCTATTATGCTCCTTTTGTCTTCATGGTCGGCAATGCCATTGCACAGTCCGCACAACCTATTATCAGCTACAACTTTGGAGCGGGACTATATGGCCGTGTGGCAGCAACGGAACGTATCGCCCTGCTTACTGCCATCGTGTGTGGAGCAATGGTTACGTTGCTCTTTACATATTGCCCGCACCATCTGGTCGGCCTGTTTGTAGATCCTGCAGTCCCTGCGGCACAAATTGCCACCCACGGATTTCCGCTCTTTTCCACAGCTTTTGTCTTCTTCATCCTGAATCTGACAGCCGTGGGATACTACCAAAGTATAGAGCGCATCCGCCCGGCCACCACTTTTGCCTTGTTGCGCGGCATGTTCTTCCTCGTCCCGAGCTTTCTGCTACTGCCCAAAGCATTGGGCATTGAAGGAATCTGGCTGGCGTTGGCTCTTTCGGAGGTTACCACCACGGTATGCATCGTCGTGTTTTATCTTTTTCAAAAAAACTAAAACGAATGAAAAGAATTGCCGCAGGAATAGATGTAAACCTGCGGCAATTCTTTTTATTGTAATATCCAAGTACATTGATCTATTATTTGCTTTTTACCATCATTGGCACGCACCTCTATTTTATTGCTTCCTTTTGTGAGAGGGACATCCTTGAACAAACAAATTTTCAAACTATCCGGTCTTACCTTTCCACACTGACGCCCATTCACCATCAATATTACTTCTTCCACATTCGAAAAGACCCGTACATCAACGAATGGTTTCACCTGGTTCACATTACGACGCCCGGCAATATAAACCATAGGCTCCAGATTCCAATTGGCTCGATAAAAATAATAAGCATCCTTTTTGATTTTGCGATCATGGGTCACCAAGCCTTTGTCATTCACACCCGGACGATCACCCTCCGTACGATGAGCCGCACCGAAATCAAACATATTCCATACAAAACTACCCCACACATACGGACGTTCATTTATTATTTTCCAATTCTGAATGTGATATTCCGTCTGCCAATTCTCTGGATGCCACCAGCTTCCGGGTACAGTCTGTACCAATGAATCCTGCTGATGATAGATACTGGCACCCGCACCATATTCACTGATAGCGATTTTTATTTGGGGATGTTTCTTATGAGTAGCATCCAACCATGTGGCAAGCGTAGCCGGCGTGGCTCCATACCATCCGTCATAGCGGTTCCATGCTATATTGTCGGTAATGAAATTCAATGCTCCATCCTGATTACTTGCTGAAGTAGTGGGACGAGTAGGATCTTCCCTATGTGCCATGACGTTCAACTCCTTTATATACTCTACAGGATTGTCTCCTTGCTCTTTCAATTCATTAAACAATCCCCAAAAACAAATACTTGGATGATTGTAATGCTGACGAATCATCTCCTTCAACTGCTCCTTGCCATTTTCGCGGAAAGAAAGCTGGTCAACAAAACCTTTATCAGCATAGCCGCCCGGTCCCACAAATGGAATTTCGGCCCAAGTAACAAAACCATTCTTATCCATCAAATCATACATATAGGTGGCTTGCGGATAATGTGCCAAACGAACGGCATTTACTCCCATATCAAGCATGATACGAGTATCTTCTTCGTGATGCATCGGATGAAGGGCATTTCCCACTTCCGCCCTTTCCTGATGACGACATACACCATGCAACGGCAAATGCTTTCCATTCAAGAAAAAACCTTTATCGGGATCCGTGGTGTAATAACGTAAGCCTAACGGCTGTTCCACTTTATCCAACTCCTTTCCGTTTTTAATCAAGGTCACTACCGCCTGATACATGAACGGATCCTGCGTACCGTTCCAAAGACGCGGATTTTTCAGGACGAACTCTATATCCTCTACCTGTACATCCGTATGAGGAGTCATGCTTACTTCCTTCTCCGTTTCATACACTGTCTTTCCCCCATCATTGACCTGTAGCCTAACCACTGCTTTCTGGAGTTCTTCCGTTCCATTAGAGAGATTGACCCGCGCACAAACAGTAGCCTGTTTATCCGTAACCTGCTGCTGTATAAGATAAAGACCGGACGATGCGTAATCCAACGGAGATATACACAGGTTATCAGTCAGTAGCAGATGTACATCCCGATAGATACCACCGTAAAAATTAAAATCACCAACCAATGGCATCACGTCCAACTGCTCGCCGTTATTGACACGTACCAGCAATGTATTCTCTTTTCCATATTCCACTTTATCGGTTATCTCGAAGATAAAAGCTCCATACCCACCCCGATGTTCACCAATATGTTTACCATTTACGAAAACATTGCTCACACTATTCGCTCCCTCAAAGCGTAGAAAAAGCCTCTTTCCTTGCCATTCGGGATGGATAAATATCCTTTTAGTATAGTTACCTATTCCTCGTTTGTAATCTTGCTTACCACCCAAGGCATCTTGCGCATTCCAGGTATGAGGCAAATCTACCCTACGTGCGGCATTAGCATTTACTTGATGGGAAAAACGGAAACTCCAATCCTGATTGATAATCTTATCTTCTCTTTGCGCAAACATTTGCATACCAAAAGTTGCGGCAAACAATACGGTAAGAATTCTTCTAAAGTCTTTCATGCATATTCATATTTAGATTCATGTTCTGATGACAAAAATAAGCAAAAAAACTTGAGAATCAAGTAAAGTATAGAAATAAAATGTAAACCGTAACTCAACATTATTATATTCTGTCGGCATGCTCAACTTTAAAAAAGCGTATACGTATCCCTAAACCTTTTTCTGCTTTACTATTAAGGGGGTTCCGCCTATTGGGTTAATGTCAGGCGCAAAAAAGAGCTTACCTCTATAGAATAGAAGAAGTAACGTTCAAGAAATAAAGGTTCTGCTTAATCAGAAGATTTAAAAGAGAAAACCAGCAACAATCACTTTCGTCCGAAATCGGCCGGAACCTCGCCCCATTGGTCGGTCTCCCACTTTAATAAAGGGATGGTGTATGTGTTTTCTTTCAGCCAACGTTCCGCCCGCTCTATCATTCGAAACAGTTCCTCCGTACGCGGAGTCCGCTCGAGTTTGGTCTTGCACTTCTTTTGCCTCACCCAAGCCAAGGCATTACGGCTGTCCGAATAGACGGGCATGCTGATATTTTTCTGCTTCATCAGTGCCAGCGCATGGACAATGGCCAGGAACTCTCCGATATTGTTCGTCCCATAGACCGGGCCGAAATGGAAAACCTGCTGACCGGTCAAGAGATACACCCCCCTATACTCCATCGGACCGGGATTGCCGCTACATGCGGCATCGACAGCCAGGCAATTCATGTCGAAACCCTCGGGAAGCTGCCGGAATGTCTCTTCCCCCTTTGCGGCATTTCTGCCTATGTAATGGTAAGCAGAAGAAGCCAATGCATGTTCCGCCTCCTCGCGGGTGTCGAACGACTTGTATTGGGCGCCATCGTAACCTTTCACCTGAAGCAGGCAGTCGGTCCAGGAGTCATAGACTCCCGGATTGACGCCTTTCCATACTACATAATATTTCTGTTTTTTTGCCATCTGCATCCGGATTTACATTCCACGCACGGACAGGCTTACATGCGTTCGGGCACTTCGATGCCCAGCAGGCCCATCGCCGTTTTCACAATCCGGCCTACATTGGTGCTCAATGCCACACGGAATACTTTCAACGCTTCGTTTTCTTCGCGCAGGATGCTGAAATCGTGGTAGAACTGGTTATATTCCTTCACCAGGTCGTAGGCATAATTGGCTATGATGGAAGGATTATAGTCCGAGCCTGCCTGCTTGACCACAGCCTTGAAGTCGGCCAGCATCTGAATCAAGCCTTCTTCCTTGGCGCTCAGCTCTAGGCCGGCAGGAATGGCTTCGGGAATGGCAAGTCCTGCTTCGGCTGCCTTGCGCAGCACCGACTGGATACGGGCATAGGTGTATTGGATGAAAGGCCCTGTGTTGCCATTGAAGTCGATAGACTCCTTCGGGTTGAAAGTCATGTTCTTGCGGGCGTCCACCTTCAGGATGAAATACTTCAAGGCCCCCAAGCCGACGATGCGCGCAATGTTGTCAGCCTCTTCTTGCGTCAGGCCGTCCAGCTTACCCAATTCGGAAGACGTTTCTTTGGCAGTCGCTATCATGGCCTCCATCAGGTCGTCGGCATCCACCACAGTACCCTCGCGGCTCTTCATCTTTCCTTCGGGCAGTTCCACCATGCCATACGAGAAATGAACCAGGCCCTTGCCCCATTCAAATCCCAGTTTGTCCAGCAGGATGGACAACACCTGAAAATGATAGTTCTGCTCATTGCCCACCACATATATCATCTTGTCGATGGGATAATCTTGGAAACGCAACTTGGCCGTACCGATGTCTTGGGTCATATAGACCGAAGTGCCGTCGCCGCGCAACAGTAGCTTATGGTCCAGTCCTTCGGCAGTCAGGTCGGCCCACACGGAATTATCCTCCTTGCGGTAGAAGAATCCTTTTTCCAGTCCTTCCATCACCTTATCCTTGCCTTCCAGATAGGTGTTCGATTCGTAGTAGATCTTGTCGAACCCGACTCCCATCATCTTGTAGGTCTCGTCGAATCCTGCATATACCCAGTCGTTCATCTTCTTCCATAGGGCGCGGATTTCGGGGTCGTTTGCCTCCCATTTGCGCAGCATCTCGCGGGCTTCGTTCATCAAAGGCGATTCAGCTTCCGCCTTGGCTTTGGCCTCTTCTTCGTTCAAGCCTTCCGCCTGATAGCGTGCCATCAGTTCTTTTACTTCCGCCTTGTAGTGCTTGTCGAAAGCCACGTAGTAATCGCCAATCAGGTGGTCGCCTTTTTTGCCCGACGATTCGGGTGTTTCGCCGTTGCCATACTTCAGCCATGCCAGCATAGACTTGCAGATGTGGATGCCGCGGTCGTTCACAATATTGGTCTTTACCACCTTGTTGCCGTTTGCCGCCATCACATTGGCCAGCGCGTTACCCAGCAGATTGTTTCGCACGTGTCCCAGGTGGAGCGGCTTGTTGGTGTTGGGAGAAGAATACTCTATCATCACCAGCGGAGAGCTTTCCGTGGCCTTTTCAATGCCGTATTCCGGAGTGGCATGAATGGAGTTCAGCAGTTCGATCCAGCAATCCGAAGCGATGGTCAGGTTCAGGAAACCTTTTACCGCATTGTATGCCGACACCAATTCGGGAGCATGCTCTTTCAGGTAGCCGCCTATTTCGTGTGCTGTCTGTTCGGGAGCCTTCTTCGACATTTTCAGGAAAGGGAATACGACCAAGGTGAGATGTCCTTCAAATTCTTTCTTGGTCTTTTGCAACTGTACCATCTTCTCGGGTACCTCTTGTCCGTACAGCGTGCTGATGGCACGGATGATGGACGCGATGAGTTTTTCTTCTATAGTCATAACCGTGTTCGTTCTTTATTATTTCTTAGGGGGCAAAGATACGGATTTTCGGTGGAATATGCCTGCTGTTGTGTGCTATTTCTTCAACTTCTCCGGAGCCACCAATTTGTATAGCTTGTCACTGGGACGCACCTTCTCGGGCACCTTGAAAGACACGTGCTGGCCTTTCTTCACCACATCCACCGGTTCCAAATCTACACGAGCCTCGTCCAGTGTCAGGAATACCGCCCCCGTAGTGGGTCCCGTAATCAGCAGTTTGTCGCCCACATTCATCTGGGCAGCCTCCACCAAGAACTCTGCCACGCCGATATTCGAGAAAAATTTGATGCCCTTGCCTACATACACTTTACGTTCCGTGGCTTCCGAACCATAGTTCCGGCTCCATTCGCCCAGGCGCTGACCCAAGTAATAGCCGTTCCAGAAGCCCCGATTGAATACTGTCTTCAAGCGTTCGTCCCACGCCTGCTTCTTCTCTTCGGTGAAGCTACCTTCCAGATAAGAACGAATGGCCTCTTTGTAACATTCCACTACGGTACGCACATACTCGGGCCCGCGGGCACGTCCTTCAATCTTGAACACACGCACACCGGCCTCTATCATTTCGTCCATGAAGTGAATGGTTTTCAGATCCTTGGGCGACATGATATATTTATTATCCACCTCCAGTTCGATGTCGCTTTCCTTATCCTTCACCTCGTAGGCGCGGCGGCAGATCTGCATACAGGCTCCCCGGTTGGCCGAAGCGTTCATCTCGTGCAGGCTGAGATAGCATTTGCCCGAAACGGCCATACAAAGCGCCCCGTGGCAGAACATCTCGATGCGCACCAGCCCGCCGTTCGGCCCCTTGATCTGCTCTTTCTGAATCGTATCATAAATGACCCGCACCTGCTTCAGGTTCAGTTCGCGTGCCAGCACCACCACATCGGCAAAGCGTGCGTAAAACTTCAGCGCCTCTGCATTGCTGATATTAAGTTGCGTAGATAGATGCACCTCCTGTCCCACTTCGTTGCAATAAGCCATTACAGCTACATCGGCGGCAATGACCGCACTGATGCCTGCCTTCTTGGCGGCATCCACAATGGTTCGCATCAGGGTAAGGTCTTCGTCGTATATAATAGTATTGATAGTGAGATAACTCTTGATGCCATGTTGGTCGCAGATCTGGGCGATCTCGCGCAGGTCGTTGATGGTAAAGGTGTTGGCAGAACGAGCACGCATATTCAGGCTTTCGATGCCGAAATAAACAGAGTCGGCACCTGCCTGTATGGCAGCGGCCAGTGACTCGCGCGAGCCCACAGGCGCCATGATTTCAAAGTCTTTCAGATTGTACATACGAATGTTTATTAGGATATTCCATGCAAAGGTAGGACTTTTTCCGTATTTTTGCAGTCCAAAAGTAGTTTTTAAAGAGGTTTATAAAGAAACTGAGAAACCAAAAGCCGAAGAAACAATGAAAATCAGAAAAATAGATTTAGGCCGATATCCTATTTTGCTGGCTCCGATGGAAGATGTGACCGACCCTGCCTTCCGCCTGATGTGCAAGAAGTTTGGTGCGGACATGGTATATACCGAGTTCGTTTCGGCCGATGCGTTGATACGTTCGGTAGGAAAAACCATGCAGAAACTGAACATCGACGATGAAGAACGCCCCGTAGCCATCCAGATTTATGGCAGAGACACGGCAACTATGGTAGAGGCTGCCCGAATAGTGGAGGAAGCACATCCCGACATACTGGATATTAATTTCGGTTGCCCTGTAAAGCGTGTGGCAGGCAAAGGAGCCGGAGCAGGCATGTTGCAGAACATCCCGCTGATGCTGGAAATCACCCGGGCCGTGGTAGATGCGGTAAAGATTCCCGTCACCGTAAAGACGCGCTTGGGATGGGACAACGACCATAAAATCATTGTAGACTTGGCCGAACAGTTGCAAGACTGCGGCATTGAAGCCTTGACCATTCACGGACGAACCCGCGCCCAGATGTATACCGGCGAAGCAGACTGGACATTGATAGGTGAAGTAAAGAAGAATCCCCGCATACACATCCCCGTCATTGGCAACGGCGATGTGGCCACCCCGCAACGGGCTAAGGAATGTTTCGACCGATACGGAGTAGATGCAGTCATGATTGGACGAGCCAGTTTCGGACGTCCTTGGATATTCAAAGAAATGAAGCATTATTTGGAAACCGGCGAAGAGCTTCCTCCCCTCTCGTTCGACTGGCGACTGGACGTGTTGCGCCAGGAAGTGCTGGACAGCGTAAACCTGCTGGACGAACGCCGGGGCATCCTGCACGTGCGCCGTCATCTGGCTGCCTCACCGCTGTTCAAAGGTATTCCCAACTTCAAGGAGACACGCATCGCCATGCTCCGTGCCGAAACGGTGAAGGAACTGTTCAGCATATTGGACTATATCAAGGGGAATTATGCCATCTGACAGGATTTATAAGTACAGCTTCGGATTCCTCTGCCCGATCGGGAGTATAAAGTAATTTACCCTACTCCCTTCAGGCTGTCCGGGCTGAACTTCTCACCACCAGTTAAGCGTTCCGTTAGCATAAGTAAAAATCCTTTCATTAGAATAAGTTCCTTTTACCGGTACAGAACTTTTCATCAAATACAAGCCTCCGACAGGCACTTGCCCGAAAGAAACAAAGTCATCACAACCTTTCACTTCTTCCACAGGTTTCCATTCGTTGTCCCAATAATATAACGTATAGTTCATTACGGTAAGTTGACTCGGATATGTGTAGCCTATCTGCCACCTGAATGGCAGATAAACCAGCTTCTATCCGTAAACTCCTTAATATAACTCCTATCATAAATCAAATGTGTGTTTCTTCTCTCCATCCAAACAACCTGTATATCTTCAAACGAAACTTTCGTCCTGCCTTTCCAAACCTTCATTCGACACACAATATTGTCCGGGAATAATCCCTATATGTATCATTAAGACAGGTCAGTTTCATGTATAGGTAGTCAGTTCTCTCCTTTTTTGCACTTATTAACCAATAGGAAAGGTGAATACGGACCAGCGGACATTTCCGGTTGTTGATAATTTCTTTTACGCATATAAAGTAGCCCATCCGAGCATGAAGGATTTCACATCAGCAACTCCTTTCAACAGACTTCTAAGAGCCTTGATTTCAGCGTTGAAAGATTCCGCCGGTACATTTGTCAGCCGTTCCTCAAAACCATTGATTAATGGTAGTGCTATGGTTTAATGGGGTAACGTTCTGCAAATATCAAAAAGCATTTGTCAAGAGAAGTAGGAATCGAATATTTGGCACAAAAGGTCATTGGATGCAAGGAAATCACGAAACATGAAGGCCTGTTCACCGGAACATGAAGGCTTGTTCGCCGTACAAGCTTAGCTTGTTCGTTGCACGAGCTTGGCTTGTTCACAGCACAGACCTGCATGTGCACCGCAACACATTCCGTCTTGTCGTAAAACACATACGTATGTGTGGGCTTGTACATACGTACGTGTAGGCCTACACATACGTATGTATAGCCTCACACGTACGTACGTGCAGCCTCACACATACATACAGAGGACATCTCCCCCTCATCAGGTTGCTTTTTCCCCGTCTCCCTTCATCCTTTCATTTTCACCTGAAGTGACTATCAATCAGCCGGTTAAAAATGACAGTACCTCCCTTCATCCTCCTTTCAGCCATGTTGCCCACGTCCCTTCACATCTGCCTTCAGCGATTTTCGCTATGCTGCTTTCATGTGCCAATGAAAGGAGGATGAAGGGAGCCTACGGAGTGTCCTTTCACTCTCGGAATCCCCATCCACAGGGCGTTTCAGCGGATAATGAAAGGAGGAAGGGAAAAGTAGAATCACATCAATAGTGTGGCCTGTGTGAAGGGGTAATCAGGCAAAGGAACAAACTGCTGCCACTCACCGGAACGGTCTGCCGACAGGGCAGGATTGCCGAAGACAGTAGTGGCAGCAGCGAATATCAATCTATCTTGCGCAATCCTCTTTTCGGAGAGAAATCAATGTCTTTCGGATTGCCTTTATAAGCCACCTCGCCGCTACTGGAAGCAGTGGCCTTCAAAGAGCCGGTCACATAACATTCCACATCGCCCGACGAGCTGGCACCGGCTGTCACATTGACCGCCTTCAGGCCCTTTGCCTTCACATCGCCGCTGCTGCTGGCCTTGTATGAAGCATTCTCGCAAACACCTGCCAAAGTCACATCGCCCGACGAGCTGGCATCGGCAGACACATTGACGGCATTCAGATTCTTGACAGACACATCGCCCGAACTGCTGGCACCGGCCGTAAAGTTGGTACACGACACTTTTTCCAGCACCACATCACCCGAGCTGCTGGCCGTTGCCGTAAAATCATCGCACGAAATGCTTCCGCCTGTCACATCGCCCGAACTGCTGGCTTTGACATTCACCTTTCCGGAAGTCTTCAGCCCGTTCTTCATGATGATGTCGCCCGAACTGGAAGCCTTCAGGCTGTTTACAGCCGGAGCAGACACCCGTACCTCCTTCTTATGCTTCCCCTCGATGGAGAAATTGTTTCGGGGAGACTTGAAGCCCACTTTCAGCACGCCGCTCTCCACCCGCACGTCAATATAGTCTATCAAATTGTCAGGTGCATACACTTCCACAGATTGGTTGCCGGATGTCTGCGTGTAAATCACATCTACAGACGAACCGGTGGAAATAGCATTGAAACTACCTACATTCACCTTCTTGGTGACATAAGTCTTACTGGGGACGATTCTCTCGGCACAAGCCGTCACAGATACCATCACCATGGCCATGGCCATTAAAGTCGATACAAATTTTCTCATAATTATGCTTGTTTTTGCTTATTAGACGTATCGACCCCGCCATACGTTGCAGCATTTAACGTTTTTTTTCAAACAGCACCAACTGAAACACCACCGAGGCGAACCAACGCTTATACATATAGGTAGCCAACATATAAATACATACCGCCGACACCCATCCGGCAATGACATCAATCAAATAATGCGCCTGAATATAAACCGTGGCACAACAAAGCAACACGTAGAACGGCGCCAGAAAGCAACACAGTTTCCGATTGACACGCCAGGCCATAATCATCACGATGGTGGATATGCCGACATGCGAGCTGGGAAAAGCAGCCGTGGGGCGTTCGCCCACCTCCTGCGAAGCCTCCACCAAATTGAAAAAGAAACCATGGTCGAAACCCGGACCGGGCAGCAAGATGTCATTATGGTTGAAATAATCGCCGATGGCAGGGAAATGCTGCAATGCCACGTTGTCCATGCCAATGGCAGGAAAATAGAACTGCGGGCCGGCCACCGGAACCAGTATATATATCAGATAGTAGATGAAGAACGAGGTGACCAGCACAAAAGAAACCTTCTCGAACCACTCAAAACGAAACAGGAAATAATAGATGGTCACCACCCCGATCATCGGATAATAAGCAAAATATCCCATATTGAACGGCTCGCTGAACCACACAGAAGGGAAATGCTCGCTGAATTCCACCGAAGGCTGGCAACGGAACAGAAACTGCTCGGCCGAAGCAAACAGATAGTCCAAGTTGGGGAAAAGCCGGTTGAACTCGAAAGTATCGGGATACCAGTATGCCAGAAACGCCATCTGAACGGCCATCCGCACAAACGCCGTCAGTTTGCAGGGATATTTGTGATACAGGTATATCAGGGAAAACGTAACGGCCACAATGCCCGCCCGCTCCAGCAACATCGTGACGGGGTGGTCCATATGCGAAAACAAAAACAAAACCATAAGGGTTGTGAGCGCATTGTATATCAGACTAATGCTCTCGACAGCAAACAATCCTTTTACGCTGTCTACCCGTTTGAACAAATTTAAAGCCATCCTTCTTTTTTATACCAGGCAATGATTTCCTTCACTCCTCTTTCCAACGGGTACTCCGGACGATAACCCAACTCTTCTACCAAGGGCGAAATGTCGCATTGCCAATTGCGTTGTTTCATTATTTTATACTTGTCGGCATTCAGCGTACTCACCTTTCCCAGGCAGCGCGCCGCGAATCCGGCGAGCAAAGATACAACTTTTAAAATAAATAACGGGCATTTGATGTGCACAACCCACGGATTACCAAGCTCCTTTTGTATCAAATCGGAAAAAGCACGGCTGGAATAAACTTTTCCGTCGCTCACAAAGTAGGCCCGCTGCACCACTTTGCACTCCACGGCCCGATAGACAGCCTGCACCAAATCCTTCACATAAACAAAGGTGAGATCCTGCCTCCGGAAACCGGCGGCAAAGTCTATATGCCGTTTTATCGACTTCGCCATCAGGAAATAATCGCGCTCGCGCGGACCATACACCCCGGTAGGACGGAAAATGACCAACGGAACGTCCTCTAACGATTGCAGATAGTACTCCGCATTCAACTTGCTTACGCCATACGCCGTATTGGGCATCGGTTCATCATGCTCACTGATAGGCGTATATGTATCCTCATGGATGGGGCCGAACACACTGAGCGAACTGATATAGATAAACCGACGGGGAACCATGTCCAACGATCTCAGAGCCTCGACCAGCCGGCGGGTATAGATTAAATTACCCTTGTCGAACTCCTCTTCATGCCTGCATTTGGTCACTCCGGCACAATGGATGACGTAATCCCATCCGCCATGCGCCCGCTTGTGTGCGGCCAATTGTTCCACCAACCTACAGGGATTGGCATAGTCCAGTTCGGCAAACCGGATGCGCGAATCTTTCAAATACTTGCGGCTACTGCTTTGGCGCACGCCGGCCCATACCTGCATCCCTCTCTCCAGTCCTCCTTCCACCAAGAAGCTGCCGATAAACCCGCTCGCACCGGTCACCAGCACTTTTTTCTGTGTTAACGCTTCATCAAGTTCAATCATACCCGTTGTTTTTAAAAGACGGACAAAGATAGTACGTTTCGTTCAGATTCGACCTATGTAAGAGTTCTTTTCAAAGAAAACAATCGCCGGTCATACAAGTTTTGCACTCCATACCACCATCCCCTCCCCCATTAAATGTGAAGAAACGCATACGTATATGTGTAAGGACAGCCGGAGACGGATAATCAGTCCTTCAATTCATACTTGACCAACGAATCTTTATCCGTCTCAACATCTTTTGTCATGGCATACAAAAATCTATCTTCCCTATCCACTACAAAATTAGACAGGTAACGGTCGAATTTATAAGTCCTTACCGGATTCCCGTCCCAATCAAAAGCCTTTATCTCATTATTGAACCAACATGCATATCCTTCATTCCTTTTTTCAATTGTACCTTCTGCAAAATCACCCATCGTGAAATTTTCCAATTTCACATAAATATACTTTCCTGTCACATAACACGTACCACCGAAAAGTGTTTCGTTTGCCATATACACATTAGTTCCATCTTTGCCTAATTGAAAAACAGGAGGCTCGTTCAGCAAATAGGAAACATTTTCCATCCGATTGTCCTTCAAAGTAAACGTGTATGCATAACGGCCCGACAAGCACTGATAGAAATACCTCTCTTCAGTGGGATGTTTATAGATGTTGCCATTATACACTATAGCCTTCGAAGCGTTTGAAAACTCATCGTCCGGATAAGGGAATGGAAGAAAGGAGCGTGTCACCCAATTGATAAGTAGCCAGCAAGGAAGGGACAGCACCCACCGTCGTCACCAAAAAACGGGTCGTATCAATGGGAATCATATCGTCTATAATCCTACCTGATTCGGGATTGTATGCTTTTCCCACTTAGCGATATGGGCTCTATCGGCAATCCGGTCGGCCGGCAACACAAAGTACTGAGGCCTATAAGCTGTGCCCAATACAACGATACCACCATTTAAAGAATATACCCGGCTTTCTGTAAACATTTCAAGAGGCCCTTCGCCTTTTTGGGTAATCAGTCCTTCCCATTTCAGTGTGTCGTCCGACATCTGATACAGATGCAATTCGCCCAACTGATTAAAACTCTCCGTAAAAAAGAAATATTTATTATCTATCATCTCCAAATGTTGCTCGGTTTCTATGTTACGGCCTTCAAAAAGAATTTGTTTCGGGTTGGCCAACTCAACAGTCGGATATTGATTCCAATCTATCTTCAAGTCCGATTCCTTATTTTGGCAGGAGGACATTAAAAATAAGAAAAACAGACTAATAAAGAAACTTTGTTTCATTGCTCTTGATGTTTAACGCAATCACAGATTTATATTAAAAGACCCAAACCATCACAGTCAAACAGTCTGCAACAGCCTGAACTTATCATGTTTCCACTTACTTTGGTGATTGCTGAAACAAAATAATGGAAAATGATGAGATTACAAAGGTATATACAAATAGAATATCATTCAAGTAAAACAACTAACAAACAATAGTTTCATACCGACCTTTTTTTGAGATATTTAACTTATTATTTATTAGGACCTATAAGCATCAAGACTTTTTGCGAATATTATAGATACACACAAAAATTAAATTTTTACGCTGTAAAAATCAGAGTATTCATCTTTTTGAATGCCATGACAGCCTGATTTTGTAAGCGTTCGGCCGGAAGAAAGTCGCGCCATAAACGAATTTTAATGTATTATTGAACCGTCGTCCCGATTATTTTGTTTACTTTGTAGCACATAATTACACTAATTTATTTTCCTATGGCTAAAAAGAAAGAAAAGAAAGCGGGAAAACGCATGAAAAAAAGCGAACTGGCGGAACGACTCATCAACTTGTTCCACACCAGAGCCGGCGAGACTTTCACGCTGAAACAGTTGTGGGCCAGCATGAGCCTCACCACCCATCCGCTTAAAATGCTTTGTGCCGACATCATTGGTGAAATGGTGGAGGACGATTTCCTGCAAGAGGTCGAGAACAGACACTATAGGCTAAACGACCACGGACTGATCATGACCGGAGTCTTCCAGCGGAAAAGTAACGGGAAAAACACCTTTATCCCCGACGACGGCGGAGAGACAATCGCCATAGCCGAACGCAACTCGGCCCACGCCATGAACAACGACAAGGTGAAGATAGCCTTGTTTGCCAAACGCAAAAACCGGAATCCGGAAGGAGAAGTGATAGAAATACTGGAACGCGCAAACGACACTTTTGTGGGAACACTGAAGGTAGAAAAGTCCTATTCCTTCCTGCTGACCGAAAACCGCACCCTTGCCAATGACATATTCATCCCGAAAGACAAGCTGAAAGGCGGAAAAAGCGGAGACAAGGCAGTGGTGAAAATCATAGAATGGCCCAAGGAAGCCAAAAACCCGATAGGGCAAGTAATCGACATCCTGGGCAAATCGGGAGAAAACACAACCGAGATGCATGCCATCCTGGCCGAATACGGACTGCCATACGTTTATCCGAAGAACGTGGAAAACGCCGCCGAAAAAATCTCAGCGGAAATTACCAAAGCAGACTATGCCGAACGCGAGGACTTCCGCCAAGTCGCCACATTCACCATCGACCCCAAAGACGCGAAAGACTTTGACGACGCACTCTCCATCCGCCAGCTCAAGCCGGGACTATGGGAAGTGGGTGTACACATAGCCGACGTCACACACTACGTGAAAGAAGGAAGCGTGATAGACAAGGAAGCCGAAAAACGGGCCACCTCGGTTTATCTGGTGGACCGCACCATCCCGATGCTGCCCGAACGCTTGTGCAACTTCATCTGTTCCCTCCGCCCCAACGAAGAGAAACTGGCTTTCTCCGTTATTTTCAACATGAGCGAAAAAGGAGAAGTGAAGGACGCACGCATCGTACACACGGTCATCAAGAGCGACCGCCGCTTCACCTACGAAGAGGCACAAGCGGTGATAGAGACCGGCGAGGGCGACTACAAGGAAGAAATACTGGAATTGAACAAACTGGCACAAATCCTGCGCAAGCAAAGATTGGCCGCCGGCGCCATCGACTTTGACCGTGTGGAAGTGAAATTTGAAACAGACGAAACGGGAAAACCGCTCAGCGTCTATTTCAAAGAATCGAAGGAAGCCAACAAACTGATTGAGGAATTCATGCTGTTAGCCAACCGCACCGTAGCCGAAAAAATAGGCAAAGTGCCCAAAAACAAAAAGCCCAAGGTATTTCCTTATCGCATCCACGACCTTCCCGATCCGGACAAACTGGAAAACCTGAACTGGTTTATCAATCGTTTCGGCTACAAAATACGCACTTCGGGAAGCAAGACGGAGGTGTCAAAATCCATCAACCGCCTGCTGGACGACATCAAGGACAAGAAAGAACAGAACCTGGTGGAGACCGTGTCTTTGCGCGCCATGCAGAAAGCACGCTATTCCACCCACAACATCGGCCACTACGGACTGGCGTTCGACTATTACACCCACTTCACCTCACCCATCCGCCGGTTTCCGGACATGATGGTACACCGCCTGCTCACCCGCTATCTGGCAGGAGGACGCACAGTGCAGGAAGCAAAATATGAAGACTTGTGCGACCATAGTTCCGCTATGGAGCAAATAGCCGCCAATGCAGAACGGGCATCGGTGAAATACAAACAGGTGGAATTCATGAGCGAACGCCTGGGCATGGAGTTCGACGGAGTGATTTCAGGAGTGACCGAATGGGGACTTTACGTGGAACTGAACGAGAACAAATGTGAAGGAATGATTCCCATGCGCGACCTTGGCGACGACTACTATGACTTCGACGAGAAGAACTATTGCCTGACAGGCCGCCGACATCACAGGAAATTCAGCTTGGGAGACCCGATAACCATCAAGGTGGCCCGCGCAAATCTGGAAAAGAAGCAACTGGATTTCGCACTGGCAGAGAAATAAGAAACCGGAAGTATCATAATGAGGGCTGCTTTCTCGATGTGGAGAAGGCAGCCCTTATAATTTCCTTTATCCGTTTCCAAACAATTATGTAGGACAGTTGGACTGGCGGCGGATATTGAGCAGGAAAAGGAACTGTTTCCAACACGATGGAGTATGCATACGATGACTGGTGTTTGGGACAGATGGCCAAAGTATTGGGCAAAACCGATGATTTCAAACTGTTTGATGAACGTTCAAACAACTGGTGCAACCTGTTTGATCCTAAATCCGGATTTATCCGTCCCAAAGACGAACAGGGGAATTGGATTGAGCCTTTCGATCCTTACCATATACCCGGATTTACCGAAAGGAACGCATTCAACTACTCTTAGTTTGTGCCCCACAACCCGGAGAAGCTGGTTCGGATGGTTGGCAAAGACCGTTTTATCAGCCGTCTGAATCAGGCAGATGAGCAGTTGGTTCGTAATGAGTACCATCGAGCTATTCCAAATAGAGGAGGGGGCTCGGAAAAACCGTTCTACGAACTGGCATCTTCCCGCTATCCCCAAATAACGATCCGCCTGGATGGGGAAATATGGCTGGGGAAAAAAATCGTGATAGAGGCCCCGAATGCTTCTAAGGAAAATAAATACATCCAATCGGTTACGTTGAATAGAAAGGCTGTCGACGGTTTCCGGATTCCGCAGGATTTACCCAAACACCGAATGAGACTCACTTCACTCTCCTGTTCAGCTGATTATTTGCTTTCGCCGGTTTGGACTTCCCTATCCGCTTACCACTTGGTTTCTTTTTGCCTTCCTGCTTTGCTTTAAAAGCAAACGGATTTTTCTTATTAACCATACTTATTTCTTTTTTCCTGCAAAAATAAAGGATTGTAGCCAATATTCGTTCGGTTTATTGGGAATAATATGGATTTTACTTACTTTTGTTTTTTATAAACATTCCATATTATGACCACATTCAATTACACAAGCATACTGACCCAAACGGTAGACGAATTATCGGAAAGCCGGTCCTATCAAGGGCTGTTCCATCAACACGAGGATGGAGCCCCCTTACCATCGGCCCGTTCCCTGCATAAAATCGTAGAATTGGCACGTGCCATCCTTTTTCCGGGATACTTTGGCAACTCCACCCTGAACAGCCACACCGTCAACTACCACATCGGGGTCAATGTGGAAACACTCTTCGGCCTGCTGACCGAACAAATCCAGGCCGGGCTTTGCTTTGGCCTAGAAAACAACCGGAACACTGCCTGCGACAATAAACCCTGTAGGGAAACCGCTGCACTACTGGCCGCACGGTTCATCAGCAAGCTGCCCGAACTGCGCCGCATCCTGGCCACCGACGTAGAAGCCGCCTATTATGGCGACCCTGCCGCCACATGCTTTGGCGAAATCATCAGCTGCTATCCAGCTATCCGCGCCATCAGCAACTACCGCATCGCCCACGAGCTACTGGTGCTGGGCGTCCCCCTAATTCCCCGCTTCATCACCGAAATGGCCCATTCGGAAACAGGCATCGACATCCATCCGGGAGCACAGATAGGCCATCATTTCACCATCGACCACGGCACCGGCGTGGTAATCGGAGCCACCTGCATCATCGGGAACAATGTGAAACTCTATCAGGGAGTGACACTAGGAGCCAAAAGCTTCCCGCTAGACAACAACGGAAACCCGATCAAAGGTATTCCCCGCCATCCCATCCTGGAAGACGATGTGATCGTATACTCCAACGCCACCATCCTGGGACGTATCACCATCGGCAAAGGAGCCACCGTGGGAGGCAACATTTGGGTGACAGAAAATGTACCTGTGGGAGCACGCATCATACAACGGAAAACCAAAGACGAATAAAAAAATATGTGTATCTTTGCAGCCGTTAAAACCATTTAAGCCTGAAAACAACATGACCCTTCAACAATTGGAATACATCTTAGCCGTAGATGAGCTAAAACATTTTGCAAAAGCCGCCGAGCATTGCAAGGTTACTCAACCCTCCCTGAGTGCCGCCATACAGAAGCTGGAAGACGAGTTAAACGCTAAATTATTCGACCGGACCACTCAACCGGTACAGCCTACACTGATAGGCCGTAAAGTCATAGAACAGGCTAAAATAGCCTTGCGAGAAGCAGAGCTCATCAAAGATATTGTAAAAGAAGAAATACGCTCGGTCAGCGGCGTATTCCGGCTAGGCGTATTATCCACTATCGCGCCTTATCTGCTGCCGCGTTTCCTTCCCGAACTGACCGAAGAATATCCGGCATTGGACATCCGAATCACCGAAATGAAAAACCATGATTGTCTGAACGCATTAAAAAACGGAGAACTGGAAGCAGTGCTAATAGCCGAAATGGCGGAAGGAGACCACTTCCATTCCACACCCCTTTATTATGAATCTTTTCTAGGATATGTTTCAAAATACAGTCCTCTCTTCAAGAAAGAAACCATCCGACCTATCGATATCAATGAAGAACAACTATGGCTACCGGACGAAGGACTTTGTTTCCGCGACCAGCTGACTCGTTTCTGCCAACTGAAACCCGAAACCTTTGGACTGACCGCCTATCGGCAAGGAAGTCTGGAAACGTTCATGCACATGGTAGAAAGCGGAAAAGGCATCACATTCATTCCCGAACTAGCCGCATTGCAACTCAGCGAAGAACGAAAACGATTGATACGCCCGTTCGTCATGCCCCGTCCCGTACGAAAAATCTATCTGGTCACACGCACAGATTTTATCCGCCACTCGTTGCTGAACATCCTGACAGAAAAAATCAAAGCCTGTGTGCCTAAAGAAATGCTATCATTACAAAACGGACAAAAAATAGTGTGACGATGACAAACCATGAATATCGTCACATTTGCTGATAAACAAATAAGACTTTGGGAAAAAGGCCCAGCAAACAATTTTACCCAGCAAACAATATTAATCTTTTAAATAATTGATTAACAAACGGAAAATCATTAATTTTGTCCCATCAATTGAAATTACGTAATTAGCATTTAAGATGAAGGAAGAATTCGAGCTAATCGCCAAAACTTTCCAAGGACTGGAGGAAGTTCTGGCAAAAGAACTCACCGAGCTGGGAGCCAGCAACATAGAAATAGGAAGGCGCATGGTAACCTTTACCGGCGACAAAGAGATGATGTATAAGGCAAACTTTTGTCTGCGTACCGCCATTCGTATACTGAAACCCATCAAACGTTTTGAAGCCACAAATGCCGATGAGGTATATGAAGCAATTAAAGCCATAACTTGGGAGGACTACTTAGATAAAGATAAAAGCTTTGCTATTGATGCAGTAGTCTTTTCGAACGAATTCCGCCATTCTAAATTTGTGGCATACAAAGTGAAGGATGCTATCGTAGACTATTTTCGTGAAAAAACGGGAGACAGGCCTTCGGTACGTATCAACAATCCGGACATTGCACTAAACATTCACATTGCCGAAACTCAATGCACCTTATCACTAGACAGCTCGGGTGAATCGCTACACCGCCGCGGATATCGTCAGGAAGCCGTAGAAGCCCCTCTGAACGAAGCACTGGCAGCCGGTATGATTCTGATGACCGGATGGAAAGGCGAATGCGACCTGATAGACCCGATGTGCGGATCAGGAACCATTCCTATCGAAGCTGCCCTAATAGCACGTAACATCGCTCCAGGGGTATTCCGCAAAGAGTTCGCTTTCGAAAAATGGAACGATTTTGACCAAGCTTTATTTGACAACATCTACAATGATGATTCACAGGAGCGCGAATTCACTCACAAGATTTTCGGATATGACAACAATCCGAAAGCAAACGAAATAGCCATCCGCAATGTAAAAGCGGCCGGATTAAGCAAGGAAATCATTTTAAAGATCCAACCATTTCAACAATTTGAACAACCCAAGGAGAAAAGCATCATCATAACCAATCCGCCCTATGGAGAGCGTATCTCGACCAACGACTTACTGGGTCTGTACCAGATGATAGGAGAACGCCTGAAACACTCGTTTACTGGCAACGATGCATGGATATTGAGCTACCGTGAGGAATGTTTCGACCAAATAGGGCTGAAGCCTTCTATCAAAGTCCCCCTATTCAACGGAGCACTAGAATGTGAATACCGCAAATATCAGTTGTTCAGTGGGAAATACAAGGAATTCCGTAGCGAGAATGCCGACCAGGAATTCAAGCCTCACCGCGAAGAGCCCCGTCCGCGCCGGAGCACAGAAAAAGTGGCATACAAAGAACAAAAAGAAAGACGCAGATTCAACGACAGACAGGAAAAGAAAGAACATTTTCCCAAAAGAGGAGAACGGCGGAGAGAACGCACCTCCAATGACAAGCAGAAAGAACGGAACTATTTTAAAAGTAAGCCACACAGATTCGAAAACAATAAAAGAACACCTAGCAACGAATAGTTATGAAAAAAAATATTAATCTGATTATCTTATTTATTATGGTCTCATCGGCTGTATGGGCACAAGATAAAAAAAGTTTCACCCTGGAAGACCTGATGCCAGGAGGAAATAACTATTACAACCTGCTTCCACAAAATCTGTATGGACTGAAATGGTGGGAAGACGTAGCTATCAATGCCGACATAGAAGAAGTGAAAACCATTGACCCGACAAACGGGAAAGAAAATACGCTCATCACCCGGAAAGAGGTAAACGACCTGCTGGAAGCAGACGGATTAGGGAAAATACATCATTTCAGAAGCGCTTCTTTTCCATACGCAGAAAAACAGATGCTGGTAAATACCTCTTCAAACAAGGTGTTGATCGACTTGGCCGAAAAAAAAATAATATGGAGCCAACCGCTGACCCCCAAAGCTACCAATCAGGACTGGAATAAAGAAAGCCGCTCGCTGGCCTTTACGCTTGACAACAACCTATATGTAACTACCGCCGATGGCAAAACACATCAAGTCACCCAAGAGGCGAAAGGTATCGTATGTGGGCAGAGCGTACATCGCAACGAATTCGGTATCAACAAAGGAACATTTTGGAGTCCGAAAGGAAACCTGCTGGCATTTTACCGCATGGATGAAAGCATGGTGACAGATTACCCACAAGTAAATACCTCGACACGCATCGCTACACTGGAACCAGACAAATACCCCATGGCAGGAATGACCAGCCACAAGGTAACTGTCGGTGTATATAATCCGGCAACAGGAAAAACTGTATACCTGAAAGCAGGCGATCCGACAGACCGCTATTTCACCAATATCAGCTGGAGCCCCGATGAAAAGAGTATTTATGTCATCGAACTGAATCGCGACCAAAATCATGCCCAACTCTGCGGATACGACGCCAAGACTGGCGAACCAATGAAAAGCAATCCGCTATATGAAGAAAAACATCCCAAATATGTAGAGCCACAACATACCTTAACTTTCTTGCCTTGGGACCACACAAAGTTTATTTACCAAAGCCAGCGCGATGGTTACAACCATTTGTATTTGATGGATATCAACACTTCCGTATATCCAGAATCGCATGAGACTGTAACTGGAGGTTCTTACCGGGAAGGCTACAAAACAAAACAACTCACACAAGGCGAATGGGTAGTGCAACACATACTTGGATTTAACGAAAAGGCCAAAGAGGTGATCATCATGAGCACGGAAGTTTCTCCTCTGCAAAGCAATGCATACGCTGTAAACATTAACACCGGGAAACGACGCCTCATCGGCAACAAAGAGGGTATGCATAGTGTACAATTGTCGCGCAGCGGCAAGTATGTGATAGACAACTATACTTCGTTCAGCATCCCGCGCAATATTGAAATTGTTCCGACTTCCGGAAAAGGGAAAAATATCAGCCTGCTGACTGCCACCAACCCTATGGAAGCATACAACATGCCCGAAATTACGGTAGGCACCATCAAGGCAGCCGACGGCAAAACCGACCTGTACTACCGTCTAGTGAAACCGGTGAACTTCGATGCGAACAAAAAATATCCGGCAGTTATCTACGTATATGGCGGGCCACATGCCCAAATGATTCACGACGTACGCAACTATGGCGCTGGAGGATGGGACATTTATATGGCACAATTGGGCTACGTCATGCTGACGGTTGACAGTCGCGGCAGCGACAACCGCGGACTGGAATTCGAAAACTGCACGTTCCGCCAACTGGGTACCGAAGAGATGAAAGACCAAGTGAAAGGAACAGATTTTCTGAAATCATTGGGATATGTGGACGAAAACCGCATCGGCGTACACGGCTGGAGTTTCGGAGGTTTTATGACCACCAACCTGATGCTGACTTATCCCGACATTTTCAAGGTAGGTGTAGCAGGCGGGCCGGTTATTGACTGGGCTTACTACGAAGTGATGTATGGCGAACGGTATATGGACACTCCGCAAAGTAACCCTGAAGGCTACAAGAAAGCCAACCTAAATTTAAGAGCCGGCAACTTGAAAGGACGTCTGGAGGTAATCATCGGGGCCAATGACCCCACATGTGTTCCCCAACACAGCATCACTTTCCTACGTGCCTGTATTGATGCTGGAACACAACCCGACTTCTTTATGTATCCAGGTGACGGACACAACATGTTCGGACGCGATCGCGTACATCTGTACAAGCGCATCACACGTTATTTTGAAGACCACTTAAAATGATATAACCCTTTCTTTCTCCGTCATCCCTTTTCATCAACTGGGATGACGGAAAAAACATAATAAAGAAAAAAAACATGAAACTGTTATTATTAGGCTCCGGCGGACGCGAACACGCCTTGGCATGGAAAATAGCCCAAAGCCCCCAAATAGACAAACTATACATCGCACCGGGAAATGCCGGAACAAGTGCTGTGGGCGAGAATGTAGCAATCAAAGCAGATGACTTTGCAGCAATCAAAGAATTTGTAGTAAAGAACAAAATAAATATGGTAGTAGTAGGTCCCGAAGATCCGTTAGTGAAAGGCATATACGACTACTTCAAAGAAGACGAAAACCTAAAGGACATTCCCGTCATCGGACCTTCCCGGGCAGGTGCTGTGCTGGAAGGGAGCAAGGAGTTTGCTAAAGGATTCATGCAGCGTCACAATATCCCCACAGCCGGCTACAAAAGCATCACAGCCGATAACCTGAAGGAAGGACTTGCTTTTCTTGAAACACTACAGGCTCCATATGTATTGAAAGCCGACGGTCTTTGTGCGGGAAAAGGAGTTCTGATATTACCCACCTTGGAAGAAGCCCAAAAAGAACTGAAAAAAATGCTGGAGGGTATGTTTGGCAACGCATCTGCTACCGTAGTGATTGAAGAATTCCTGAGCGGTATAGAATGTTCCGTATTTGTATTGACTGACGGAAAGAACTACAAAATCCTGCCCGAAGCAAAAGACTATAAACGCATCGGTGAAGGAGATAAAGGCCTCAACACCGGCGGCATGGGTAGCATATCTCCTGTCCCGTTTGCCGACAAAGCATGGATGCAAAAGGTAGAAGAACGCATTATCCGCCCCACCGTAGAGGGACTGGCAGAAGAAGGCATAGATTACAAAGGATTCATCTTCTTCGGTCTAATCAATGTAAAAGGCGAACCGATGGTAATAGAATACAATGTACGCATGGGTGATCCAGAGACAGAAAGTGTCATGCTCCGTATCCAAAGTGACTTGGTAGAATTATTTAAAGGAGTAGCCGATGGAAATCTGGACGAAAAAGTACTGGAGATAGATCCGCGTACAGCCGTATGCGTCATGCTGGTATCAGGCGGATACCCAGAGCATTATGAAAAAGGTTATCCCATCAGCGGAATAGAGGAAGTGGAAAACAGCATTGTATTCCATGCAGGAACAATGCTGAAAAACGGCCAAACAGTCACCAGTGGCGGACGCGTCATTGCAGTCAGCTCTTATGGCACTAATAAAGAAGAAGCTTTGGCCCAATCATTTGCCAATGCAAAAAAAATCTGTTTTGACAAGAAGTATTTCCGTTCCGATATCGGATTCGACCTCTAAAACCACGAACTGTTGACAGATGGCAAGCTATAATAAATTCCAGATAAATGTGGCAAAGGGAAGATTTACCTTCCCTTCCGCCATTTTTATATGCTTGCTTCTCCGGATCATTACTGCCCATGAATGGCTGGATATGGTCAGCCTACTGGCTTGTGCATTGACAGCATATCTGCTGATTGAGACCAACACCACCTTCAGCTTGATACGAACCCGCAGCACATTGCATGTCAGTTTCTATATGTTGCTGACCACTGTCTGCCTGTTCCCGCCTCCCTTCCGGATTGCCGCTTTTGTTCCATTCCTTTTCCTGACAGCCATATTCCAATTATTCAGGAGTTACGAATCAGCTCACCCCGAAGAAAGTGTGTTTCACGCTTTTCTTTTCATCGGCCTGGGAAGTTTGCTGTTCCCTCAGTTGATTTACTTCACCCCTTTGCTTTATATGGGCATGATCAACTTCAGATCTTTGTCACTTAAAAGCTTCTTTGCCAGCCTTATCGGGCTAAGTGTACCTTATTGGTTCTGTTTCGGCTATGCATTCTGCTATGACAAGATGGAGTTTTTTAGGGAACTGTTACAGGAAATAGTCCACTTCCAACCGATCAGCTATCAGGCTTTGGGCCCCAGCGAGATATTGTCCTTCGGAATGATTACTTTGATATCTTTGGTCAGTAGTATACATTATCTTCAAACGTCTTATTTGGATAAGGTACGCACACGCCTGTTTCTGTTTTTTCTAATCAGTATTGAAGTCTGGATCTACATTCTGGGTATTCTGCAACCCCAGCATTTTAATACTTTGTTACAGATGCAGATCATTGCAGGATCTATTTTAACAGGACATTTATTTAGTTTAACTCACAACCGCTTTACCGGCATCTTTTTCATCATTACATTTGTTATCTTAATCATTCTAACAACATACAATCTATGGATGCAATTCTTCAATTCCTGATTGACTGGGGATACTGGGGGCTGTTTTTAGGCTCCTTCATAGCCGGAAGTGTTCTCCCGTTCAGCTCGGAAGCCGTGTTGGCAGCCTGTGTAGGCCCATTAGGACTAGATCCTGTGATCAGTATAGCTGCCGCTACTGCCGGCAATGTTGCCGGAGGCATGACATGCTATTGGATGGGGCATTTGGGCAATATGGAATGGATAGAGAAATATTTTCATGTAAAAAAGGAAAAGATGGACCGTGCGGAACGTTTTGTCCACGGACGAGGAGCCTGGATGGCCTTTTTTGCATTCATCCCCATTTTGGGGAGCGCCATATCCATTGTATTGGGCATGATGCGCGCTAATATATGGATTGTCGTCCTTGCCATGACCACCGGAAAAATACTCCGCTACGCTTTATTGGTATGGGGTGTATTGGAGGCAACCGCTTTAATACATTGAATATTATGAAACTGGAACGTACAGCAGACGGAAGTTACACGCTCTATGTGCCCGAACTGGACGAGCACTATCATTCGGTGAAAGGAGCCCTGACAGAATCGCAGCATATCTTTATCAATATGGGACTGAAGTATTCTTCTGTGACTGAACCCCATATACTGGAAATAGGACTGGGAACCGGACTGAATGCCTTTCTGACCCTGCTCTCGGCAGAAGAATCCCAACGAAAAGTACATTACACCGCCATCGAACGCTATCCGTTAACCGAAGAGCCTCTAAGATTGCTGGATTATCCTCACCTTATCGGCAGACAGCACGAAAAAGAGTATTATGCCATCCACCGCACACCGTGGGAAATGGAAAACCGTCTGTCTCCTTGGTTTACTTTACACAAAATAGAAGGAGATTTCACCCAACTTTTTCAGTCAACAGACGACAGCTATGTCACCAACTCCCGATACGACATCATCTATTTTGATGCCTTCGCTCCCGAAAAACAACCCGAAATGTGGAAGCAATCTCTTTTCGATGCCCTATACAAGGTATTGAACAAAGAAGGCATCCTGACCACTTATTGTGCCAAAGGCATAGTGAGAAGGATGTTGCAGGCGGCCGGATTCACCGTAGAACGCCTTCCAGGCCCTCCGGGAGGAAAACGAGAGATATTGCGGGCAACCAAAAAAGCATTTTGAGGAAAAGAAAATTCCATAGCCCCCTGTTTACACATACAGGTGTTTTTACAGCCTAAACGAGGAACTGCAGAACGCTTTTATTTCGTCAAATAATTGCGATTCTGAAGAATTACCCCTAACTTTGCCTGACAACACCAATAAAAAAATGACGCACAATGGGAAAACACTACCATACAATCCCCATACTTTGCTACTGTAGAAGCTTGACATGTGTCAGCCTCATTCTGTTTGCAATACACCTACTTACCGCTTGCGACACGCAGCGGCAAGTTTCCGAAGAACCGACACTGACTGTCACTTTGGAACCATTACGCTATTTTGCCGAAGCCATAGCAGGAGATAAATTCAAAGTGATCAGCATGGTTCCTAAAGGAAGCAGTCCTGAAACTTACGACCCTACCCCTCAGCAACTAGTCGGTCTGGACAAAAGCATTGCCTACCTGCGCATCGGCCATATCGGTTTTGAGCAAGCTTGGATGAATAAACTGATTACAAACGCTCCCCATTTGAAAGTGTTCGACACGTCGGAAGGAATAGATTTCATACAAGAAACAGCACACGACCATGGCGACCATCATCACGAAGGAGGAATAGAGCCGCATGTATGGAACTCCGCACGCAACGCTTCGGTGATTACAGCTAATATCTATGCCGCCCTGTGTGAACTGGACAGCCCGAACGAGGCTTATTACCAACATCGGAGAGACAGCATGCTAGAAGTCATCGCACAAACAGACTGCAAAGTGCGGAAAATGCTGCAACAAGCCGACAGTACGTTCCTTATCTACCATCCTGCACTCAGCTATTTTGCCCGAGACTACGGGCTAAAACAAATCTGTATCGAGGAAGGAGGCAAAGAGCCATCGCCTGCCCACCTGAAAGAACTGATAGAAACCTGCAAGAGAGACAATGCCCGAGTGATCTTTGTCCAACAGGAGTTTGACACACGCAATGCCCGGCTGATAGCAGACGAATTGGGAATCGCCGTAGTCCCCATCAACCCGTTAAGTTATGAATGGCAGACAGAAATGATCAATGTAGCCAAAGCACTTGCCAAATAACAAAGCCTTATGATGAATCCCATAATACAACTTACGGGCATTTCTGTCGCGTATGACGAAAAAACAGTATTGGACCGTGTCAATCTCACCATATACGAACGTGACTTTCTGGGCATAATCGGTCCTAACGGCGGCGGAAAGACCACACTGATCAAAATAATCCTAGGATTGCTGCATCCCAACGCAGGCACCCGCCGCTTTTTCAGAAACGGGAAAGAGGTGTCCGAAATAACCATGGGATATCTGCCGCAATACAACAGCATCGACAAAAAATTCCCAATTTCCGTATACGAAGTAGTATTATCGGGGCTGAACAAACAAAAATCCTTGTTCCGTCGCCATACTCCCGAACAACGCGAACAGGTCAATCAAACCATCATCCGTATGGGACTGGAAGGTATGGAACACCGTGCCATCGGCGAACTAAGCGGAGGACAACTACAACGTGCCCTATTGGGACGTGCCTTGGTCTCCAATCCCGAAGTCATCATTTTGGACGAGCCCAATACCTACATTGATAAACGATTTGAAGCCAAACTCTACTCTTTGCTAGAGGAAATCAACAAAGAACGAGCCGTAGTATTGGTAAGCCACGACATAGGCACAGTATTGCAAAACGTGAAAACCATAGCATGCGTCAACGAAACACTGGACTATCATCCCGACACGGAAATACCTGCCGAGTGGCTGGAAGAACACTTCGGATGCCCCATTGAGCTACTGGGACACGGCAATCTGCCCCATCGCGTGTTGAAATGCCACCACCACGACGAATGCAAATAAAAGGAAAATATTCTTGGCCATTAAAGGACCGTATACGTATCCTTAAACCCGCCCTGCTTTACTACTAAGGGATTTCCGCCTATTGGGTAGTATCTCCCAAGCGCTTGGAGTTAACTCCAAAGGCTTTGGGAGATAGATTCAACCGTATGAAAAGGGTTAGGCATTGGCTAGAGAGGCCTTACGCAATAGGCCGCGATGAAGTGAGGAAACCAAACTGACGTTAAGTTATATCGAACTGAGGTTAAATAACAGACCATTACTCCCCTATTCCAACTTTCTTTCGTATCTTTGTGCCCACTGAATGTTAACGAAATAATAATATATTCATGAAACAGTACAATTTAGTCAACAATCTGGTAGGTTGGTTAGCTTTTGCCATTGCAGCCTATACTTACTGCATGACCATCGAACCGACAGCCAGTTTCTGGGATTGTCCGGAATTCATCACTACCGGCTACAAGCTGGAAGTAGGACACCCGCCCGGTGCACCTTTCTTTATGCTTACAGCCAACCTGTTCAGTCAATTCACAAATGATCCCAGCCAAGTAGCCCGAATGGTCAATACCATGAGCGCTCTGATGAGTGCGGCCTGCATCTTGTTCCTCTTCTGGAGCATCACCCATCTAGTAAAGAAACTGGTATGCCCCGACAACAACGAGATGACCTTGAGCAAACTCATTACCATCATGGGATCGGGACTGGTAGGAGCACTGGCCTACACATGGAGCGACACCTTTTGGTTCAGTGCGGTAGAAGGTGAAGTATATGCCTATTCAAGCCTCTTCACTGCCGTTGTTTTCTGGCTCATCCTGAAATGGGAAAACGTTGCAGACGAGCCTCACAGCGACCGCTGGCTCGTTCTGATCGCTTATCTGACAGGACTTTCCATTGGCGTACACCTGCTGAACCTGCTGTGTATTCCCGCCATTGTCCTGGTGTATTATTACAAAAAAAATCCTGCTGCCAATGTCAAAGGCAGCCTGCTGGCATTGACCGGTTCCATGATACTGGTAGCGGCCGTACTCTATGGCATCGTGCCGGGCGTGGTAAAGGTGGGAGGCTGGTTCGAACTGCTGTTTGTCAACGGCATGGGCATGCCTTTCAACAGTGGTCTGATTGTCTACATCATCCTGCTTTCGGCATCCATCATCTGGGGAGTTTATGAAAGCTACACCGAGCGAGACCGCAAACGCATGAACATCTCCTTCCTGGCGACCATCGCCATGCTGGGCATCCCGTTCTACGGGCACGGATGGAGCAGCGCCTTCATCGGCATTATCATATTAGGCACATTGGGATTCTATCTGTTTGCCGATCTGAACAAAAAATACCAGATCAGCGCACGCACGCTGAATACCTCCCTGCTGTGCATCATGATGATTATGGTGGGATATTCGTCCTACGCCGTCATCGTGATCCGCTCTACCGCCAATACGCCGATGGACCAAAACTCGCCGGAAGACATCTTTACCTTGGGCGAATATCTGGGCCGCGAGCAATACGGCACCCGGCCTCTGTTCTACGGGCAGACCTATGCTTCCAAACCGGCACTGAAAGAAGTAGACGGAGGCTGTACCTACGATGTGACAGAAGGCGCACCCGTCTATCAGCGTAAGGAAAAGGCAACCCCCGACGAGAAAGACAGCTACGAGGTGGTACGCCACAAAACCGAGTACAAGTATGCCCAAAACATGCTCTTCCCCCGCATGTACAGCGATGCGCACGCACAGGCATACGAAGACTGGCTGGGCGGCATAACAGGCGTACAGGTGCCCTACGACCAGTGCGGACAGATGATGATGGTGAAAGTGCCCACCCAATGGGACAACATCCGTTTTTTCTTCATCTACCAGCTGAACTACATGTATTGGCGCTACTTCATGTGGAACTTTGCCGGACGGCAAAACGACATACAGGGACAAGGCGAAATAGAGCACGGCAACTGGATTACCGGCATCCCGTTCATCGACCGGATGCTGGTGGGCGACCAGACCCTGCTCCCCTCGGAACTGAAGGACAACAAGGGACATAACGTCTTCTATTGCCTCCCCTTGCTGCTGGGACTCATCGGGCTGTTCTGGCAGGCATACAAGGTGCGGCGCATCACCACGCCGGACGGAGCGGAAATAGAGGAACCTATAGGCATCCAACAGTTTTGGATTGTGTTCTTCCTGTTCTTCATGACCGGACTGGCCATCGTGCTTTATCTGAACCAGACGCCGCTGCAGGTTCGCGAACGCGACTATGCATACGCCGGCTCGTTCTACGCCTTCGCCATCTGGATAGGCATGGGCGTGGCAGGCATCGCCCAATGGCTGCAAAGCAAGACGGGCGAAAAACCGGCCGCCGTCATTGCCACCGTACTCTGTCTGTTCGTACCTGCCCAAATGGTCAGCCAAACTTGGGACGACCACGACCGCAGCAACCGCTACGTGGCACGCGACTTCGGCCAAAACTACCTGAGCACCGTACAAGAAGAGGGTAACCCGATTCTCTTCACCAACGGAGACAATGACACTTTCCCCCTGTGGTACAACCAAGAAACAGAAGGTTTCCGCACCGATGTGCGCGTGTGCAACCTGAGTTACCTGCAAACCGACTGGTACATCGACCAGATGAAACGCCAGGCATACGACTCGCCGGCTGTGCCCATCGAATGGAGCCGTTTGGAGTACGTGCAGGGACACAACGAAGGAGTGGCCATACGCCCCGAAGTGATGGAAAGCATCAATAACTTTTACAAACAAAATCCGGAAGAAGCAGCCAAGGAATTCGGAGACAACCCGTATGAGCTGAAAAACATCCTGAAATACTGGGTACGCTCGCCCAAAGAGGGACTGCAAATGATTCCGACAGACAGCATCGTCATCAAGCTGGACAAAGAAGCCGTCAAACGCTCGGGCATGATGATTCCCGACTCGCTGCATGGCGAAATACCCGACTATATGAACATCTCGCTGAAAGGAAAGCGGATGCTCTACAAGAGCGAACTGATGATGCTCGAAATGTTGGCAAACACCAACTGGGAACGTCCGATGTACATGGCCATCACCGTAGGCGTCGACAACCACCTGAACCTGGGCAACAACTTCATGCAGGAAGGCCTGGCCTACCGCATCACTCCGTTCAACACAACGCAGCTGAATGCACGGATCGACAGCGACAAGATGTATGACAACCTGCTACACAAGTTCAGATTCGGCGGCATCAGCAATCCGGACATCTACATCGATGAAACAGTGATGCGTATGTGTCAGACCCACCGCCGCACGTTCATACAATTGGCCACCCAGCTGATAAAAGAAGGAAAAGAAGAGAAAGCACTGACGGCCCTTGATTATTGCTCAAAAGAAATCCCGAGCACCACCGTGCCCCATGATTACATCATGAGCAGCTCCAAAGAAATGGCCGATGCCTATCTGGCACTGGGAGAAATAGAAAAAGGCGAAGCCATCCTGGACGAGCTGGCCAACAAGTCGGTGGAATACATCACCTGGTATATGAGCCTGAATGACCAACGTTTGCAAGGATCGTATGAAAACTGTGTGCGCCATTTCTACATTCTGGACGAAATCAACAAGAGTCTGGCCCGCGCACACGCTGCCGGCGGCATGCAGACCGAGGGCGAACAGCCAAAGAAATCGGACAGAGCCGACCACTATGCCCAAAAGTTTAAAGTGCTTTATGAGATGTTCAACAAACGCATAGGCGGCAAGGCATCCGACAGATAAAGCATATTTTCATAACGCAAAATGACACGGAACGCGGATTAGTCATGTTCTGATCCGCTTCCGTGTCATTCGCGTTAAAAACAAACAGAAACAACATACAAAAGATACACGCTCATGTTTATTGAACAACCACCGCTGATAGTCCGTTGGCTTTATCCCCGTGCCTTTTGGCGAATGGATAAGCGTGCAAAAGCTGTTTATCTGACATTCGATGACGGACCGATTCCCGAAATCACCCCATGGGTACTCGACCTATTAGACCGATTCCACATCAAAGCCACCTTTTTCCTGGTAGGCGACAACGTGCGCAAGCATCCCAAGGAGTTCCAAATGATAGTAGAACGCGGCCATCGGCTGGGAAACCACACGTTCAACCACATCCGGGGATTCGAATACCTGAGCAAGAACTACCTGGCCAACACAGACAAGGCCAACGAACTGATTCATACCAATCTGTTCCGCCCACCCCACGGCCACATGCGCTGGATGCAATACATGGTGCTGCGCCACAAGTACCAGATAGTGATGTGGGACCTGGTGACCCGCGACTACAGCAACAAGCTGAACGGCAAACAAGTGCTTGAGAAAGTGAAGCATTATGTGCGAAACGGTTCTATCATTACGTTTCATGATTCACTGAAAGCAGAAAAGAACATGAAATATGCTTTGCCTCGCGCCATCGAATGGCTGCTGGAACAAGGCTACGAATTCAAGATATTCGATTAAAAAGAAATATGAAACACAGCAAAAAGATTCTTATATTATGGACAAGTGCTGCCATTGTGGCAATGCTTTGGGGAGGAATCGCCCTGCATGGCAATGCCCGCCAGGGACGTGCCGAGGCAAAGAAGATGGCAATACAAACGCTACGCAGCGTGGCAGAGCAAGCAGTAAACCGGGAATTTGAAAAACTGGAGATATATAGGTTTTTGGAAAACAAGGGTGACAAGAAACATACCAAACGAAAAAACATATCGAAGGCAGGCGAATTCGAGATTGAAGTGGACTCACTGAAGGAGACACAGGGATTATATCCGCTGGAGATTGCAGGGACAAAAGCTAATATACTGGATGACCTGGGAAAATTCCCCTTGGAACAGATTGGCAGCCAGTGGAAAGCCGAAATGAATGCCCGGTATGGCGGAATGGTATGCGCCCTCTCTTTGGAAGTGCATCCATTGGGGAGCGATGATGTGCGCAAGGTCTCTGTAGAAGATACAACCATCATTGCCTCGCGCTACGATTTGGGCACTTACTATTTGGATGATATGTATACCATGCAGTTGACAGCCTACGCGCTGCCCGGCTTTTGGTGTTGTGTGGATTGGGCAAATCCCTTATTGTGGGCAATGTCGGGTCTCTTCTTATGTATTGCATGTCAGGAGGATTGTCCTACGCCAGGTCCCGGAAGCACAAAAAGACAGAAAAGGCAAATGTACCGGTCACTGCCTATCAGATTGGCGGATGTATCTACAACTCCATCCGGCATACGCTGGCCTATGGAAAAGAAACAAAGGACTGCACCCCGCAACTGGCCAAACTATTGCTGGGCTTTGCCCAGGCTCCCGATTTCTTTTTGACAAACGATAAAATCGATGCCATTTGCAATTGGCCTTCGGATGATCTGGGCTTGAACGACCGTCGCCGGCAAACAATTAGCTCCTTGAAGAAGTTGCTGAGCATGGATCCGTCCATCCAGATTCAGTTTGTGAGAGGAAAAAGAGGATATCAGTTGGCTATTTCTTCAGATGTGCAAACAGCTGTATAACAATATGATACAAACGTGTTTTTTTCTAACGCCCTATTTCACCTGCATTTCCTTACACTTATTTGCGTGTCCCGATTTTTCCTTTTACCTTTGCCTGCATAACGACAATACAAAAAATAGGATGAAGGAATTTAAATTAAAATTAGCAGGACTGCTAGCCATCTGTAACTATTCAGCGGACACACTGAGATATTCGCCGTTCAGAAAAGGGCAAGTAT
>CAMWGU010000001.1 GCA_947173895.1 uncultured Bacteroides sp. | reverse complement strand
TCTCGTATGCCTCTTGAATCACGGGATTGATCTGCGTATAGTCCTTTTTCATGTTCTGCTGTGAGATCTCGAACAGCTTTCCTTCTGCTTCCTGCATCAGGTCGTCCACGTCTTGCGTCTCGTCGAAGGCCTTGGTCTGGATGTTGCTGGTAAAAGTAATAAGCTCGCGTGCCAGGAATTTCTGTGCGATGATGCGCGCATGGTATTCGATGTGGGCGGATGAGGCCACCTTGCCGCTCAACTGGGTGATATAGAAAGGTCCGCCCGCTTCTTCCAGGTCGCCTGTGCTGCGCAACTGTTCGGCCACAGTCAGGATGTCGACAGGTTGCTGGCGTAGCGATAGCGAGGTGATGGCCGAATAAATCAGCTGGTGGCGGCGTTCGTAAAAAGATTCGGGACGAAGTATCTCACTCACCAGCGAGTAAGCGTCTTTTTCTATCATCAGTGCTCCCAGCACGGCTTCTTCCAGCTCGGGTGCTTGGGGTTGTAAATGTCCATATTCATCGATGGGCTTCGCTTTCGAAGCTTTGGGGGTTCGTATTGTTTTTCTCGTTTCTGCCATTGTCATCTGTTTAAAGCAGGGGCAAAGATAGAATTTTTTGTTGAGTTGGGCGTCCTGTCCGTCGGCAAAAATAGAACGAATTTACACGTACGTATGTGTTTGGGGGGATGGGGGCATGTGGGCTTGTTCACGGTACATGCCGGGCCTGTTCACAGTACATGCTAGGCTTGTTCACGGTACATGCTGGGCTTGTTCACAGTACATGCCGGGCCTGTTTGTCGGAAAGAGATTGCGAAAAAAATGGGACTGAAATGCAGGAGGGGATGAACAATTCGGTAAGCAAAATGGTTATTTTTTATGGTAAAATGAAAAGTTTGTTCTATATTTGGTGCGTTGTCCGGCAAAAGACGGAAGTGGGTCTTTGTTGTACGGGCGGCACTCTGACAAAACACATTATAAAAACAATTATTAAAGAGCAGAATATGATTACATTTCCTAATGCAAAGATTAATCTGGGCCTGAATGTAATAGAGAAACGTCCGGATGGTTATCATAATTTAGAAACCGTATTTTATCCGATAAACCTGCAAGACGCCCTGGAGGTGACACGGCGTGAGAAGGGAGGCTGCGAATATACGTTGCGTGTCAGCGGCACTCCGATAGACGGAGAACCCGATTCCAATCTGGTGGTGAAAGCCTATAAGTTGCTGAAAGAACACTATCCCGCCATGCAACCGGTGGACATACACATGTAC
Source organism: uncultured Bacteroides sp. (assembly GCA_947173895.1). Lineage (GTDB taxonomy): Bacteria > Bacteroidota > Bacteroidia > Bacteroidales > Bacteroidaceae > Phocaeicola. The sequence continues at coordinate 86,278 of CAMWGU010000001.1, read as the reverse complement.
AAACATATACCGGTGGGAGCCGGACTGGGTGGAGGATCATCGGATGCTGCTTATATGATTAAACTGCTGAACGACAAGTTCTCGTTAGGGATGACCACAGAGCAGATGGAGGAATACGCCGCTCGGCTGGGTGCCGATTGTGCTTTCTTTGTACGCAACCGGCCTGTCTTTGCCACTGGGATAGGCAATGTATTCGAACCTGTGGAGGTGTCGTTGCACGGATATTACATTGTGCTGGTCAAACCAGATATTTTTGTCTCCACACGTGATGCGTATGCTGAGATAAAGCCCGCTCGTCCGGCTGTATCGCTGAAGGAAATGGTAGACTTGCCTGTGGCGGCCTGGAAGGACTGCATGAAGAATGATTTTGAGGAGCCTGTCTTCCGGAAGTATCCCGAGATAGCGGCTATCAAAGATAAATTGTACGATCTGGGGGCGGTGTATGCGTCGATGAGCGGATCGGGTTCTTCGGTATATGGTATATTCGACGAACCGGTAGAGAACGTGGAAGATAAGTTTTGCGGGTGTTTCTGCCGGCAAAGGGCGTTGGAATAAGGAAGTCTTCCCGATGCTGCCGGTGCATCGGGAAGACAAGGTAACGCAATGGGCGTTCCGATGGGCGGGGTCAGGATTTTCCGCATAGTGCCTTGAAATCGCAATAGGCACATTTTTCTATGATCTCTGTTTGGGTGAACGCCTTTTCCGGATGGAAGATTTCCTCGAGCAGGGTCTGAAGCCGCTTGCGGAATTCTGCTTGGTACCGGCCGAAATCTTCCACCGCTTCTTTCGGCTTGCGCGGCTCACCTAGTTGTATGACGGGCGAATAGGTGTCGGTGGCCGCTCTGTGGATGTAGAGAAGGGCCGGAGCCACTTTCAGCGGCTGTTTGCGGCATACGATGGCTGCATACATGAAGGTTTGGAATACGTAGTTTGAGCGTTTCTTGTCTGGCACAAACAGCGACTCTACGTTGGGGGGTGTGTCGGCGTCGCCGCCGGTCTTGTAGTCCACAATGCGCAGCGTCCCGTCTTTGCTGTCCATGCGGTCTATGATTCCTCCGATACGCGATCGGATGATTCCTTTAGAGGTTTGTATGTCGATGTTTTCCTCCACTTCTTTTTCTGATGCCACAAAGGTGAAAGGGGCGTAGCGCAGGTCGTTCTGTAAAAGCTGTTTCAGATATCTTACGATGACGGCGGAGTTGATCAGCTGTATGCCGTTGTATTCCGGCTTTTCGTTTGGTTCGATATGGAAAAACAGTTCCTTGAACGCGGTGTCCACATAGTTCTGCAATTTTATCTCGTTGCGCAGCAGGTTTTCCAAAGCTTCTTTGTTTACTACGTTGCCATGGGCGGTCAGGTCCTTGTAGATATGCTCGGCCGCATGGTGGAAGATGCTTCCGAACTTGGCGGAATCTATTTCGGCACTTACTTCGTCGGGGGCGGCAAGTCCGGCCACGTATTTATAATAGAATTTCAAAGGGCAGTCCAGATAGTTGTTCAGGGCCGATGGCGAGAACTTGGCGCGTGGGTTGGCGCGTAGGTCGAACAGGCTTTGCATGCGGCGCATCACGTCCGGAGTCTTTTCCACCGTGATGGGAGCGACGCCTCGGGGAGACTGTCCGGTTTCCAGAAACTGCCGGTCGACGGAGTGGGGCCACTCAATGAGAAATTGCAGCATGAAGCGGCTCCATTCGCCGCGGTTCAGGCCGTCCGAACTGCTGTTGTACATGAGGGTGATTTTTTCCGCTCGTTGCAGTAGCCGGTAGAAATAGTAGGCATATACGGCTATCTTGTGTTCGATGGTGGTCATGCCGAAAGCTTTGCGCAGGTTGTAGGGAATGAAAGAGGAATCGCCCCCCGATTTGGGTAGCTGCCCTTCGTTGACCGACAGCATCACCAAGTGGCGGAAATCCAGATTACGCGTCTCCAGTACTCCCATTACCTGCATGCCGATGGCCGGTTCACCATGGAACGGAATGTTGGTTCCCGACAGGACTTTGACCATCAGTCGGCGCAATGTCTCAGGTTGTACGTTCAGTTCGTGTTGCTCTATCAGTGTACGAAACCGGTTTACGATGGTGTAGGCTTTGAAAAGCGATTCGCGATAGAGCTGGTTGAAGGCGTTTGTCTCTTCGGTTTCGGAGGTATTTTCCTTCTGATAGATGCCCGCCACTTGCTGCAAGGTCTCCGACAGATGGATGCACAAGTTTAGGTTGCCGGAGATCGGGGTGAAGAGACGAGTCAGAAATTCGTTCTTGCCCAGTTCTCCGGGCAGAGGATAGAATCGGTTGTCGCGGGTCAGCTCTTTTTCCAGCACTTCGGCCTGGCTTGTGAGCTGACGGGTATAGGGGTGTTTCAGCAGGGTGACTACCGGGCGGAATGTATAACGGCCGCTTTTGGGATTGAATCCATGGGTGTGCAGTTCAAGCAAGGCGATGAGAAAACTGTATACCGGAGTTTGCGACAAGGGAAATCCCATGGTGATGTTGACATGTTTCACTTCGGCAGGTAGGGAGTGGAGGACCGGTTGTAGCAGGGCTTCGTTGCACAGCACTACTGCCGTTTCTTTTTCGGGGGTGGTCAGATTGTCGCGTATCCATTGTGGTAGATAGCGGGCTTGCGCGTTCTCGGTGGACGACGCGATGTAATGCACCTCTTTGGGTTGTGCAAGGTTTTTGAACAGTTCGCCGGGCAGGGTGGAAGGGAAGTCGCGCAAGTTGCGTCGGATAAATTCGCCGGCCTCCTGATGGATGTTCTGTTTGTTGTTACCCATGTAGAATTCATCGTAGTCCCAATAGAAGAGGGCTTTCCCGGCTTCTTTCAGCCGGCTGAACAGAGTGTGTTCCACTTTGTTCAACACATTGAATCCTACAAATACGTATCTCTCGTAAGGGAGCTTGTTCACGTCCAGATGTTCTATGACATGGCGGTACATCATCCCTTCGTAGGCGATATGCTGGGCTGCCAGCGCTTGGTGGAATCCTTTGTAAATGTTTCCCAGTACGTCCCATAGGGAGATGAACCGTTCTTTCAGGGCTGTTCTTCGTTCGATGGAAAAGTTCTGGAAGAACTGCCGGATGGCTTCTTCCTGCTCATTGTCTATAAATGTATAGTCGTTCATGATGTTGCGCAGATCCTGCAGATTGGCAAACAGTTTGTCCGTGTCCGCCATATTCTTGTCGGCATCGTCAAAGTCGCTGATCATCATTTCTCCCCAAAAGTAAAAGTCGTCCAGTGTCTCCGTTGTTTGGGTTTCCTGACGGAATACTTTATAAAGTTCGCATACCAGCTTGACGGGGTCGCTCACTTCCCATGGCGACAGGCTCCTGAACAGTTCGCTGATGGTAACGTAGGCAGGCGACCAGATAGGGGTATGGGCCTCCCGGGCAAGGTATTCGTTAAAAAAGAGTCCGGCACGTTTGTTGGGAAACACCACGGCAGTGTGTGCCAGGTTTCCTCCCGTATGTTTGTACAGATCGGTTGCTACCAGTTTCAAAAAGCTTTCCATTATTTTATTTCCTCCAGTTCATTGTTGAATACATACCATAAATAGCCGCGTATATGCTGATGTCCCATATCCGCCAATAAATTCATATACTCTTTGACCTGCTTGTTGTAGGCGGTCCGTTTCTTTCCGAATTTGAAATCTACCACTACTACTTCTCCGTTTTTCATCATCACACGGTCTGGTCGCCGAGTTTGCAATACTCCTTGCTGTTGGTAAATGATGGCACACTCGTTGTATAATTCCCAGTGCCCCGAGTACCATTCTTTCACTAGCGGATGGCCCAAGGCCCACTCGGTGAGTTTCCGTAGCTGTTTTTCCTGTTGGGCCGACTCTATGATGCCTTCGAAGCGAAGGCGTTCTATGGCTGTGGACACATCGTCTGTGGTGCGGATTACGGAAAACAGATGATGCAACAATTGGCCTTTTCGGATGTATTTCTCTTCACTCTCTTCTTCGCCGCGAATAAATTGGGCGGAGCGGTTGGACTGTTTGAACTCGATGTGGGTTTTCAGTGTCTCCAGATGGACGGGCAGACGCCGGGGAACAGTCAGAAGCTTGTTGCGTGAGGCCGGCTTGTTTCCTTCGTGGGTAGAGAGATAGAGCGTGCCCAGTTCGTAGCTCTCTTCTCCGGCGGTATAGTCTTTTCCTGTCAGAACAGACAGGGCATTTCCCAACAGCTCGGATACGGTTTTCTTCTGTCCTGCTTTTCCCCATATAATCAAATTCTTTTGTGCGCGGGTGAATGCCACGTAGAGTAGGTTCAGATTATCCACCCATAATTGCAGGCGCTCATTCAGGAAATCGTTCTGATAGATGGACTGCTGCATGGCGGTGGAGTAATTGACGGGAACGATGTCGAGCTGGTTGAAGGGTTCCTGACAGGGTGCGCACCACACCAGGTGATTGTTTGTCTCGTTTTCCATCTTCCAGTCGCAGAAGGGGAGTAATACGGTGTGGTATTCCAGTCCTTTTGATTTATGGATGGACAGAATGCGGATGCCTTCTACTTCGCCCGAGGGAATGGTCTTGCTGCACAGCTTTTCTTCCCAATAGGTGATGAAGGCGGATAGTTCGGACGAATTGTTTTGCAGATACTCTGTCACCGCATCGAAAAACGCGCACAGATAGGCATCCTGTTGCTCGATGTGCGTCATTTGAAACAAGTCGAACAATTTCTCCATCAGCTCGTACAGCGGCATAAGGCGGAGTTTTTCTGTCTCTTCGGTAAATCCGTAAGGCAGGTAGTTGTTTATGTCGTTTAGCAGCAGTGTGTTAATGTTTATTTCTTTATGTAACACTTCATTCTGGTAGGCGGCAGCCAGCTGGGCTTTGGCAATCCGATTGTCGGGTTGTGATAGATAGCGTATGCCGTCCACTATCATGCATACTGCCAGTGAAGCGTCTAGCCGGAATGCCTCGTCGGATACAATCTTATAGGGGGTGTTTTTATCAAAGTAATCGGCTATTAGCGGAATGCTTTTGTTCTTTCGTACCAGTATGGCGATGTCTTGCAGATGTATGCCTTGTGCCACCAGGGAATCCACTTCTTCTCCCAGACGATACAGAGTGTCGTCTGCGTAGCTTCTGTCTTCCTTGTCCGACAGGAACTCCACTCTCACATAACCTTTCCCGGGATCCTTGCATATTTGCTGGCATACGTCGTTGTAGGCTTCCTTCAGTTCCTTGCACTCTTCTCCTTGTTCTTCTTTATAGATGTTGTTCAGCACGTTGCAGGCGGCTGTAAACACTTCGTTGTTGAACTGGATGATGTGGGCAGCACTCCGTCGGTTGGTGCTCAGCGTTTTCACTTTGACAGGGAAGGCTCCGATGTGTGTCTTCAGTCCGTTCAGTATTCCCCAGTCGCCGTTTCGCCACCGGTAGATGGATTGTTTCACGTCGCCCACAATCAGGCTGTCTGCTCCTTGCGACAGTCCTTCGAGTAGCAGCAGGCGGAAATTGTCCCATTGCATGCGCGAGGTGTCTTGAAACTCGTCAATCATTACATTGCGTATGGTGGTTCCTATCTTTTCGAACACAAAAGAAGAGTCGCCGTCTTTTACCAGCTGGTGGAGCAGCGCGTTGGTGTCCGACAGCAGGAAGCGGTTGTTCTCATGGTTCAGTTCGCGTACTTCCTCGTCGATGTTTGCCAGCAGTCGCACGTTGTTTACGTGGCGCAGTGAGAGCTGGCAGGAATTGGCCAGCCTGTTGTTCCGGCTTCTGAACCTTTCCGAATCATTTAGTAGGGGGATTAATTCCGTTTCTGCCAGTTCTGTGATGGCATGACGCAAGGGCGAGTTTTTTTTCACCCATTCATCGGGGTTGTCCATACATTTCTCTACTGTGGCGTTGCGTATACTGTCGTCCAGTTTGCCCGCTTGCAGTTTGTTGAAATAGCTGGCTATCCCCCGGTTTCCGTTCTTCAGGTCTTCTGCTTTTATTCCGTTTGTTTCCAATATTCCGAAAAACTGGTCGGCAAATCCTTTCATTTGTTCCAGCACTTCTTCCAGTATGTCCAGCAGTGTCTTACGATAGTTTTTGATGCAATCTTTGTCTTGCAGTTTTTCACGCAGCCCGTTTCCTTTTTCTATGTATCCTTCGTCGAAGATATTTCGTCCGAAACTCTTTATTTCGCCAGACACATTCCAGCGTTTGTCATCGGCTATCCGTTCTTCTATGTACTCCAGCAGCCAGTATAACACGGGGGAGTTTCGGTCCAGTTTCTCTATCATGGAGTCTACGGCCTCACTCAGTACTTCCATGTTATTCAGCTCGATATCCAAGTTGGCGCCCAGTTCCAGCTCCCGTGCCAGATTGCGCATCACCGACTGAAAGAATGAGTCGATAGTCTCCACTCGGAAGCGGCTGTAATCATGAATCATATAGTGCAATGCCGTTCCTGCGGCTGTTCTTATATCCTCTTGGGGCATTTGCAACTCTTCTGTTATTTTTTGCAGATAAGGGTCGGACTCCTTGTCCTTTATCCATATTCCGTATAGCTGGCTCAGGATCCGTTCTTTCATTTCGGTTGTGGCTTTGTTGGTAAAGGTAACTGCCAGTATATTGCGGTAGGCCCGTGGGTTTTGTATCAGCAGTTTGATGTACTCCACGGCCAGCGTGAACGTTTTTCCCGATCCGGCAGAAGCTTTATAGACTAATAGTTCGGGCGAATGTTTCATCTTGTCATCATTTGTCATTTCGTAATTTACTAGCGGGCTGACATCCGGTGCGTATGGTGGCGTTGTGTTCCGGATGGGCGTCAGCCTTTTTTTTAATTAAAAACCAGTACAAAAATAGTGTTCTGTTCTTTCTCTTTGTAAGGCAGCAAGGACAGGGTGCCTCCGCTCAGCCTCATGATTTGTTTGCTCAGACTCAGCCCGATGCCGCTTCCTTCTTCTTTGGTGGTGAAGAAGGGCACAAAGATTTGTTCGGCCGTGTCGGGAGGAATAGCAGGTCCGTTGTTGGCTATTTCTATGCGGATGCTTTCTTGCGGGTCGCAGTAGGCTTTGAGGGTAATCCGTCCGTCGGCAGCATGACCTATGGCCTGAATGGCGTTTTTCAGCAGGTTGGTGACCACCTGGGCTATCAGGTTTTCGTCGGCAAATACGATCAGGTCTTCTTGCGCTTTCAGAATGGAGAAGGTAATGTTGTGGCACGAGTGCTGGTGCTGTGCCAGTTTGATCATCCGTTGCAGGAAAGGGCGGACATAGAACAGGGAGGGTTCGGGTAAGGGCAGACGCGCCAGTTTGCGATAGGACATGACAAAGTTTATCAGTCCTTTTCCGGTGGTATGGATGGTTTCCAGTCCTTGTTTCATTTCTTCGTTCTGTGCGCCCGGCAGAGCCAGTAATGTTTCGCTGAGCGAGGTTACCGGAGTCAGTGAATTCATTATTTCGTGTGTCAGTACACGGGTTAAGCGTATCCATGAATCTATTTCCCGTTCGTCCAGTTCGCGGTTGATGTCACTCAAGGCAATGATGCGGAGTTCCTCGTCCTTGATTCGGATGCCCGACACACGCAGGGCCAGATGTATCGTTCCCTGTTCGGTGTGAAACTGAATTTGCCGTTTGTCTCCTGGAACAGCTTTGTCGAAAGCGGCCATCAGTTCGTTCGAGATGTTCGACAGCTGTTTGACGTGGGTCAGTACGTTCAGTCCCAGCAGGTTCATGGCCTCTTTGTTTTTCTGATAGACGGCGCCTTTTCCGTTCAGCACCACGATTCCTGTCTCTACGAAGTCCAAAATCAGCTCGTAGTATTTCTCGCGTTGTGCTGTTTCCTGTTTTACATTGTACAGAATACTTGCAATGCGGTTCAGCATGATGTTTATCATGGAGGAATCGTTAGAGGAGGTATGTTCGTAGAAGCGGACGGCGGGATCGTCATTTTCGATAGCGTCTAACAGAAAGACTATTTTGCGTGTGTTGTATGTGTACAGGCGATAGAACCGGTTGATGGAGACAATGAAAGCGGGCAAGGCTACACACAGCCAAAGCCAGTTGTGCTGTTGGATCAGCAGAACGCAGGCTATGGCCAAAGCCAATACGATGCATAGGCAGAGAGAGAATTGCTTCATGATATTCCTGTTTTTCTGTGAAAACCTGTTCGGTGGTTCGGATGGCTTGTCGTCATAGTCCGAATTTCTTCATTTTGTTGTAGAGGGTCTGCCGGGTGATGCCCAGCTGTGCGGCTACTGCCGAAAGGTTTCCGTTGCATTGCTCTATTGCTTTCTGAATCATTAACAGCTCCATTTCTTCCAATGTGGAAACACTTGTCTTTGCCATAGGGGTAGTAACTTTTCGGGCGAAATGGAAATGTTGCTCGTTCAGGATTCCGTTCTCATTGATGATGACCGCTTTTTCTACGGCATGTTCCAGTTCGCGGATGTTGCCATACCACGGGTGCGAACGCAGTTTCTCCTTGGCAGCGGCAGAAAAGGTTACAGTTTCTTTGTCGTATTGTTTGCAGAACCGTTCGGCAAACTGTTCGGCCAAAGGGACGATGTCCTCGTTGCGTTCCCGTAGGGGAGGGATTTCAATATGGATGGTATTGATGCGATAAAGCAGGTCTTCGCGAAACTTTCCTTCGGACACCATTCCTTCCAGATCGCAGTTGGTGGCACAGATCAGGCGTATGTTGACAGGTATAGGTTCGTTGCTTCCCACGCGTACTACGCTTCGGCTCTGTATGGCGGTGAGCAGTTTGGCCTGTAGGTGGTAAGGCAGGTTCCCTATTTCGTCAAGAAATAATGTTCCTTCATGGGCCGCTTCGAATTTGCCTGCGCGGTCGGTGCGGGCATCGGTGAACGCTCCCTTTCTATGACCGAACAATTCACTTTCGAACAGAGATTCGGTGATGGCTCCCATGTCCACCGCTATCATGTCGTGGCGACATCGGTTGGACAAGGCATGTATCTCCCGTGCCAGCATTTCTTTTCCGGTTCCGTTTTCGCCTGTTATCAGTATGTTGGCATCGGTTTGCGCCACTTTTTCTATCAGCGACCGTAGCCGTTTCATAGCGTTGCTTTCTCCCCAATACATGGACGATACGACCTGGGGTGTCTCTGCTTTCTTCTTGTTTCTTGAGGTGTTGCGGCAGGCGGACAGCAGGGTTTCTGTCAGTCGGGTGTTGTCCCAAGGTTTTACAATGAAGTCTGTGGCTCCTTCTTTGATGCCGCGTACGGCTAGGTCAATGTCCGCGTATGCCGTGAAAAGCACTACAGGCAGGGTCGGTTGTGCTTTTTTTATCTCGTGCAGCCAGTATAGGCCTTCGTTTCCCGTGTTCAGCCCGCTACTGAAATTCATGTCCAGCAACACCACTTGTACGTCTTCTTCGCGCAGCACGGTGGGCAGTGTGATAGGTGAAGACAGAGTGATGATCTGATCGAAATGATTCTTCAGCAATAATTTGACTGCCGAAAGCACTCCTTTATTGTCATCTACCACGATGATTGTTTTTTGTTTGCTCATGTTTTTTTGCAGTAATTCTTTATAAAATCCTTTCTTATGCCTTTTACGAATATTTCTTCGGATATCTTAAAAATATGCTCAACAAGGCGAATATCCCGATGGTTATCGGATAATACAGGTATTCGATGATGCTCAGTGGAGACAGGGTGGCTAGCCTGGAGGCAATCAGCATTTGTGCCCCGTAAGGGATAGTTCCCTGAACAATGCAAGAAAAAGTGTCTAGAATGCTTGCACTTTTGCGTTTGTCCACTTTGTAGCGGGCGGCAATGTCGCTGGCCAGCGGCCCTACTGTGATGATGGCTATGGTATTGTTTGCCGTACAGAAATTGGCGATGCTCACTAGGGCGGCTATACAAAGTTCGGCTCCGCGCTTGCTGTTTACATGGCGGGTCAGTTTCCGGATGATATAATCCACTCCGCCATTGAACCGGATCAGTTCCAGCATGCCGCCTGCCATCAGTGTGATGATAATCAGTTCGCCCATGCCGGTAATGCCTGTTCCCATCGAACCGAACCAGCCGAAGAATTCCATACTGCCGGTCGCTATGCCTATGATTCCGGTTGTGATGATGCCTAGTATCAATACCAGTGTCACGTTCATGCCTGCTATGGCAGTTCCCAATACCACCAGATAGGGAAGTACTTTGATCCAGTCTACAGGCTGGATGTCGTGTTGAGGCATTACGTCCATGCCTCTGAAAATGTAGTAGCCAAACACGATGGCTGCTGCCGGAAGTGCTATCATGAAGTTGGCTTTAAACTTGTCGCGCATGGCGCATCCTTGGGTGCGGGTAGCGGCAATGGTGGTGTCTGAGATGAAGGAAAGATTGTCGCCGAAGAAGGCTCCTCCCACCACAATGCCTGTCATAAAGGCCAGGTTCATCTCTGTTTTTTCGGCAATGCCTGCCACAACGGGAATCAGTGCCACGATGGTTCCTACCGAGGTGCCGATGGAGAGCGAGATGAAGCAGGCGGCCAAAAAGATTCCTGCCAGCAGCAGGTGGTCTGGCAGGAGGAGCAGGGTCAGATTGACGGTCGCGTCGATGGCTCCGATGTCTTTGGCGCTTTGGGCAAACGCACCTGCCAGAATAAAGATCCAGATCATCAGCATGATGTTCTTGTTGGCTGCGCCGATGGAATATTGCAACATACGGTCGTTTAGGCTCAGGCCTTTGGTGATGCACATCGCATAGACGGATGACGCCATGAATGCAACTGTGATGGGAACTTTGTAGAAATCATCCACGATAAGGGATGTCACCAGATACAGACATAGAAATACCAGCAACGGGCTGAGTGCCCACAGGCTGGGCTTGCTTGTTATAGGGGTAAAATTTTCATCATTCATGATCATGTCCTTTTTTCGAATTCGGAAGACGGGTTGTTATTGTTGAAACTCGCGGAAAGCGTCCGGTCGTCGGTTGTTCTCTTTGAAATTCATGTTTTTTTCAGAATGTGCAGATCGGTATAGAGCAGTCTGTGCTTTCCGTTTTTGCTTTTAATTAGGGTAGGCTTATTCTTTATGCGCATCCAAATAGAAGTCCACATTTTCTACGGCAAGCAGGGTGATGGGCATATAGTTGCATTGCTTTACCTCTTTTTTGAATATCAAATGGTTGCACAGGCTCACTATGCCGTTATGTCCTTGTGCGGCGGGTTGCTGTGCTATAAGAAAATCTACGGCTCCCTGTTTCAGGCAGGCTACGTTTCGGTCCAGCAAGTCGTATCCTATCAACTTGAAGTCTTTCATGCCGTGGCTGATGAGATATTCGCCGATGATGTATACTTTCGAGTTGAATGTGATGCCGCATGTGGTCTGCGGATGTTCTCGGAAGAAGCGGTCCATCAACGCTTCGTCCTCGTTTGGACGCTTGGCATAGAGGTTCAGTTCCACAATGGTGCAGTCGGGAAAATGTTCCTGCATGTATTTCCTGAATCCCTTTTCGCGGTTCTCCTGCTGGTTAGATCCCAGCCTTCCCTCATTGATTTGCCGGAAGATAACGATGCTTTTCGGACACTCGCCCAGCATCATCGCCATACGGGCGGCAAAATAGCCGCTTTGGTCGGACCTTTGTCCGAAAAACGCCAGTGGGTTCAGGCTTGGAATATGAGAATCGATAAATATATAGGGTATTTCTTTTTCGTTCAGCTTGTCGGTAAACGGGGCTGTCATTTCGGAGATAGTGGGGGCAAGCAGCACTCCGTCAGGCTCTTGTTGCAGAACTTCCTTGCCGGCATTGATAAACGAGGTATACTCGTATTGATCATAGTACACCACCGACAGGGCGATATGAAAATCGGAGAATGTTTTTACGGCTCGTTGCATTCCCAGTTCCACGTCGGTCCAGTAGTCGCCGTTTTGGTGCTGTGGCAACAGGCAGACAAACAGATATTTCTTGTTAGATGCCAAAGCGCTGGCATACATGTTGGGCTGATAGTCCAGTTGCTTCAATATTTCTTCCACTCGTTTCCGGCTGGCCTCGGATACTCCTGTACGGCCATGCAACACACGGTCTACTGTGCCTACTGATACGTCTGCCAAGCGGGCGATATCCTTGATTCTGATTCTTTCGGGCAGTTTGTTCATTCCTTATACTATATAATTAATGTGTTCGTTCATATTGATATATTTATTTTTTTAACGGACAAATATATAACAATTTTTGGTATTAAAAAAATAAGTAGTATCTTTGTGCACGCACACGAATAGGGCGAAAAAGCAGGAAAATCGAGCGGAAGCACGCGGCGTAGATTATCTATAAGTGTGTGGACCAGTAACTTAGTTGTGCTGGAAATTGAATGAATATATAACAATTTAAAATCACGAACTTATGGGAAAAGTTGTAACCTTAGGTGAAATCATGCTGAGATTGTCTACTCCGGGAAATACACGTTTTGTACAATCGGATTCATTTGATGTTGTTTATGGTGGTGGTGAGGCAAATGTGGCGGTAAGCTGTGCCAACTATGGCCATGACGCCTATTTCGTAACCAAATTGCCGGAACACGAAATCGGGCAGTCTGCCGTGAATGCTTTGCGCAAGTATGGCGTGAAGACCGATTTTATTTGTCGTGGTGGCGATCGTGTGGGAATCTATTATTTGGAAACAGGAGCTTCCATGCGTCCTAGCAAGGTCATTTATGATCGCGCCCATTCGGCTATTGCAGAGGCTGATGCTTGCGATTTCGATTTTGATGCGATCATGGAAGGTGCCGACTGGTTTCATTGGTCGGGCATTACGCCGGCCATTTCGGACAAGGCTGCCGAGCTGACCAGGCTGGCTTGTGAGGCTGCCAAGCGTCACGGAGTTACGGTGTCTGTCGACTTGAACTTCCGTAAGAAGCTATGGACCAAGGAAAAAGCACAGTCTGTTATGAGGCCGCTGATGCAGTATGTAGATGTATGTATAGGCAATGAAGAAGATGCCGAACTTTGTTTGGGCTTCAAGCCCGAGGCCAATGTGGAAGCGGGAGAAACCGATGCGGAAGGCTACAAAGGCATCTTCAAGGCAATGGCAGAGGAATTCGGATTCAAGTATGTGGTTTCCACTCTGCGCGAATCGTTCTCGGCCAGCCACAACGGATGGAAAGCCATGATTTATAACGGAGAGGAATTTTATGAGTCAAAACGCTATGACATCAACCCGATTGTTGACCGTGTGGGAGGAGGCGACTCGTTCTCGGGCGGTATCATCCACGGCCTGCTGACCAAGCCTGACCAAGGAGCGGCGCTTGAATTTGCTGTTGCCGCTTCTGCTTTGAAGCATACGATCAACGGCGATTTCAATCTGGTGTCGGCCGCAGAAGTAGAAGCATTGGCCGGTGGCGATGCCAGCGGACGCGTGCAACGTTAATCATTAAAAACTAACAGATATATAAAAAATATGGCTCGTTTTGATAAGATGACCGTGTTGGCCAAGATAGGCTCAACCGGAATGGTTCCTGTGTTCTATCATAAAGATGCAGAAGTGGCAAAAAAAGTAGTAAAGGCTTGCTATGACGGCGGGGTGCGTGCGTTCGAATTCACCAACCGTGGCGATTTTGCCCACGAAGTGTTTGCCGAAGTGGTGAAGTATGCCGCCCGGGAATGTCCGGAAATGGCTATGGGAGTAGGCTCCATTGTCGATCCTGCTACGGCAGCCCTTTACCTACAGTTGGGCGCATGTTTCGTGGTGGGTCCCTTGTTCAATCCCGAAATTGCTAAAGTTTGCAACCGTCGTTTGGTGGCTTACACGCCGGGATGCGGCAGTGTGTCTGAAGTGGGGTTTGCCCAAGAAACAGGTTGCGACCTGTGTAAGATATTCCCGGGAGATGTGCTGGGCACCAAGTTAGTAAAGGGCCTGCTGGCGCCGATGCCTTGGTCCAAGCTGATGGTGACAGGCGGAGTGGAACCAACTCAGGAAAATCTGACTTCGTGGATCAAGGCCGGTGTGTTCTGTGTTGGCATGGGGTCTAAGTTGTTTCCAAGCGACAAGGTGGCTGCCGAAGACTGGGAATACGTTACCGCAAAATGCAAGGAGGCACTGGGCTACATAGCCGAGGCGCGTGTTGCGGCCCGATAAAAATATGCTTGCAAAGATTGGTGGATAGAATAAAAATTTGTTTTTTTGCATCGTTTTTTGAATAGTAAGGAATAAAGCGTTTAACTAAACAAGGTACAAAGATGAAGAAAACAGTATTGAAAGTAGCTGCTATGTTGTTGCTTTTGACAGGAGCAACTCCTGCAATGGCTCAATTTAATTTAAAGAAGGCGGTAAGCGGAGCCGTAAAGGCAGCAAAAGCCGTGACTCTGACCGATGAGCAGATGACAGAATATGTCAAGGAATACATTGACTGGATGGACAAGCATAATCAGGTTTGTGCAGATGATGATCCTTATACAATCCGTCTGAAAAAACTGACCGAAGGCTTGACGGAAGTGGAGGGAATGCCTTTGAACTTTAAGGTGTATTATGTGATTGACGTGAATGCGTTTGCGTGTGCCGATGGCAGCGTGCGTGTATTCTCATCGTTGATGGACATCATGACGGACGAAGAGTTGCTGGGAGTGATCGGCCATGAGGTAGGCCATGTGGCCCACAAGGACTCGAAGAACGGTTTTCGCACCGCGTTGTTGACATCGGCACTGAAAGACGGTATTTCCTCGCAGGGCGGAAAGGCGGCAGCACTGACGGAATCGCAGCTGGGCGACTTGGGCGAGGCGTTGGTCAATGCCAGTTATTCGCAGAAACAAGAACGTGAAGCCGATGACTATGGTTATGAGTTTTTGAAGAAGGCCGGAAAGAACCCTTGGGCCATGGCATTGTCGTTTCAGAAACTGAAGAAATTGCAAGAGGAAGCAGGTGCTCAGAAAAGTAGTAAGTTGAATCAGTTGTTCTCTACGCATCCCGATCTTGATGCACGTATCCGCCGTATGGAAGAACGGGCTACCAGTGAAGGCATCGAAAAGCCTGCCAACGCTACGGAAGAGGCTGCCCAATAAATTGTCGGCATCCGGGTAGGAGAATGATGGCATGTTTTTGGGCCGGGTGCTGATGAAACGTACAAAAAATGTGTGATGAACCGGACGATAGTGACTTCTCGATGTCAAGTCGTCCGGTTTCTTTCATCCTTTCATTAGCTGTCGAAACGCCCTGTTGATAGGGGATACAGCTGTGAAACGACATTCCGTACACTTCTTTCAGCTTCCTTTCATTGGCACACAAATGCAAAATGCCTGGAACCGCTGAAGATAGCAGTGAAAGGACTTGTGTGGCATGGCTGAAAGGGGAATGAGGGGATGTTCTGTCATCTTTAACAGCTTGATCGATAATAGTTTCTGCTAAAAATGAAAGGATGAAAGGAGAAGGGAAAAAGCAACCTGATGAGGGGATGATGCCCTCTGGCACGTACGTACGTGTGAGGCTATACATACGTATGTGTAGGTCTACACGTACGTATGTACAAGCTCGCACATACGTACGTGTTTTTACGATGAATCCGTGCGCCGAACAAGCCAAGCTTGTACAGTGAACAAGCCTGCTGTGTTTCGATGCACAGGCCTGCATGTGTATCATATCCTTGCGCCAAGTTCCGCTACATTTTGTACCCGGATTTGCCCCGTTGCCAATCCCCTTCTTGACAAACGCTTTTTTTTGATGTTGTATATTTGCAGAACGTTGCCCCTTAAAAAATGCCCTATGAATGTATTTTCCACGCTTAAAACAGAAATCTTTTGCTCATTGCAAAACTAACAAATTTATCTGGATAATTATTATCATAGCTATATTTCCTAAAATGATGGCAAAAATTCCTTTTTTTGTCCTGATACTTTCCCTTGTGTTTCTGTTTGTTGTCTGCTTATTCATTGTAAATCAAATGATTGGTCGTTTTTGTAGCTTCTTCGATGCTCAAATTGAGGGTGGTTTGATCTAAGTGAAAATCACTATCTTTGTATGGGCAACCAAAAGAAATGCACAAAACAGTTTAGCCATGATGAATTACGTATACTATGATACATCTTTGCAAGAAACGATGATACTGACTGAAGCGTTTCACACAGGCAGGGTTATCTGTGAAAATGATAACCTGTATAAATTTATATGGGTCTGGGAAGGCAAACTGACATTGACAGTAGACCATGTGGAAATAGAGATGGGGCAGGATGAAATTATCTCGATGAATAATCTTCATCGCGCGGAGTTCAAGGAAGTGTCAGGCAAATACCTTGCTCTGCTGTTTAATGAGAACTTTTATGGCATCTGCAAGCATGAGAAGGAAGTATCGTGTAGCGGCGTGTTGTTTGGCGGGACGTCGTGCATCGTGCATCTGCACCTGCCAATTGCCGATTCCGGACTGTTGCACGAAGTAGTGGACCGGATGATTGCTGAATACATCCTGTGCGACAATTTGCAAGGAGAGATGCTTCGTCTGCTGTTGAAGCGATTTGTCATTTTGTGTACTCGGCTGGCTCGCAAACAGTTGTCCGGTTTTCCGGTCAATGAAAAGGGATTTGACATCATTCAGCGTTATTATGTGCTGGTAGATAATTATTTTAAAGAGAAAAAGCAGGTACAGGCATACGCTGCCCTGCTGCATCGTTCGCCCAAGACCCTTTCTAATCTGTTTGCCGCCTACGGAATGCCTTCTCCCTTGAAAGTCATTCAAGAACGGGTGGTGACAGAGGCCAAACGGCTGTTGTTGCACACTTCGCACAGTGTGAAGGAGATTTCCGTCATTCTGGGTTTTGAAAGTGTAGGTACTTTCAGCCGCTTTTTTAAGAACATGACGGGAGAGAATACATCGGCATACCGGAAAAGACTGCAATGATCGGGAAACGGTATTTTTTATCTGAATTAAAAAAAACAACTAAAACTTTCTATCTATTTAATTTTCTTGTAAATTTGCACCTTTAAATTTTTGGAAGGCATTGCCTTTGGGCTAGAAAATACAAGAAAACGATATAAAATTATGAGTAAGAAATTTGCTGAACACTCGCAACTCAACCTATCACAGGTCAATAAAGATGTGCTGAAAAATTGGGATGAAAATGATGTTTTCGCCAAGAGTATGACAGAACGTGAAGGATATCCTTCTTTCGTGTTTTACGAAGGACCTCCCTCGGCTAACGGTATGCCGGGTATTCACCACGTGATGGCACGCACCATTAAAGATACTTTCTGTCGTTACAAAACCATGAAAGGTTTTCAGGTGAAGCGTAAGGCCGGATGGGATACACACGGGTTGCCTGTGGAGCTGGGCGTGGAAAAAGCGTTGCATATCACCAAAGAAGATATCGGAAAGACTATTTCGGTTGCCGAGTATAACGCCGCATGCCGTAAGGATGTGATGAAGTTCACTAAAGAGTGGACCGACCTTACTCATAAGATGGGCTACTGGGTGGACTTGGAAAATCCTTATATCACATACGATAACCGTTACATCGAGACGCTGTGGTGGCTGCTGAAACAGCTTTACAATAAAGGATTGCTTTACAAGGGTTATACCATTCAGCCTTATTCTCCGGCTGCCGGAACCGGACTGAGTTCGCACGAGTTGAACCAGCCGGGTTGCTATCGCGATGTGAAGGATACTACCGTGGTGGGACAGTTCAAAATGAAGAACCCGAAACCTGAGATGGCAGAGTGGGGAACTCCTTACTTCCTGGCATGGACTACTACTCCGTGGACACTTCCTTCGAACACGGCATTGTGTGTGGGACCGAAGATTGACTACGTGGCCGTGCAGACTTACAATGGATATACCGGCGAGAAAATGACCGTCGTATTGGCAAAGGCTTTGCTTTACTCTCACTTTAACAAGAAAGCGGAAGATCTTGATCTGGAAGCATATAAGCCGGGTGATAAACTGATTCCCTTCAAAGTGGTGGGCGAATACAAAGGCCCGGATCTGGTGGGTATGGAATACGAACAGCTCATCCCTTGGGTGAAACCGGTGACAGTAGATGAAAACGGGAAATGGCAAGAAGCGGCCGGACAGGCATTCCGTGTTATCTCGGGCGACTATGTGACCACCGAAGACGGTACGGGTATTGTGCATATTGCTCCCACCTTTGGTGCGGACGATGCTTTTGTGGCACGTGCCGCAGGTATTCCGTCTCTATTCATGATCAACAAGAAAGGTGAGACACGCCCGATGGTGGACTTGACCGGTAAGTTCTATCTGTTGGACGAACTGGACGAGGCATTTGTGAAAGAGTGTGTGGACGTAGAGAAATATAAGGAATATCAGGGCCGGTGGGTGAAGAATGCTTACGATCCGCAGTTCACTGTAGACGGTAAATTTGACGAAAAAGCCGCAGCCGCAGCCGAGTCGCTCGATATCTACATTTGCATGATGATGAAGGCCGGTAACCAGGCATTCAAGATAGAAAAACACGTGCATAACTATCCGCACTGCTGGCGTACCGACAAACCGGTGCTTTACTATCCGCTGGACAGTTGGTTCATTCGTTCCACCGCGGTCAAGGAACGCATGATGGAGCTGAACAAGACTATCAACTGGAAACCGGAATCTACAGGAACCGGACGCTTCGGAAAATGGCTGGAGAACCTGAACGACTGGAACTTGAGCCGTTCGCGCTACTGGGGTACTCCGCTGCCTATCTGGCGCAGCGAGGAAGGAGAGGAGTTGTGTGTCGGTTCGGTAGAAGAATTGTATGCCGAAATAGAAAAATCCATTGCAGCCGGATTCATGACATCCAATCCGTATAAAGAGAAAGGTTTTGTGCCGGGTGAATATACAGGAGAAAATTATGATAAGATAGATTTGCACCGTCCGTATGTGGACGACATTATCTTGGTGTCCGCTAGTGGCAAGCCGATGAAACGTGAATCAGACTTGATTGACGTTTGGTTCGATTCGGGTGCCATGCCATACGCGCAATTGCATTATCCGTTTGAAAATAAGGAAATTGTGGATGATCGTTCGTATTATCCGGCAGACTTCATTGCCGAAGGGGTGGATCAGACCCGTGGCTGGTTCTTTACGCTGCATGCCATCGCCACGATGGTGTTCGACAGTGTGGCCTATAAAAATGTAATTTCCAACGGATTGGTGTTGGACAAGAACGGCAACAAGATGTCGAAGCGTCTGGGCAATGCGGTAGATCCGTTTGGTGCCATCGAGCAATATGGTTCTGACCCTTTGCGTTGGTACATGATAACCAATTCTTCTCCGTGGGATAATTTGAAATTTGACACCGATGGAGTGGACGAAGTGCGTCGTAAGTTCTTCGGTACTTTGTATAATACCTATTCGTTCTTTGCGCTCTATGCCAATGTGGACGGCTTTGCCTATCAGGAAGCGGAGGTGCCGGTAAGCGAACGTCCTGAGATCGACCGTTGGATTCTGTCTGTCTTGAATTCGCTGGTGAAGAACGTGGACGCTTGCTATAACGATTACGAGCCTACCAAGGCGGGGCGTCTGATTACAGACTTTGTGAATGACAACCTGAGCAACTGGTATGTGCGCTTGAACCGCAAGCGTTTCTGGGGTAGTGCTATGTCGCAAGATAAACTGTCTGCATATCAGACCTTGTATGTTTGTCTTGAGACAGTGGCCAAACTGATGGCTCCCATCGCTCCGTTCTATGCCGACCGCTTATATACGGATCTGATTGCCGTGACAGGTCGCGATACGGTGGTTTCTGTACACTTGGCACGATTCCCGGAATGCAACGAGACGTTGGTCGATGGCGAACTGGAAGCCCGTATGCAAATGGCACAGGATGTCACTTCCATGGTGTTGGCATTGCGCCGCAAAGTCAACATCAAGGTGCGCCAACCATTGCAGTGTATCATGGTGCCGGTGGTGGACGAAGAGCAGAAAAAACATATCGAGGCGGTGAAGGATTTGATTATGAACGAGGTGAACGTCAAGGAAATCAAGTTTGTAGACGGATCGGCAGGTGTGTTGGTGAAGAAAGTGAAATGTGACTTCAAGAAACTTGGTCCGAAATTCGGCAAACAGATGAAAGCCGTGGCTGCTGCTGTGGCCGGCATGTCGCAGGAGGCCATCGCCGAACTGGAGAAAGACGGCCGATACACCTTTGCACTTGATGGTGCGGAAGCCGTCATCGAAACTCAGGATGTGGAAATATTCAGTGAAGATATTCCGGGATGGCTGGTCGCTAATGAGGGTAAACTGACAGTGGCTTTGGAAGTTACCGTTACCGAAGAACTGCGCCGCGAAGGAATTGCCCGTGAACTGGTGAACCGTATACAGAATATCCGTAAGAGTAGTGGATTTGAAATAACAGACAAAATAAAAGTATCATTATCTAAAAATCCTCAAACGGATGCTGCTGTGAATGAATATAATGGTTATATTTGTAACCAAGTTCTTGCTAATTCCTTGGAATTAGTGGATGAAATAACGAACGGCACAGAACTGAATTTTGACGACTTCTCGCTTTATGTGAATGTCGTAAAAGAATATTAACCTTTAAAACTGAGAGAATATGGCTGAAAAAACTAGATATTCAGATGCGGAACTCGAGGAGTTCCGGGCCATTATCATGGAAAAACTGGAATTAGCCCAGCGCGATTATGACAGACTGAAAAACAGTATCATGAACAAGGACGGAAATGATACGGATGATACATCTCCCACTTATAAGGTGTTGGAAGAAGGTGCCAACACCTTGTCCAAAGAAGAGACTACCCGACTGGCTGCACGTCAGTTGAAGTTCATTCAGGGGTTGCAGGGAGCACTGGTGCGTATTGAGAACAAGACTTACGGCATCTGCCGCGAGACCGGCAAACTGATTCCGAAGGAAAGACTTCGTGCGGTGCCTCATGCTACATTGAGCATCGAGGCTAAGAACGACGGAAAGAAATAATAGTTTGGATGAAAGATTGGGAGATGGAAAGAATAAAACGGAAAGTGCGACAAGTCTCACCGGTTTTATTGTTTCTATTTCTCCAATCTTAATTTTTTTAAGAAATATTCAATAGGATAAATGAAGAAACTACTCACCAAGGGACAACTTGCTGTTCTTATCGTTTTCGGAGTATTAATTGTCGACCAAATTATAAAAGTATGGGTCAAGACCACCATGTATTGGCATGAGAGCATCCGTATTACAGATTGGTTTTATATTTACTTTACAGAAAACAACGGAATGGCTTTCGGAATGGAAATATTTGGAAAACTGTTTCTCACTACATTTCGTCTTGCGGCAGTGGGACTGATAATCTGGTATTTGGCAAGAATTATAAAACGGAACTACAAGACGGGCTACATTGTTTGTCTTTCCTTGATTCTGGCAGGAGCCATTGGCAATATTATCGACAGTGTGTTCTATGGAGTCATTTTCAGCGAAAGTACCCATAGCGCAATTGCCTCTTTCGTCCCGGTGGGCGAGGGATATGCAGAATGGCTGTATGGCAAGGTGGTGGATATGTTTTATTTTCCCCTTATCGAAACAAACTGGCCCGAATGGATACCGGGGATAGGAGGAGATCATTTCATCTTCTTTAGCCCGATCTTTAATTTTGCCGATGCTGCCATCAGTTGTGGTATTGTGGCTTTGTTGTTATTCTACGGTAAATATCTGAATAAGAATATCCAACCGTTGGCCGAAGAAGTAAAAGAATAAGTGATGTGTTGCAGAAACAGAACTTGGACGTGGCTGCTAGGGGCAGTTTTCGTGGCGGGATGTGGCAAACAGATACCTAAGGACATCATCCAGCCGAACAGGATGGAAGAGATATTGTATGATTATCATTTAAGTATCTCTATGGGGTATAATCTGAGTTATTCTGATAATTATCAGAAAGAAGCATACAAGAACTATATTTTCGACAAACATCACGTTACCGAGGCTCAGTTTGATTCGTCGATGGTGTGGTACACGCGCCATACGGAGGAACTTACCGAACTTTATAAGAAAATAGGAAAACGCTTTCGCAGCGAGAAAACCCGTATGCAGGAGTTACTGGCCTTGCGCGAGAACAGATCGTCCACTTCGTTGCCAGGCGATACTGTAGATGTGTGGTATGACCGAAAGTTGTATTGGCTGACCCATGTTCCGCTTGCCGATAAGGTTGTTTTTGAGATTTCCGCCGATAGTAATTTCAAGGCAAAAGATGCGTTTCTATGGTCTGCCGATTACATATTCCTTTCGGAAGGCGACCGGAAAGCGACCATGGGTTTCAATATTTTGTTCGAAAATGACTCTGTAGTGGGACGTGTGGAGGAGGTTACCCGTTCGGGCATGCAGACTTTGTACATCCGGCCGGATTCTGCTTTTGCCATTAGGAGCATACATGGATTTATTTACTATACGGATAGCGATCCGGCTGTAAATAAACCGGGATTGATAATCAATAACATTACCTTGACCCGTTATCATGAACCGGCCGACACGGTTCGAGTGGATGCCGAAGACAGTCTGGCGATGGAACGGAATGTGGATGCCATGCAAATGGAAAAAAAGGCAGATACGCTTGATGCTTCTTCCATTCGTCCTAGCTCGGTCAGGCAGCAGGACTGATTTTCCTTTTATTAGTGTATGAAACGTTTTGCTTCCCATTACTTGTATGTTTTGCCGGATACTTGCCACTCTCTGTATGTAGTGGAATTGGAAGACAATGGCAGACTGAAGACTTTTTTCCCTTTGGCGCAAGAACTTTGTGCTACTCAATGGATAGGTGGGGTGATTGTTATTTCTCCTTTCTCCGATCTGCGCATTTGTTCCGGCGAAAGGTTTGCCGATTTTTTAGTTCGTGTCGTTGTAGGAGCAGAAACGGGGATGCCGATGTACGCATGGCATATAGCTATTTTTGATTGTGCTCAAAAGGAGTTTGTGGCAGGGAGCAAAGCGATCCGTTTGGGCTAGCCGTAGCGTCAAAGGAAACAAGGAGCATAAGTATGTGCCGATTTTTATATCCTTCGAATCGGTCTTCAAATGCGAATATGTTTTTTGAACTGCGCCGTATTTATGTTCTGAAACATAAATACGGCGCTTTTTTCTCTTTTTATAGTAGTTTTCGCATAAAAACTATCTTTAAATTCTTTTTCTTTCATTGATTTTTGTATTTTTGGGCTATTCTTTTTGAATTTATTAAAGAAAGAAAGTGTTAAACTCAAAAAATATCTTCAAGAATATGGAAAATAAAATTCAGGAGCTTACCGATAAGATTTATCGTGAAGGTGTGGAAAAGGGAAACGAAGAAGCACAGCGGCTTATCAGTAGTGCTCGCGATGAAGCAGCGAAGATTGTAGAGGATGCCCACAAGGAGGCGGAATCTATACTTGCCGCGGCTCGTAAGTTAGCAGCGGAAACAGCCGAGAATACACAATCAGAAATCAAATTGTTTGCCGGACAGGCAGTGAACGCGCTGAAAACAGAAATCTCCACTTTGCTTACTAATGAAGTGGTGAGCAAATCGGTAAAAGATTTCGTGGCAGATGAAGAATATCTGAACAAGTTTATTGTTTCATTGGCCGCTCAATGGTCAACAAACGAACCTATTGTTATCTCTACAGCCGATGCCGAAGGACTTAAAAAATATTTTGCGGCAAATGCAAAAGTTTTGTTGGATAAAGGAGTGAAAATAGAACAAGTGAATGGCATGAAAGCCCTCTTTACCATTTCGCCTGCCGATGGCTCTTATAAGGTGAACTTTGGTGAAGAGGAATTTGAAAACTATTTCAAGGATTTCCTTCGTCCTCAATTAGTAGAAATGTTGTTTTAAGACGTAGCTATGACAAATTATTATTGCCTGGTGGCCGGTTTGCCCGACCTTTCATTGGAAGACGGCAAATTGAACTATACAGTGGCTAATTTTAAATCAGAGATCTATTCGGAATTGTCGGAAAAAGATAAAAGGCTAATTGATCTGTTTTATCTGAAATTCGACAATGCCAATTTGTTGAAGTTGCTGAAAGATAAAGAGGCGGCGATTGACCCTGTGGGAAATTATTCGCAGGATGAATTGCTGGCACTTGTCGGTTCGGTGCGAGAAGGCGATACTCCCAATAAGAAATATCCATCCTATTTTTATGAATTCATTGCTGCTTATCTAGCTCTTTCTGCCGATGAACTCTATCGTGCGGAGGATATGTTGTCGGCTTATTATTATGCATACGCCATGAATTGCGGTAATCGGTTTGTTGCTTCCTGGTTCGAGTTTAATCTGAATCTCAACAATATATTGGCTGCCTTGGCTGCACGTAAATATAGAATGGACGTGTCGCAGGTGGTAGTGGGAAAGACAGAGGTAAGCGAAATGATCCGTACATCGAATGCCCGTGATTTCGGTTTGACAGAAGAGTTGGGATATTTTGAGCAGGTGCTTCGTATCAGTGAGATTGAGGACTTGGTGGAAAGAGAGAAGAAAACAGATGTATTGAAATGGAACTGGATGGAAGATGCTGTCTTCTTCAACTATTTTTCGGTGGAGCGGATTTTCGTGTTCTTGTTGAAACTGGAAATGATCGGCCGCTGGATTTCAATGGATAAGGAAAAGGGAAGCGAATTGTTCCGTCAGATGATTGACAAGCTGAAGGACGAGGTACAGATTCCCGCAGAATTCAGATAATAAACAGATTAAAGATATATGGCAACAAAAGGAACTGTTAGTGGCGTAATTGCCAACATGGTTACTCTTACCGTTGACGGGCCGGTAGCTCAGAATGAGATTTGTTACATTCTGACTGGCGGAGACCAGTTGATGGCAGAGGTTATTAAGGTAGTAGGCAGCAATGTGTATGTACAGGTGTTTGAAAGCACACGTGGACTGAAGGTGGGTGCCGAGGCTGAATTTACTGGACACATGCTTGAAGTGACTTTAGGTCCGGGTATGTTGTCTAAGAATTATGACGGTTTACAAAACGACCTCGACAAGATGGATGGAGTGTTTTTGAAACGCGGACAATATACGTATCCATTGGACAAGGAAAAGGCATGGCACTTTGTACCACTGGTTAAGGTGGGCGATGAAGTGGGGCCTTCGGCCTGGTTGGGACAAGTGGATGAGAACTTTCAGCCGCTGAAAATTATGGTGCCGTTCCAACTGACAGGTACTTATAAAGTGAAATCGATTGTTTCCGAAGGCGACTATACCATTGAGCATACCGTAGTGGTGCTGACTGATAAAGACGGAAAAGATATTCCGGTGAATATGATTCAGAAATGGCCGGTGAAGAAGGCTATGACTAATTATAAGGAGAAACCACGTCCTTATAAATTGCTGGAAACCGGTGTGCGTGTCATTGATACGGTGAACCCCATTGTAGAGGGAGGAACAGGATTTATTCCCGGTCCGTTCGGTACAGGGAAGACGGTGCTTCAGCATGCTATTTCCAAACAGGCGGAAGCCGATATTGTGATTATTGCCGCTTGTGGTGAGCGTGCAAACGAGGTCGTAGAAATCTTTACGGAATTCCCCGAACTAGTTGACCCGCACACAGGACGAAAACTGATGGAGCGTACCATTATTATCGCCAATACGTCGAACATGCCGGTGGCTGCGCGTGAAGCATCGGTGTATACAGCTATGACCATTTCGGAATATTATCGTGCTATGGGGTTGAAAGTTTTGCTGATGGCCGATTCTACTTCGCGTTGGGCGCAGGCGTTGCGTGAGATGTCAAACCGTATGGAAGAATTGCCTGGTCCGGATGCGTTCCCGATGGACATTTCGGCTATTATCTCTAATTTCTATGGTCGTGCGGGATATGTGTACCTGAATAATGGAGAGACTGGTTCCATTACCTTCATTGGTACTGTGTCTCCGGCCGGTGGTAACCTGAAAGAACCTGTGACAGAGAACACCAAAAAAGTGGCTCGCTGCTTCTATGCATTGGAACAGGAACGTGCCGACAAGAAACGTTATCCGGCAGTTAATCCAATTGATTCTTATTCAAAATATCTGGAATATCCTGAGTTTGAAGATTATATAACCAAACGTATCAATAGCGAATGGATCGGAAAGGTAAATGAGATCAAGACAAGATTGCTTCGTGGTAAGGAAATTGCCGAGCAAATTAATATTTTGGGTGATGATGGTGTGCCTGTAGAATATCATGTGATATTTTGGAAATCAGAGTTGATAGACTTTGTGATTCTACAACAGGATGCTTTTGATGAAGTGGATTCTGTGACTCCGATGGAACGTCAGGAGGATATCTTGAATATGGTGATCGACATTTGTCATACTGAATTTAGGTTCGACACTTTCCTTGAAGTAATGGATTATTTCAAAAAAATGATCAACCTCTGCAAGCAGATGAATTATGCCAAGTACAAGTCTGAGCAGTATGAAGAGTTCAACAAACAGTTGCAGGAGCTGGTTGCCGAGCGAAAGATTTGACAGAATGTGCCGTTTTATCCCTCGTAAAGCAGGATGTTTGTGAAGACTTGCGGGCGGTAAAAAGGAAAAAGAAAAAAATGTAAATTGTAAATTGCTAAATTGTAAATAAATAGATGGCAACAAAAGCATTTCAAAAGATATATACTAAGATCAGCCAGATCACCAAGGCTACTTGTTCACTGAAGGCTTCAGGAGTGGGCTATGATGAATTGGCAATGGTTAATGGAAAGTTGGCCCAGGTGGTAAAGATCATGGGCGACGAGGTGACTCTGCAGGTGTTTGAGGGAACGGAAGGTATCCCGACAAATGCCGAGGTCGTATTTCTGGGTAAATCGCCTACACTGAAAGTGAGCGAACAGTTGGCCGGACGTTTTTTCAACGCTTTCGGAGATCCGATTGACGGAGGACCGGATATTGAGGGACAGGAAGTTCCTATCGGCGGTCCGTCTGTTAATCCGGTTCGTCGCAAGCAACCGTCGGAACTGATTGCTACCGGTATTGCAGGTATTGATTTGAACAACACACTGGTGTCGGGACAAAAGATCCCGTTCTTTGCTGATCCGGACCAGCCGTTTAATCAGGTGATGGCCAATGTGGCGTTGCGTGCCGAAACCGACAAGATTATTCTAGGTGGTATGGGTATGACCAACGATGATTATTTGTATTTTAAAAATGTATTCTCTAATGCCGGTGCACTCGATCGTATCATTAGTTTTGTGAATACCACGGAAAATCCGCCGGTAGAACGTCTGTTGATTCCGGACATGGCACTGACGGCTGCCGAATATTTTGCGGTGGAGCATAATCAGAAGGTTTTGGTTTTGCTGACCGATATGACTAGTTATGCCGATGCGCTGGCTATTGTGTCCAATCGTATGGACCAGATTCCGTCTAAGGATTCTATGCCGGGTTCGCTCTATTCGGATTTGGCGAAGATCTATGAAAAAGCGGTTCAATTCCCTGCAGGTGGTTCCATCACCATCATTGCGGTAACTACTTTGAGCGGAGGCGATATCACACATGCTGTTCCTGACAATACAGGTTATATCACCGAAGGCCAGTTGTTCTTGCGCCGTGACAGTGATATCGGTAAGGTTATCGTTGACCCGTTCCGTTCGTTGTCTCGTTTGAAACAGTTAGTAAGCGGTAAGAAGACCCGTAAGGATCATCCGCAGGTGATGAATGCTGCTGTGCGTTTGTATGCCGATGCTGCTAATGCCAAGACCAAGATGGAGAACGGTTTCGACCTGACTAATTATGATGAGCGTACCTTGGCGTTCGCCAAAGATTATGCCAACCAGTTGCTGGCTATTGATGTGAATTTGGATACTACTGAAATGCTGGATGTTACATGGGAATTGTTCAGCAAATACTTTAAGCCGGAAGAAGTCAATATCAAGAAGGAACTGGTGGATCAGCATTGGGTAAAACAATAAATTGACAGAGAAACATGGCAATAAAGTTTCAATATAACAAGACCTCATTGCAACAGCTTGAAAAGCAACTAAAGGTCCGTGTGCGTACGCTTCCTATCATTAAGAATAAGGAGAGTGCTCTACGCATGGAAGTAAAGAAATGCAAGACTGAAGCTGTAGAGTTGGAGGAAAGGCTTGAACAGCAGATTCAGGCATACGAGGCCATGTTCGCACTTTGGAATGAGTTTGATGCTTCATTAATAAAAGTGAGTGATGTTCATTTGGGCGTAAAGAAGATTGCCGGTGTGCGGGTCCCCTTGTTGGAGAACGTAGAATTCGACATTCGTCCCTATAGCCTGTTTAACAGTCCGAAGTGGTATTCCGACGGGATACATTTGTTGAAAGGACTGGCACAGACAGCTATCGAAAGGGAGTTTATACTTGCCAAACTGAACCTGCTGGAACATGCACGTAAGAAAACCACTCAGAAAGTGAACCTTTTTGAGAAGGTGCAGATACCCGGATATCAGGACGCCTTGCGAAAGATTAAACGTTTTATGGAGGATGAGGAAAACTTGTCCAAATCATCGCAGAAGATCCTGAAGTCGATTCAAGAGAAAAGAAAGGAGGCAGAGGCATGATTACGAAAATGAAGAAGTTGACTTTCCTTATTTATCATAAGGAATACGAACAATTTTTGCAGGATATCCGCAATTTGGGCGTCATACATATTGCTGAAAGACAAACAGGCGAAATGGATGAAAACTTGCAGGCTTTCATGCAGAAGCGAGCTTCGTATAAGTCGTTGCTGTTTTCCATGTTCTCTTTGGCCGACAAGCAGGTGGATGAAGCGTTGCATACCGAAGAGTCAGCCGATGTTCTGTGGCAGAGGTTTGACCGCTTGCAGGCACGATTGCAAGAACTGAAGCAGCGGTTGGTCGTGCTAGAAAAGAGCATGCTTTCAATGGAAGTGTGGGGCGATTTTGACTGGAATACGATTGGCGAACTGGCAAAGAATGGCTGGTACGTCCAGTTTTACACCTGTCAGGACAAGGAGTATGACGAGTCATGGGAGGAGCGTTACAATGCGATAACAATAAAGAAGACCGGCAAGTCTGTTTATTTTGTGACCGTAACTTCTGCTCCTGCTCGTTTGGACATTGAACAGGTGAAGTTGCCTGAATTTAGCTTGTCTGAGTTGAAGGGTAAATGTGTGGAAACGCAGCGGGAAATATCGTGTGCGGAAGATGAATTGAAAACATTCTGTCACATTTATTATCGTACGATGGAGTATTACAATTCCAGCATGCAGGGTGAAATCGATTTGTTGCAGGTAAAACTGAACAGCGAACGAATGGCCGAAGGGTCGGTGATGTTGTTGGAAGGTTGGATTCCGGAGGAAAATGAAGCGGAAGTCCGCAACTTGCTTGAAAAGAGTGGTGTTTATTATGAGATAAGAAACGCTAATCGGAACGATAATGCTCCTATTAAGCTGAAAAACAATGCTTTCACTCGTATGTATGAAGTGCTTGTGCGCATGTATGGTATGCCGGACTATGCGGAGTTTGATCCTACTCCTCTTGTGGCCCCGTTTTTCACGCTGTTTTTTGGCTTCTGTATGGGAGATGCCGGTTATGGTGTCATTTTGGTCTTGTTGGGATTCTTTCTGAAGAAGAAACTGTCGGTATCGTTGGCCGGTATGATGAATCTAGTCATCACATTGGGTATTGCTACTACGGTGATTGGTGCTGTGCTGGGAACATTCTTTGGAGTTTCTCTGTTCGACCTGGATCTGCCGGATAGTGTAAAACAGTTTATGGTGGTAGGAAAGATTGGCGATACCGGATATGACAAGCAAATGCTGCTGGCTCTATTGATAGGAGTCGTTCATATTTGCATTGCCATGGCTGTGAAGGCAATAAGTTCTGCGGTACGTTATGGCTTTAAGGAGTCGCTCAGCGCCTGGGGATGGTTGTTACTGGTTGTGGGATTTGTATGTACGGGCGGACTTTCTTTTTTCGAAGTCATATCGAAAGAAGTTTCCACATGGGCGTTTATTGTGATTGGCAGTGTATCTGCTATTGGCATTTATCTGCTGAACGACCTTCATCGCAATGTATTTGTCAATATTGGCGCCGGCTTGTGGGACACCTACAATATGGCGACCGGCTTGATGGGAGATATTTTGTCCTACATCCGTTTATATGCTTTAGGACTGGCAGGCGGTATGTTGGGTGGAGTATTTAATCAGCTTGCCTTTATGGTGAATGATGCGGTAGGTCCTTCGTTGGGATGGCTGTTCTGCGGACTGATTCTGGTGTTCGGACATGCTTTGAATATAGCCATGTCTTGCCTGAGTGCATTCGTCCATCCGCTTCGTCTGACTTTTGTGGAATATTTCAAGAATTCCGGGTATGATGGTAAGGGGAAAGCTTACAATCCTTTCTCGGTGGTGAAGAATAAATAAAAAACAATAAATTAAGAAACAACAAATAAAAATTAGAACATTATGAATGAAATTTTAGGTTATTTGGGTTTGGGCCTGATGTTGGGCTTGGCTGGAATCGGTAGTTGTTATGGAACAACCATTGCAGGAAATGCAGCTGAAGGCGCTTTGAAGAAAGATCCTTCGAAATCGGCCAGCTATATGATTCTGTCAGCTTTGCCGGCTACACAGGGACTTTATGGTTTTGTTGCCTTCCTGATGTCGATGACAAAGGACTTTTCTACACAGGGACCGTTGATGTTTGGTATTGGTTTGGGCGTAGGTATTGTCTGTCTGTTTTCGGCAATCCGTCAGGGGCAGGTTTGTGCAAATGGTATTGTGGGCATATCTCAAGGTCATGATGTGCAGACCAATACAATGATTTATGCCGCTCTTCCTGAGTTTTATGCTATTTTGGCTTTGGTTGCAGCATTGATGGTATAAGATTTATAGCGCTTGCATGACAAAAAGTAGTTATTCCCCTGATTTTGTGGGAATGGCTACTTTTTTGTTTTAGTGTAAGGCAAGATCCTAAAAATAGTAATTATTGTAGCCTATATCTGCTTTTTTAAGTGAAGAATGTAAGAACAGGATAGCAAATATTAAGTCAGAAATTGTCTGAATAACATAAAGTTGCTAAAAAACTTTATTATCTCACTGAAAATATGTACCTTTGCATCCGAATTAAGATTAGTTACATAGATGGCAAAAGAATTGTTAGCCCCTGATTATATCTTCGAAGCGAGTTGGGAGGTATGTAATAAAGTAGGGGGGATTTATACAGTGTTGTCCACTAGGGCAAAAACACTGCAGGAAGCATTCAGAGACAAGGTCTTTTTCATTGGACCCGATTTTTGGGTCGGAAAAGAAAATCCTTTATTCTGTGAAAATGAGAACCTTTGTGTTGCATGGCGTGAACACGCTTTGCGAAAAGACGGGTTAAAAGTTCGTGTAGGCCGTTGGAATATCCCGGGAGAGCCGATGGTTATTTTGGTGGATTTCTATCCTTTTTTCTCTATGAGAAATGAAATTTACGGTCGAATGTGGGAAGATTTTGGAGTTGATTCGCTCCATGCTTATGGCGATTATGATGAAGCGTCTATGTTTTCATACGCGGCGGGGAAGGTGGTTGAAAGTTTCTATCGGTTCAACTTAACTGAGAATGACAAGGTCGTTTATCAGGCGCATGAATGGATGACAGGTATGGGAGCTCTTTATTTGCAGAAGGCAATACCTGAAATAGCCACTATCTTTACTACCCACGCTACTTCTATTGGGCGTTCTATCGCCGGAAATAATAAACCTCTTTACGATTATTTATTTGCTTATAATGGCGACCAGATGGCTCGCGAGCTTAATATGGAAGCCAAGCATTCCATTGAAAAGCAGACTGCACACCATGTGGATTGTTTTACTACGGTCAGCGAAATTACAGATAATGAATGCAAGGAATTGTTGGACAAATCGGCCGATGTGATACTGATGAACGGTTTTGAAGATGATTTCGTTCCACAGGGGCGTACATTTGCCGCCAAACGTAAGAAGGCCCGTGCCGCCATGCTGAATTTGGCAAACAAGTTGCTGGGATTGACATTGGGCGATGATACGCTGATTGTGGGCACAAGCGGCCGTTATGAGTTTAAGAACAAAGGTATCAATGTTTATTTGGAGGCATTGAATCGTCTGACTCGCGATAAGAATCTGAAAAAAGAAGTGCTGGCGTTTATTAATGTGCCGGGATGGGTGGGAGACCCTCGTGAAGATTTGATTGAACGCATGAAGAGCAAGGAAACCTTTACAACTCCGTTGGAATGTCCGTTCATCTCTCATTGGCTTCACAACATGAGCCATGATCAGGTGCTTGATATGATGAAATATTTGGGTATGTCCAATTCGGCGGACTCCAAGGTGAAGGTTATTTTTGTTCCTTGTTATCTGAACGGAAAGGATGGTATCCTGAATATGGAATATTATGACTTGGTATTGGGTAACGATTTAAGTGTCTATCCTTCTTATTATGAGCCATGGGGATATACTCCGCTAGAGAGTGTGGCGTTTCACGTGCCTACTATTACTACTGACTTGGCAGGATTCGGCCTGTGGGTAAATTCGTTGAAGGGTAAATATGGTGAGCTGAAAGATGGCGTGAAGGTCATTCACCGTTCGGACTATAATTATTCGGAAGTGGCCGATATGATAAAGGACACAATTTCGGATTTCTCAGGATCTTCTGAAAGTGTAATCAAGGCAATGCGTAAGAATGCGGCTGATATTGCCGAAAAGGCATTGTGGAAGCATTTTATTCAATATTATTATGAAGCCTATGATATTGCATTGCGTAATGCGCATAAAAGGCTTGTTATGAATAGCTAATTAATAAATTAACAAATAATTTGAGAGACATGAAAATCAAAGTAAGTAATGCGAATACTCCTAATTGGAAGGAAGTTACAGTAAAATCACACATCCCTGAAGAACTGAAGAAGTTGGAGGAAATGGCTCGTAACATCTGGTGGGCATGGAATTATGAAGCTACAGAGTTGTTCAAGGATTTGGATCCTGCTACTTGGAAAGAGGTAGGCCAGAATCCGGTTGCCTTGTTGGAACGTTTGAGCTATGAAAAGCTGGAGGCCTTAACTCAGGATAAGGTGATTGTAAAGCGCATGAACGATGTGTATGCCAAGTTTAGAGCTTATGTAGATGTAAAGCCGGACAGCAATCGTCCTTCTGTCGCTTATTTCTGTATGGAGTATGGATTGACACATGTTTTGAAAATCTATTCCGGTGGTTTGGGAATCTTGGCCGGTGACTACCTGAAAGAGGCATCAGACAGTAATGTAGATATGTGCGGTGTGGGCTTTTTGTACCGTTACGGATACTTTAGCCAAAGTCTTTCAATGGATGGTCAGCAGATTGCTAACTATGAATCACAGAATTTTGGAAGTCTGCCTATCGAACGCGTAATGGATGAAAACGGTCTGCCGATGGTGATTGATGTTCCTTATCTGAACTATTTTGTTCATGCATACGTATGGAAGGTGAATGTGGGACGTGTTCCTTTGTATTTGCTGGATACTGACAACGAAATGAACAGTGAGTTCGATCGTCCTATCACTTATCAACTGTATGGTGGCGACTGGGAGAACCGTTTGAAACAAGAGATTCTGTTAGGTATCGGTGGTGTATTGCTGCTGAAGAAGCTAGGCATCAAGAAAGATGTTTATCACTGCAATGAAGGACATGCAGCGTTGTGTAATGTTCAGCGTCTGTGCGATTACGTAGAGGAGGGGCTGACATTTGACCAGGCTTTGGAAGTGGTTCGTTCTTCTTCTTTATATACTGTTCATACTCCGGTTCCTGCCGGTCATGACTATTTTGATGAAGGTTTGTTCGGAAAATATATGGGCGGTTATCCGCAACGTATGGGCATTTCATGGCAAGATTTGATGGATTTGGGTCGTATCAATCCGGGAGATGCGGGTGAACGTTTCTGTATGTCTACATTTGCTTGCAACACATGCCAAGAAGTAAATGGTGTGAGTTGGTTGCACGGAAAAGTTTCTCAAGAAATGTTCTCTGGCATTTGGAAGGGTTACTTCCCCGAGGAAAGCCATGTGGGCTATGTGACCAATGGTGTACACTTCCCGACATGGAGTGCCACAGAATGGAAGAAATTATATAGCAAGTATTTCGCTCCCAACTTTTTGGAAGACCAGTCCAATGAGAAGATCTGGGAAGCTATCTATAATGTGCCTGATGAAGAAATATGGGAAACCCGCACAGCGTTGAAGCATAAGTTGGTGGACTATATCCGCAAGCAGTTCAGCGAAAGCTGGCTGAAGAACCAAGGTGATCCTTCACGCATTGTTTCCTTGATGGAGAAAATTAATCCGAATGCGTTGCTGATTGGTTTTGCACGTCGCTTTGCCACTTACAAGCGTGCTCATCTGTTGTTTACCGATTTGGAGCGTCTGTCTAAAATTGTCAATAACCCCGACTATCCGGTACAGTTCCTGTTTGCCGGAAAGGCTCATCCGCACGATGGTGCCGGCCAAGGATTGATCAAGAAGATTGTGGAGATCTCTCGTCGTCCGGAATTTTTGGGCAAGATTATCTTCTTGGAAAACTATGACATGCAGTTGGCTCGTCGTCTGGTTTCCGGTGTTGATATTTGGATGAACACCCCGACACGTCCTTTGGAGGCATCGGGTACATCTGGCGAGAAAGCTTTAATGAACGGTGTTATCAACTTCTCTGTGCTTGACGGATGGTGGCTGGAAGGTTATCGTGAAGGTGCCGGATGGGCGTTGACAGAAAAACGTACTTATCAGAATCAGGAGCACCAGGATCAGTTGGATGCTGCTACTATCTATAGCATTCTAGAAAATGAAATCCTGCCGTTGTATTATGCTCGTAACCGCAAGGGGTATTCTGAAGGTTGGGTGAAGACTATCAAGAATTCTATTGCTCAGGTGGCTCCTCATTATACCATGAAGCGTCAGTTGGACGATTACTATACAAAATTCTATACGAAGGAAGCTAAGCGTTTCAAAGAGTTGGTTGCCAACGATTATGCGAAGGCCAAGGAAGTGGCTGCATGGAAAGAAAAGGTGGCCGAACTTTGGGATTCTATTGAAATCGTTTCGTGTGAAAAGTCAGAGGAGTTGTCAACCGGTAACATCGAGAGCGGAAAGGAATATACAGTTACTTATGTTGTGGACGAGAAGGGACTGGATGATGCAATAGGCATTGAATTGGTAACTACCTTCACTAATGCAGAAGGAAAAGAACATATCTATTCTGTAGAACCGATGGAAGTGATTAAGAAAGAAGGTAACTTGTATACGTTCCAGGTTAAACATAGTTTGTCTAACTCCGGAAGTTTCAAGGTGGCATATCGCATGTTCCCCAAGAATGTAGATCTGCCTCACCGTCAGGACTTCTGCTATGTTCGCTGGTTTAATTGAATTTAAATTCAGGCTATATTTTTATGAGGAGAGCGCTTTCGAAAAGAAGGCGCTCTTTTTTTGTTTGGCATGCTCGGTTTGAGTATGGGGTTGGCGGATGCAGTCGCGGAGTGATTTTTCATAGTAGGAAGTATCCGAATAATGCTGGCTATGTCACAATATTTCTACGGAAAAACCGTTAAAAGACGCTCCGGAAAACACGTACGTATGTGTGGCCCTTCGCGACCGTATGTGTAGGCCTACACGTACGTATGTGTGAGCCTATACGTACGTACGTGTTTTTCGGTGGATTCGTAGGCCTAAAATGATGACTTTTGCCGTTCGTCATGATGCAATAAAAAAGCCATATCATTCTCAAAAAAGCAGAGTTGTGATATGGCTCTTCCCTCACTTGTAGGGCTACTGTTTATATTTTCAGTATGTTTGTTCCGCTATGTTTATTTCAACAGTTCGTTCAGTTTCTCCTGAATGGCATTTCCGCGAAGTCCGCGTGCTACGATTGTGCCATTCTGGTCTACCAATACGGTGGCAGGGATTGAATTAACGCCATAGAGTTTGGCGCCTGCGTTGTTCCATCCTTGCAGGTCGGACATTTGCGGCCATGTGATATTCAGAGTACCGATTGCCTCTTTCCATTTGTCTGCATTGTTATCCAAAGATACTCCTACGATACCGAATCCTTTGTTTTTGAATGCTTTGTATGCTTCTACCACGTGGGGCATTTCTTTGCGGCAAGGGCCACACCAGCTTGCCCAGAAATCAATCAGCGTATATTGGTTTTTGCTGACAAAGTCGGACAGGTTCACCGTCTCGCCTTCCGGAGTCTGCATGGAGAAGTCGATGTATTGTTGTCCCACTGCTGTTTTTTCGCATGTTTCTATGTGGGCTTTCAGTTTGTTAATGCGTTCGTTGGCCAATTCGGCAGGGACTTTTTCTACCAAGGCCTTCTGCTTGTCAAGGTCGAATGCGGCG
Organism: uncultured Bacteroides sp.; assembly: GCA_947173895.1. Lineage (GTDB taxonomy): Bacteria > Bacteroidota > Bacteroidia > Bacteroidales > Bacteroidaceae > Phocaeicola. The sequence goes on along the minus strand of CAMWGU010000001.1, from coordinate 50,148 downwards.
GCATAAGAGGGGAGCAGGTATACACCCACCGGATTGGTGATGTTGGCTTCGATGGTCTGATATACCATGTCCATTCCCACACTATCTTTCTTTTCGATTTCGGCCATGATGGCTTCCACTTGTTCCTTGGTCAGGCTGCTGTCTGTCTGGGCTTTTTGGTACATCTCGTTCATTTCCTTGCTTAAGGCAGCGAATTCATCTCTGAATTTCTGATAGGTGTCATTGTTGGGCGTGCCTGAAACTTTGTTTTCGTCGCCCAATGTGATATGGATCTCTCCGTTTTCGAGGAAGAAGTTGATCATTCGATTTTTACCTTCCTTGGAATAAGTGATGTAATGGGCAGCTACAGTGTCTTGCTTGCCTGTAAAAGTGAAAGTGCCGTTTCCAACAATAGCCGAATCTACTTTCTGATAATCTCCGTTAAGGTATTTTTGTAAATAGACGACTTCGCCATCGGCAATGTTTTCTACAGTCCCTTTTATTTTGTAGGACGGTGAGTTTTGGCATGCAGTAAAAGCCATGCTTCCTGCGGCCAACAGATAGACTAATTTTTTCATTTTCATTTGGTTTTAATTTGTTTGCAAAGATAATTACTTAATTAATATATCCGATAGGATGGGGACTTTTATTTTTAAGGAGATTTATATCTTCTGCGGGAAAGTGTGGGAGACTTGATGTGTGAGAATAATATGAATATTCATGCATGTTGGCCGAATTCGCTGGATTGTGTGTGTCATCTTGCATAAATATTGGTCACATTTATCTGTCATTATTGAAAAATAGCGTATTTTTGCATATTGAATTATAGAATGAGTATGCAACAATCTAGTTATATTATTGAAGTGAATGGTGTTTCCAAGTTCTTTGGCGATAAGATGGTTTTGGACAACATCAATTTGTATGTGAAGAAAGGTGAGTTTGTGACCGTATTGGGGCCTTCCGGATGCGGGAAGACAACTCTTTTGCGTTTGATTGCGGGATTTCAGACGGCCTCGGAGGGAGAGATAAAGATAGCCGGCAAGGAGATTACGCAGACTCCTCCTCACAAACGGCCGGTGAATACGGTGTTTCAGAAGTATGCTTTGTTTCCTCATTTGAATGTATTCGACAATATTGCTTTCGGATTGAAGCTGAAAAAGATTCCTAAGCAGATAATCGGGAAAAAGGTGAAAGCGGCTCTCCGTATGGTTGGGATGACCGATTATGAGTATAGGGATGTGAATTCGCTTTCGGGCGGGCAGCAGCAGCGTGTGGCTATAGCCCGTGCTATTGTCAACGAGCCGGAGGTGTTGTTGTTGGACGAGCCGTTGGCGGCTTTGGACCTGAAGATGCGGAAAGACATGCAGATGGAATTGAAAGAGATGCACAAGACGCTGGGCATTACCTTTGTCTATGTAACTCATGATCAGGAAGAGGCGTTGACACTAAGCGACACCATTGTGGTGATGAGCGAGGGAAAGATACAACAGATAGGTACTCCGGTGGATATTTATAATGAACCCATCAACTCGTTTGTGGCCGATTTTATCGGTGAAAGCAACATCCTGAACGGGATCATGGTAAAGGACAAGTTGGTGCGCTTTGCCGGAGTGGAGTTTGAGTGTGTGGACGAGGGCTTTGGTGAGAACATGCCTGTGGATGTGGTGGTGCGCCCGGAGGATTGGTATATTTTCCCGGATTCGGATGCGTCGCAGATTTCCGGAGTGGTCACTTCGTCCATCTTCAAGGGAGTGCATTATGAAATGGTAGTCAATGCCAATGGCTATGAGTTCATTGTTCAGGACTATCACCACTTTGCGGTGGGCGAGCGTGTGGGCTTGCTGGTAAAGCCTTTTGATATTCATATCATGAAGAAGGAACGTGTGTGCAATACATTTGAAGGAGAACTGGTGGACGAAACGCATGTGGACTTTCTGGGATGTACGTTTGAGTGTTTGCCAGTGACAACCATTGCGCCGGGGGCCAAGGTGCAGGTGCATGTGGATTTCAAAGATGTCATTTTGCAGGATAATGAAGAAGATGGTACGTTGACCGGCGATGTGTGTTTCATCTTGTATAAAGGCGACCATTATCATCTCACTGTTGCGTCGGACTGGGGGGAGGATATCTTTGTCGATACCGACGATGTGTGGGACAATGGCGACCATGTGGGCATTACCATCTTGCCCGAAAGCATTAAGGTAACCCAGGTTGTAGAATCATAAATTAAGAAAAGAGGTGTTCGGAACAATACGATTATTTTTGTCTTCACGTAAAAGTTGGACTATTCCTTACGTGATATTTTCGGCGGTATTTGTCATTCTTCCGCTGTTGCTGATTGTGGTTTATGCATTTATGGATGATGCCGGCCATTTCACTTTGGGTAATTTCGCTAAATTCTTTGCCCATCCTGAGGCAATCAATACATTTGTCTATTCTATCGGGGTGGCTATTATTACTACGGTGGTCTGTATTCTGCTGGGCTATCCGGCCGCTTATATATTGACTCAAACTCGGATGAAATATGCCTCGGCTGTGGTGGTTCTGTTCATTCTTCCTATGTGGGTGAATATCCTGATACGTACGCTGGCCACTGTGGCGTTGTTCGATTTCATGAATATGCCGTTGGGCGAAGGGGCATTGATATTTGGAATGGTCTATAATTTCCTGCCTTTTATGATTTATCCCATTTATAATACTTTGCAGAAACTGGACAAAAGTTATGTCGAGGCGGCGCAGGACCTGGGTGCCAATCCGGTGCAGGTGTTTCTTAAGGCTGTGCTGCCATTGTCCATGCCAGGCATTGTGAGCGGCATATTAATGGTATTCATGCCAACGATCTCTACCTTTGCCATAGCCGAATTGTTGACAATGAACAATATCAAATTGTTTGGTACCACTATTCAGGAGAATATTAATAATAGTATGTGGAATTATGGGGCGGCTCTTTCTTTAATCATGTTGTTCCTTATCGGAGCGACCACTTTACTTGCCTCTGACGATAATGATCCTAACGAAGGAGGTGGATTATGGTAAAGAGAATATTGTGTCAGGGATATTTGTGGCTGCTTTTGCTCTTGCTGTATGCTCCCATCTTCCTTATTATGATTTATTCGTTTACCGAAGCGAAAGTGCTGGGCAATTGGACTGGTTTCTCAACCAAATTGTATTCTTCGCTGTTTGTTTCGGGCACACATCATTCATTGACCAATGCATTGCTCAATACGTTGAGCATCGCTCTGATTGCGGCTACGGCATCTACCTTGCTGGGCAGTGTGACGGCCATCGGTATATTCAACCTCCGTTCTCGTGCGCGCAAGGCCATCAGTTTTGTCAACAACATTCCTATTCTGAACGGAGATATTATCATCGGCATATCTTTGTTCCTGCTGTTTGTTTCGTTGGGCATACCACAAGGGTATATCACGGTGGTACTTGCACATATCACATTTTGTACTCCCTACGTGGTGTTGAGCGTGTTGCCCCGCCTGAAACAGATGAATCCCAATATCTATGAGGCTGCGCTCGACTTGGGAGCGACTCCGATGCAGGCACTCCGCAAGGTGATTGTTCCTGAAATTCTTCCAGGGATGATTTCCGGTTTTATGCTGGCGGTGACTTTGTCTATTGATGATTTTGCTGTGACGGTATTTACAATCGGCAATGAGGGACTTGAGACGCTTTCTACTTATATTTACGCGGACGCTCGAAAGGGCGGACTGACTCCTGAACTTCGTCCGCTTTCTACCATTATATTTGTATTGGTGCTGGTATTGCTGGTTATCATCAACCGTCGTGCGAGCAAGAAAAAGGAGGAATAGAAAATGAAGAAATTTAATAAATGGCTGGTGGCATGTGCCGTGGCTTTGCTTACTTTTACCGGGTGTTATAATACGGAGCCTCGCAAGAATGTGCTGAAAGTATATAATTGGGCCGATTATATAGATGAAGACGTATTGTCGGAATTTCCGCAATGGTATAAAGAGCAGACTGGCGAGGATATCCGGATCGTTTATCAAACGTTCGATATCAATGAGATCATGCTGACCAAAATAGAGCGGGGGCATGAAGATTTCGATGTGGTTTGTCCTTCAGAGTATATCATAGAGCGTATGCTTCGCAAGAATCTGCTTCTTCCGGTTGATACTGCTTTTGGGCAAACTCCCAATTATCTGCACAATGAGTCTTCTTATATCCGCGAACAACTGGACAAATTGAGCCAGCCGGGCCGTCGTGCTTCGGATTATGCAGTGGGCTACATGTGGGGGACAGCGGGTATTTTGTTTAACACCGATCATGTCCCGGTAGAGGATGCCATGACTTGGTCCAGCCTTTGGAACACGGCATACAAAAACAAGATCCTGATGAAGGAAAGTTATCGTGACGCATACGGTACTGCGCTGATTTATGCTAATACTGAGCTTCTGAAAGAAGGGAAGGTGACAGTAGAGGGGCTGATGAACAATTACTCTCAGGCATCTATTGATACGGTTGAGAAATACCTGAAAGCGATGAAACCCCTGATAGCCGGTTGGGAAGCTGATTTCGGCAAGGAAATGATGACCAAGGGCAAGGCTTGGCTGAATATGACTTGGAGTGGTGATGCGGTATGGGCCATTGAAGAAGCAGAAGGAGTGGGAGTCAACTTGGACTATGAGGTTCCAGCAGAAGGAAGCAATGTGTGGTATGATGGTTGGGTGATTCCCAAATATGCTCAAAACAGGAAAGCCGCCAGTTATTTTATCAATTATTTATGCCGATCTGATGTGGCTTTGCGAAACATGGATGCCTGTGGGTATGTAAGTGCGGTGGCAACTCCTGAAATATTGGAAGCAAAGATAGATACCAGCTTGTCTTATTTTGCCGATTTAAGTTATTTCTTCGGCCCTGCTGCCGACAGCATACCGATAGACAAGGTGCAGTATCCCGATCGTGCAGTGGTGGAACGCTGTGCCATGATTCGCGATTCGGGTGAAAAAACCGAACAGGTGTTGGAGATGTGGTCGCGTGTGAAAGGAGATAACCTGGGGGCGGGAGTGGTTATTGTGATTCTGCTCTCTGTCGGAGCGATGGTGGTATTTACTATATACAAACGCTTCCAGCGCTATCAGCACAAGAAGGTGCAACGCCGTCGTAGAAACCGTAGGAAAATGAAAAGGAAGTGAAAGAAACGGTTGAAAGGTAGATCTTAATAATGCGTGACAGATGTTTACAGTTTGAAATGTGCGCTCAGTTATGACTTAATTATTAAAAGAGATGAATCGATTTATTAAATATATCCTGTTGGGATGCTGTATGGTGGCAAATCAGAATGTCAGGGCAACCGGAGAGGATGAATTGTCTCGTATCAAGGAGAACTATCGGACCATATTGGTTCCTTTTGCAGAGAAGACAGATTCGTTGCTGTCGGATTTCATTCGGATTAAACCGGAAACGGAAATATCTGATCAAGTCGTGGTAGAGCTTCAGCAACGCTATCCTTTTGATTTGGATAAAATAAAGGATTATTTGAAAAAGATGGCTGCTAATGGTTCGTGGACGGATATTAATTATGCCGATACCAAGCGTTCAGGCTGGGAACCTAAGCAACATACGGAGCGCATCCTGGAATTGTCCAAGTTGTATTATTCAGACCAGACGGACTTCTATAAGTCGGACGAGATACGAAAAGCCATCCATTTGGCACTGGCTTATTGGTTTTCGGCACGCTTGAAGTGTCAGAACTGGTGGTACAATGAAATAGGTATTCCTAAAACCTTAGGAACTGCTTTTATCTTATTGGAAGAACAACTGTCGGAAGAAGAGAAGGCTTCTGCCATAGAGGTCATGCGGAATGCCAAATTCGGTATGACCGGTCAAAATAAAGTGTGGCTGGCAGGAAATGTGTTGATCCGGGCTTTGTTGGAACGAAACGCTCAGTTGGTGAAAGCCGCACGAGATACCATTGTGTCCGAAATATGTACAGGTAGAAAAGAAGGCATCAAAGCCGACTGGAGTTTTCATCAGCATGGTCCGCAGCAGCAATTTGGTAATTATGGATTGGCCTATGTGTCGGGCATGAGTTTCTTTTATCGACTGTTTAAAGGGACGGCATACGAATTCGACAAACGGCAGCTGGCTATACTGCATTCGCTGGTAAACGAAGGATATAGATGGGTCATCTGGAACAGATACATGGACATCAGTTCGTTGGGACGCCAGCTTTTTCATCATGCACAGGTGCATAAGGCGTATGGACTAGCCTTTGCTGCTGCCGATTTGGGATTGGATGGATTTCCTAAACAGGGCAATTTCTGTGTTGGACATAAGCATTTCGATGATTCTGACTATACGGTTCATCGCAGCAAAGGCTGGATGGGGACTGTGAAGATGTCTTCCCGTCGTGTGATTGGAACAGAACAAGTGAATGAGGACAATCTGAAAGGATATTATATGGGCGACGGAGCTACCTATTTTTATGTACGCGGTGATGAATATCTGGATATATTTCCTTTTTGGGATTGGAGGAAGATTCCAGGGGTCACTTCTTATGAAGATGAAAAACCGATGCCCAACATTAACCATACTCGGTCGAACAATGCAAGCCCTTTAGTTGGTGGGTTGACCGACGGTAGGAGAGGAATGGCATCCATGCAATTGGTCCGCGATGGATTGAAGGCGTATAAGTCGTGGCTGTTTACGGATGATTTTGCAATTTGCTTGGGAACTGGCATTCAGGCGGATACTGCATTGTGTGTGACTACTTCTATAGACCAGCGGCTGAAGATGGGCGATGTTATGGTTCTACAGGATGAAGATTGGAAGAAAATTGAAGGTCGTCAATCATTTGCACAGAAAGAGTTACGCTTTTTTCATGACCAGACCGGGTATATCACTTTGGCAGACGAGGACACATTGGTGGTTGAGTCTGGAAGGCGTTCCGGGCGTTGGTGTGATTTTATGAAGATGTATCAGCCGGTTGCGGTAGAAGGAGAGGTGCTTTCGTTGCATCTTCGTCATGGTGTGCGTCCGTTGGAAGCCAAATATCAGTATGTTGTTTTTCCGGGAATCGATAAAGAAAAACTGAAACAGTTTGATGTGAACCGTGAGATAAGAATCGTTTGTAATGATTCGGTTGCCCAAGTGTTGCAAGTCCCTTCGGCAGGCAAAGGTTATTGGGTGGCCGTCTATCAGGATAAAGAAATCGTGCTGGATGGCAAAAAGTTTGGGCCTGTGTCTTCTGGAATTTATTATGTTGAACGGACAGCGCATGGTTTAGAGAAGAAACTGGAAGCACCTTTCAGGCTGGCTGATGCCGGAGGTAGGGATTGATTTATAACCTCCGTTCATATTTCCCGCTTGTACACCATTTCCACTATGCCGTTGTAATGCTGCGTTCGCTGTAGAAGAAAGCTATGTCGGAAGTTGCCACAGGGCGGAACGTGTCGCCTGTCTGCACCAAGAACCTGTTTTTCTTACCTCCGGACAAAAATTCCGCTTCCAGCTTGCGGTATTCAGGAGTGACGGAGCGCAGGTAGCACCGTCGCTCAAACTTACCCAATGCCGCATCAAGTTCTCGTTCACCAATCGGTTTCAACAGATAGTCGATGCTGTTCACACGGAATGCGTCCAAGGCATATTCATCGTAAGCAGTAGTGAAGATGACGGGAATTTCCACAGGATATTGTTCGAATATCTCAAAGCTCACACCGTCAGACAAACGGATGTCGATAATCAGCAGGTCGAATTTCTCCGCTTTCAGCAGGCACACGGCTTGTTCTACACTCTCCGCCCATCCGGCAAAGTCGTAAGTGGAGCGTAATTTGCGCATCATACGGCATATTTCCTCATATGCCAACCTTTCGTCTTCTACTATAAGATATCTGTCATGCTATTTCTGCTTTCGATTAAAGTGATTGCAAAGTTGCTTCTTATTAGCCTAAAAACCATAACGGAAACCGACTGAAGCACGGAACGATGGGGCAAAAATATATTCATCCATATTTTTCCTCTCAGAGAGAGTTTTGAAAAAACTCTTTAAGGTTCGGTCTGTAATAAATGACGAGCGCATCCACACGCCGCCTATCCCGGCATAAAAACTGGCTTTTCCAAATACCCGATATGAGGCGATCAGGTCGGAAGTTATCATAGCGGACGAATATATTTTATCTTTCCCATCCATGCGCATTACCGCAGCCATGCCGTCCATCTCTAAGGCATTCAGTTCCAACTGTATCTTCGAAGCGATCTGTGTGGCGACTTGGACTTTAAGAGCATCAACCATATCAATGGATACCTTGTAGCGCCAGTTTGTTCGCCAAGTCAAATAAAGCATCGGTATGATGATGGGTACACCATACGAATTGGTCACTCCGCCACCTACTCCTATACTTAAGTTTTCGTGTAGGCGGTATGCGAAGATGAAAGCTCCGTTTACCAAAAGGCTCTGCCACCGTACTTCGTCTGGTGACGCATAAATGCCACATCCTAAAGAGGCAAGTAAACTCCACCTCTCAGAAAGAGGGCGCAAGTGGGATGCTGTCAATCCCACGTTCAGAATACGGTCAGGATTCAACGCTTGTGCTTCTCCTACATTATCCATTATGCCGTATGATGTGGAAAGGAGCATTCCCCATGCTGTGGGTTGGTTTCTTTCATTAAGCCTTTTTGAAACAGGGATGGTATACCGTCCTGAGATTTTTTGCAAGTTGCCCGAACCATGCTTGTTTCCTTCCTGATCCTTGAAAGAGGACGAAAATAGGTAGTCGTAATTCATGTATCCCTGTCCGAAGCATCGCAAAGACAAATTTATCAGAATGGCTATCATTAAAATTCTGTTGCCCATTATTTTTCTTTTTAAGTGAAAAGCAACGCAAAGGTATAAGGCTTCTGTCGGGAGCACAAGAAGATTCAGATGAATTGCTGTTATGGAATGGATGAATCACAATATGCGGCAGATGAAAATTTGAGATTCCTTCAGATTATTTTCTCACCTGCCATGCATCGCTAAAAAATAATTTGTAAGCCATTCTTGTCTAATTCCCGGCTAAGAATCTTCTATCTGCTGGAACCAAATGCATTACCATTGTCTTTCGGCCCGGCATTGTCCAAAAACAACATTTTTTGCATGGTTGCCCCTTCACACAGGATACAGCATTGACGTGATTCTACTTTTTCCATTCATCCTTTCATTGTCTGCCGAAATGCCCTGCCGATGGGGATTCCGAGAGTGAGAGGACACTCCTTCGGCTCCTTTCATCCTCCCTTCATAGGCACACAAAGGCAGCATGGTGTGAAACCGCCGAGGGTAGATGTGAAAGGACTCATGCCGGTGGCTGAAAGGGGCGTGAGAGGATGCTCTGTCATTTTTAACCATCTGATTGATATATGGTTAACTAAAAAATGAAAGGATGAAGGGAGAAGGGGAAGAACCAACCTGATGAGGGATGAGGTCCTCTGCACGTACGTACGTGTAAGCCTATACATACGTATGTGTAAGCCTATATGTACGTATGTACAAGCCCACGCATACGTACGTGTTTTTACGACAAGGCGGAATGTGTTGCGGCGCACATACCAAGCCTGTGCAGTGAACAAGCCGGGCTTGTACGGCGAACATAGCATGCTTGTACAACGAACAGGGCATGCTCGTGCGGTGAACAAGCATGCCTTGTTCCGGTGAACAGACCTGCGATTTTCCCCATTTCCGGCCGCCCCTCTTGACAAACGCTTTTTGAATGTATTCTCCACGCTCAAAACCGTTTGTTGATGGACATTAAGCGGGCAAACAGTCAATTCAAAATCCTAAAGGAAACAATAGATATACTTGCCGTAAAAATAGCATTATCGTCCGCAATTATGGAAAGGTGATTTATAGGGTATCGGCTTATCTTTGCAAACATAAAACGACATTTTCAAATTGTGTGGATATAAACCCAAAGCAAAAAATATGAAAGCAATAATACTTATCGCGCAACCTGCGTGCCATGCAGACTTTCCTGACGACAAAGAAATAAGAACAATATAAAGAAAGAGTATGAAGGAAGAAGGGATAGGCTGTGGTATCTGTTCACACACAGGCAACGGGCGTTAGCCCGATCCTGTTTCGGGAAATTACCGCATCACTGTTTGCCGAGACCTGCAAGTAGGCACATCTGGGCATAACATTCAAAATCGGGAAAACTTCTTCCTAAAATACTTCTATGGCGAAAGCGCATTACCGTTTTTTTTCTACGCCGTTGCGTTTCTTTTTATATTTCCTCTGTTTTTTTTCTCTATGATTGTCACGGCCATTATTGTTTCGTGGAGCATATTCGGGAGCTTCTCCCAACTCTTCGGGAACAGGAATTTTATATATGTTTCTGTTTAAGAAGTTTTCAATAGTTTTGAATTGTGTCTGTTCTTTCTCGCTAACGAAAGTAATGGCACAGCCATCGTGGTTAGCACGAGCTGTGCGGCCGATGCGATGTACATAGTCTTCACAGTCATGTGGTACATCATAATTGATGACTAGTCGAATATCATCAATGTCTATTCCGCGTGAAACAATATCTGTAGCGATTAGAATATTAATTTTTCCGCTTTTAAATTCGCGCATAATTTGTTCTCGCTGTGCTTGTTCCAAGTCTGAATGCATTTCGCCTACGTTGAGTTTCATTCGTTTGAAAGCTTGTGTTACTTCTTTCACCTTCAATTTGGAAGAAGCGAAGATTATGACTCGTTCGGGTGTTTGGTCTTGGAACAAAGATTGGATTATTCCTAGTTTTTGTTGTTCATAGCATATATAAGCTGTTTGGATAATCTTATCTGCAGGTTTTGAAACAGCCAGTTTTATTTCTACCGGATCATTTAATATAGATTTTGCCAATTGTTGTATTTTAGCTGGCATAGTAGCCGAGAACATGATGGTTTGGCGTTTTTTAGGCAAATATTTTACGATTTGCATGATGTCCTCCGAGAATCCCATGTCAAGCATTCGGTCAGCTTCATCGAGAATGAAGAAAGAAACTCTTGATAAATCCACATAGCCTAAACTGAGGTGGCTTATCAGTCGCCCTGGAGTGGCGATGACTACTTCGGCTCCTAATGTTAATCCTTTCTTTTCCTGTTCAAAACGCACTCCGTCATTTCCTCCATAGACAGCCACACTGGATGCCGGTAGAAAATAAGAGAATCCTTCCATTTGCTGATCTATTTGTTGTGCCAGTTCACGTGTGGGAGACATGATAACGCAATTGATAGCATCTTCTGGATACCCGCCTTTGCTCAATTGATTGAGGACTGGTAAAAGGTAGGCAGCTGTTTTTCCTGTTCCGGTTTGCGCCACTCCAATTAGGTCTTTCCCTTCCAAAATGACCGGTATGGTATGTTCTTGTACGGGAGTACATTCTTCAAATCTCATGGCATCTAATGCCTGAAGTACCCCTTCTTCTAAATTTAGTTCTGAAAATTTCATATATTTATAGTAACTTCTTTCTTTAGAGTTTTCCGCGTTCTTCAAGGTAAGAGTCTTTGAATCCCAAAAAGTAGAGTACGCCGTCTAGTCCAATAGTGTTAATGGATTGTTTGGCATTTGCCACCACTTTGGGTTTTGCGTGGAATGCTATTCCCAAACCGGCTTCAGATAGCATAGGAAGATCGTTCGCTCCATCTCCTACAGCAATGGTTTGTGCTATATCTACACGCTCTACTTGTGCTATCAGTTTCAATAATTCAGCTTTACGTTTTCCGTCTACCACATCTCCCAAATATCTTCCGGTTAACTTTCCGTCTATTATTTCCAACTCGTTGGCATATACGTAATCTATGCCGAATTTGTCTTTCAGATAATTGCCGAAGTAAGTGAATCCACCTGATAGGATGGCAATTTTGTAGCCATATCTTTTCAGCACAAACATCAGACGCTCCACTCCTTCGGTAATCGGAAGTTTTTCGGCAATTTCTTTCATTACACTTTCATCCAGTCCTTTTAACAACGCTACCCGCTCAGTGAAACTTTCGATGAAGTCTATTTCTCCTCGCATGGCGCGTTCGGTGATTTCTTTTACTTGCTTGCCTACACCAGCACGTTCTGCAAGTTCGTCTATACATTCTGTTTGGATCAGAGTGGAATCCATATCGAAGCAGATAAGACGGCGCATACGTCGGTACATGTTGTCCAATTGGAAGGAGAAATCCATTTCCAGTTCGCTACTTAGTTTCATTAACGCTTGTTGCATTTCTTCTCGATTCTGTGGGGTGCCACGTACTGAGAATTCGATGCAAGCACGTACATTTGCCTTTTGTTCATCTAGCGGGACACGCCCTGTAAGACGTTTGATTGCATCAATGTTTAATCCTTGTTCGGCTAATATGCCTGTGACAGAGGCAATTTGTCGGGCAGTCAGTCGGCGGCCCAATAAAGTCAGGATATATCTGTTTTTGCCTTGCATATTTACCCATTCTTCATATTCTTCTACTGTTACGGGATAGAAACGGATGTTGATGCCTAATGCAGATGCTTTAAATAGCAACTCTTTCATAATATTGCCGGAATCTTTCTCCTTACTTTTGAATAGAATGCCTAATGATAAGGTACTATGAATATCGGCTTGGCCAATATCTAAGATTGTAACATCATATTTAGACAATATTTCCGTAATGGAAGCAGTTAACCCCGGTCTGTCAAGCCCAGTGATTCTAATTAAAATAAGTTCAGTATTATTATTCATACTTCGTGGTTGCTATTTACAGATTGCAAAAGTACGTAAAAAAGTCCTTATCCGCTATATTTTATGCATTCTTTTTTCTCGATAGAATGGGTGGTTTTATGTTATATAACATATTTTTTGAGGAAATCTCTTGGAGTTAATATCTAAACTCCTTACCTTTGCAGCAGATTTCTAATGAAAAAGAGCATTGATTATCAATGCTAAAAATAATGTTCCGGGTGGAAATCACTGTTTGAGGACAGTCTCGGATAGTATTAACCAAAATCGAATTACATGATTAAGAATGTAACGTGGATTTTTGTTGTATTAATTATTAGTTCCTTGATTTCGTTTTCATTTGTAGGGAAAGACACGCCAACGGAGGGGTTGACCATAGGAGATAAGGCTCCTGTATTCACAATCTGTGGCGAAAAGCAGTTGATTAACTTGAAAGATTTGAGAGGTAAATACGTACTGCTAAGTTTTTGGGCCAGTTATGATGCTACATCTAGAGTGCGAAACGCGACTTTGAATTATGCTATTCAGCAGGCTGACAATATTGAAATGGTTTCTGTTTCATTTGATGAATACAAGTCAATATTTAACGAGACCATTAAAAAAGACCAGATTTCAACATCTAATTGTTTTGTAGAGTTGGCTGGCATTTCATCGGATTTATATCAGACTTATCGCTTGAAAAAAGGATTTAAGAATTTTCTGTTAGATGAAGATGGTATTATTATTGCTAAAGACATCACAGCATCCGAGCTCTCTTCTTATTTGAATTAAGGGGAGCTCTTTCGGAAGGAAGAAAAATACAACAAGAATAACGACCGTGGATTCTTTATGGAGTCTGCGGTTTTTTTTATGCCTTGTTGTCTTTTCTTGATTTACATCATTTTGTATTAATCATGAAATGCTTAATTTTACAACGGATAAAAACGTATCATATTATGAAACAGATTAAAAATATTGTATTCGATTTTGGGGGAGTTATCATCGGTATTGACCGTAATCAGGCTGTAAAGGCTTTTGAACGGATAGGAGTGAAAGACGCGGATAGTTTGTTGGACAAGTATCATCAGCAGGGTATTTTTCAGGAGGTGGAAAATGGGAATATGGATGCTGAGACGTTCCGCTGTGAATTGAGCAATATGAGTGGAAAAATGTTGACTTATGAGGAAGTGGAGCAAGGTTGGAAGGGATTTATAACGGAAGTGCCTCAATATAAGCTGGATTATCTGAACGAACTGCGTAAACAATATAAGGTTTTTATATTGAGTAATACGAATCCATATATTATGGGATGGGCGAGAAGTGATAAGTTTACACCTGCTGGTAAGCCGCTAGATGCTTATGTTGACAAAATTTATACTTCATTTGAAGCGGGATCTACTAAGCCAGATTTTGGCATTTTTGATTATATGATAAAAGATAGTGGAATAAATCCTGTGGAAACCATTTTTGTGGATGACGGTGCTGCCAATATTGCTGCCGGAAAAGAATTTGGATTTGTCACGATGCAGCCAGAAAACGAGGAGGATTGGCGTCAGAAATTGGAAAAGCTCCTATAATTATTTAGGAGCTTTTCGATAAAGATAGATTGCAATAAAGGTGTAGAGTATATTAGGGATCCATACTGCTATGACAGGGGGAGTATTTCCATTAACGGCAAAAGTTGCCGATACGGTTTGAAACAGAATATACGAGAAACTGAGTGCCAGTCCCACTCCTAAGTGTAATCCCATTCCTCCTTTAATTTTTTTGGATGACAAGGAAACACCGATGGTAGTTAGGATAAAGGCGGCAAAAGACATGGCTATGCGTTGATAATATTCAATTTCAAACTCTTTAATATTGGCAAATCCACGCCTTTTTTGTTTGTCAATGTATTCCTTCAGTTCGGGGCTTGTCATGGTTTGCTGTTGGCCTTTCATAATAAGAAAGTCCTGAGGTTCCATTTTAATAATGGTGTCTAACCGGTCTCCTCGGGTGATTTTTTCGCGCATGCCCTCCATTTCACGTATCATGTAGTTCTTTATTGTCCATTTATGTACGGAGGTTGTATCATAGGTTACACTACGGGCGGTGAGATGGGAAACTAGTTTTTTGTTGTCAAACTTATCCAATGAAAAGCGGTAGCCGGTTTTGTTGTAGTTTTCATAGCGCTCTATGTAGGCTATGACTCCACTGTCTACTTCTAATTGTACATTGCGTACATATTCTTGTTTCTTCTTTTTCTTGTACCGGTCTTCGAAGTCCAAACGTGTCACATTGCCTTTGGGGATAACGTATGCTCCCAGTCCAAATGTGACCACGGAGATAATAGCGGCCGAAATCATATAAGGCCGCATCATTCGTTTGAAACTCATGCCAGTGGAAAACATGGCGATGATTTCCGAATTCTCAGCCAGTTTGGAGGTGAAAAAGATAACGGCAATGAAGACAAACAGCGGACTGAACAGATTTGAGAAATAAGGGATAAAGTTCATATAATAATCAAACACAATCGCTTTCAGCGGCGCTTTGTTATTAATGAATCTGTCTATGTTTTCGTTCACATCAAATACTACTGCAATGGATATGATCAATGCGATAGCGAAGAAATAGGTTCCTAGAAATTTTTTTATGATATATACGTCCAGTCTCTTCACCCATTTATCTAATTTTAGCTGCTTGATGTCGGTTTTCCATCTTCTTTCATCTTTGTGAGATGAATTTGTATCAGTCTTAAACCAATTCTTCATTTTTAGTAAATTATAATCTTGTGGATAAGCGTTTTACCATCATTGGTTTCCAAGTAGAGAAGTCACCTGCTATGATGTGTTTGCGAGCTTCTCCTGCCAACCACAAATAAAATGCTAAATTATGGATGGAAGCGATCTGCATGGCCAATAATTCCTGTGAATGAAACAGATGGCGCAAATAGGCACGGCTATACATTGTATCTACGTATGATGCACCTTCAGCTTCGATGGGTGAATAATCATTTTCCCATTTTTTATTGCGCATATTCATGATTCCTTCTTTGGTGAATAACATTCCGTTTCGTCCGTTACGGGTCGGCATGACACAATCAAACATATCTACACCTCGTTCGATTCCTTCTAATATGTTGACCGGGGTACCGACTCCCATCAGATAACGTGGCTTATTTTTTGGAAGAATCTCGTTTACAACCTCTATCATTTCGTACATTTTTTCGGTGGGTTCGCCTACGGCCAAACCACCAATCGCGTTGCCATCTGCTTCTTTGGAAGCGATGTATTCTGCTGATTGTTTGCGCAGATCAGGATAAATACATCCTTGCACGATGGGGAATAACGACTGTTGATATCCATACTTGGGAGCGGTTTCGTTGAACTGCTTTATGCAACGGTCCAGCCAACGGTGGGTCAATTGCATCGATTTCTTTGCATATTCGTAATCTGCCGTACCTGGCGTACATTCGTCAAAAGCCATCATGATGTCTGCACCGATGATTCGCTCAATATCCATCACTCGTTCGGGACTAAACAGGTGTTTGGATCCATCGATGTGTGAACGGAATTCTACTCCTTCTTCTCTCATTTTGCGTATGCCCGATAAAGAGAATACCTGAAATCCTCCGCTGTCTGTCAGCATAGGCCGGTCAAAACCATTGAATTTATGTAAGCCTCCGGCATGTTCTATGATGTCCAGTCCCGGTCGTAGATACAAATGGTAAGTGTTTCCCAAAATGATCTGTGCCTTAATGTCTTCTTTCAACTCATGCAAATGCACTCCTTTTACCGTTCCCAAGGTGCCTACAGGCATGAAGATCGGTGTCTCTATCTGTCCGTGATCTGTGGTGATCAGCCCAGCACGGGCATTTGATTTGGAATCTGTATATTGTAGGTCAAAAGTCATATCTGTTTATTGTCTTCTGTTGTCTGATTGGTTATGTTAAAATCAATGGCACCATTTACTTTTTCATTGGTAAGAGCCAATGCTAATACTTCTTTAATGTCTGTTACATAATGGAATGTCAGACCTCCCAAATATATTGGTTGAATTTCTTCGATATTCTTACGGTTTTCTTCACATAGAATGATGTCTTTGATTCCGGCACGTTTTGCTGCCAGTATCTTTTCCTTAATGCCACCTACAGGCAACACTTTTCCACGCAATGTGATTTCACCGGTCATTGCTAGATTGGCTTTCACTTTGCGTTGGGTGAGGGCGGAAGCCAGCGAGGTAGCCATCGTGATGCCGGCAGACGGACCGTCTTTGGGAATGGCTCCTTCGGGTACATGGATATGAATGTTCCAATTTTCGAAGATGTCTTCTTGTAAATCTAATAGTTGCGCATGTGCTTTAATATATTCCAAAGCCAACATAGCCGATTCTTTCATGACGTCTCCCAAATTGCCTGTCAAGGTAAGTCTGCCGCCTTTCCCTTTACTCAGGCTGGTCTCTACAAACAGAATTTCGCCGCCTACAGCTGTCCATGCCAATCCAGTTACAACTCCGGCATATTCGTTTCCTTGATATTTGTCGCGACTATATTCCGGAGCACCTAAGTATTTGCGTACATCGGCCGGCTTTATCTCATGCGTTAATTCATACCCATTGCGTGCAAATTCTAATGCAATCTTGCGCATCACCTTGTTTATCTTCTTCTCCAGTTCACGGACACCGCTTTCCCGAGTATAATTCTCTACGATATACTCTAGTGCGGCTTTGGAGAATTTTACATATTCTTTTTTAATTCCGTTGGCCTCCAGCTCTTTCGGAACCAGATGGTGGCGAGCTATCTCTATCTTTTCTTCTGTGATATATCCGCTTACTTCAATCAGCTCCATACGGTCCAGCAGGGCGGGAGGGATAGTGCTTAGATTGTTTGCTGTAGCCACGAACATTACTTTGGATAAATCGTAGTCCACGTCCAGATAGTTATCATGGAACGAATTGTTCTGCTCAGGATCCAGCACCTCCAACATGGCTGAACTGGGATCTCCACGGTGGTCACTTCCCAATTTGTCTATTTCGTCTAAAATGATGACTGGATTGGAAGATTCGGCTTTGATCAGGCTTTTGATGATACGGCCCGGCATAGCACCGATATACGTTTTCCGATGTCCGCGTATTTCGGCTTCATCATGCACACCGCCCAATGACATGCGTATATATTTGCGCTTCAAGGATGCGGCTATAGAGCGCCCTAAAGAAGTCTTACCCACTCCTGGAGGACCGTAAAGACAGATAATGGGTGCTTTCATGTCTCCTTTCAGTTTCAGTACTGCCAAGTGTTCGAGAATACGTTCTTTGACTTTCTCCAATCCATAATGATCTTTATTCAGTGTCTTTTCTGCATTGCTTATATTCAGGTTGTCAGTAGTAAACACGTTCCATGGCAATCCTAGTAACGTTTGCAGGTAAGTCAGCTGAACATTAAAGTCGGGGGATTGCGAATTGATTCTTTCCAGCTTGGAAATTTCTTTTTCAAAAAGCATGGCCATTTCCGTACTCCATTTCTTGGCTTTGCCTTTTTGACGGAGTTCGTCTATTTCGTCCTCTTGTCCGGAACCTAGTTCATCTTGTATGTTCTTTATTTGCTGTTGCAGGAAATATTCGCGTTGCTGGCGGTCTATTTCTTCGCGTGTACGCATTTGAATGTTTTGCTTGATGTTGGCCAGTTGTATTTCGCGGTTCAATATCTTGACCAGTATATACAATCGGTCCTTCAGATTATTTGCGCTCAGCATTTTCACCTTTTCCTCGACGGTAAATGGCAAGTTTGAACAAGTAAAGTTCACCAGAATGGCAGGCTCATCCATGTTTTTGATAGCAAACACAGTGTCGGGAGCCATTTTTTCGGATGTTTCGATGTATCTGGTAGTCAGGTCTTTGCACGTGTCTATTAGGGCTTTGAATTCATCAGTATCCAATTGTTCCTTCTCTTCTTGTATAATAGTGACCTTTCCTTTTAGATAAGGAGTGGTTTTAACGATGTCGTCCAGATGTATTTTGGTTCCGCTGGATTGCATGATGACCGTAGTATTTCCGCCAGGCATTTCGAACACGCGGAGTACTTTCCCGACCACTCCTATATGGTATAGGTCATTAAATCCTGGATTGTCTGTGTCTCCTTGTAACTGACAAACAATTGCGACAGGTAGTTTCTTCTTGTATGCGGCATTTATCAGTTTTAATGTGCTGGGGCGTCCTATTGTGACTGGCATCACTACTGATGGAAACATGACCATGTTGCGTAAAGGCATAACTGCTATTTCTTGATCGAATTTCATCATATTCATATCGTCCGAATCAGTTTGGACTTCAGCTAGCATAGAGATTTCATCGTTCTCGGTATTCAACAAAATTTCCTCTTTCTTATTTCTTTTCATAATTTTCCTCTTGTCTTTAAGTAGGACTTGACGCCCTAAATGGGCGACAAAGTTAATCATTCCTTGGCGAATAAGGAAAAATCGTGAGAGTTAATTCGATATTAAATATCAAATATTTCCTAATAATTGGAATATTTGAATAGATTTATTTATTTTTGGCGGCAAAAGTAATTATTGTAGTATGCCGAATCCTTGTTTTTCTTTTAAACAATTTACTGTTTATCATGACCGATGTGCTATGAAAGTGGGTACGGACGGAGTGTTGTTGGGGGCTTGGGCGGATGTGGCCCGTGCTCGCGATATACTGGATATTGGTACCGGAACAGGGCTGATTTCATTGATGATGGCACAACGCTGCACTGCCCGTATTCGAGCTGTCGATATAGACGCGGATGCTGTGGAGCAGGCGTGTGAAAATGTGGATGCATCTCCGTGGAAGGATAGGATAGAGGTGGAATTGCAGGATATCCGTCACTTTGCGCCGGGAGTCCTTTTTGATCTTATTGTTTCCAATCCTCCTTATTTTGTTGATTCATTGAAGAGTCCCGACGGTCGGCGCAATACTGCCCGGCATACCGACAGTTTGGACTTCGAAGCTTTGGTGGTTGCTGCTGCCCGTTTGCTTCATCCCGAAGGAGTTTTCTCTGTAATTATACCTACAGATGGCAGAGAGTGTTTTTTGAGGTCGGCAGCTTGTCACGGCCTGCATCTTTCGCGCCAGACATTGGTTCATACCAAATGTGGTGCAGAACCCAAGCGAGTTCTGCTTTCTTTGAAATTTAAGGTAGCTGAGTGTCTTGCGGATGATCTGACAATCGAGCTTTCTCGTCATGTATATACAGAAGAATACAAGGCACTTACTAAAGATTTTTATCTGAAAATGTAAGGCCGTATGCTTTGCCGGAACGCATGAAAGAAGTTTGTGATGTTTTTTTTGGGGGGGGAAGATGTGACGGTGCAAACTCTTTTCATGTCCGGCAAAGGAGGAGTCATTGTTTTTTAGACAAACGCCGCAATAAGTTTTTGTTCAGTTCGAACAGATGCTTGTGCCGGAAAGTAAATGTATCGGCTTTAGGTTTTATTCCACTGAATATTTCGGATATTTGTTGCAGGAGGCTAGAAGGTTCGTTCTCTTTTTTTTTATCGGAGATAATGATGTTAAGCCCTTGCGGAATCAGTTCCACTTCTATGTCTTCTCCGCCCATGACCGGATCTCCATCAAAGTGCATTACTCCGGGTTTGGAGCGGCGTATTTTAATCTTTTTCGTACGGAATGTTTTGATCCGGCTGTTCTGGTCAATGGTCTTGTTGAACAATTGAAATGATAGTGAAGGGACATCCAAAACGGTAAATGGTTCCAATATCGTGACGTCCATCAAGCCGTCGGTAAGTGAGGCTTGCGGAGCGATATAGGCATTGTTCCCGTATTGGGAGGCATTACCGCAGGCTATCAGGAAGGCTTTGTATCTCACTGTTCCCTCCTCGTTCTCTATTTCGTACGTCTCGGGCTTGTAACTCAGGCTTTCATGCAACGTGTTTTCTAGGTAAGTCAGCAGGCCGCGTTTACCCGAATCGGCAAATTTCAAGCTGACAAATGCGTCGAAGCCTACTCCGCATGTGCAAAAGAAAGGGATGTCATTTATCTTGCCGTAATCAATACAAGCAATGGTCCCTTCATTGATAATGTCAATGGCCAATTTGGGGTCTAGGGGAATTTGCAGATGGCGTGCCAATCCATTTCCCGATCCGCATGGGATGATACCTAGTGCTGTATCCGTATGTATGAGCGATCGTCCTATTTCGTTTATGGTTCCGTCTCCTCCAATGGCCACCACCATGTCTATTTTCTTTTCGGCTGCCTCTGCTGCTATTTTTTCGGCATGGCCGGCATATTGTGTCTTGACAATTGTATAGTCATAGCGAGTGCGGTCTATGCGTTCATCAATCCATTTTAATATGGCCCTTTTCCCTCGTGTGCCCGAAATGGGGTTGACGACAAATATAATATTTTTCTTTATGGTCATACTTCTATATTGGTAGTTTAGCTCTTTTATAGAACGCAAAAGTAATACATTTTGTTTATAACTGCCTTAAATCTGAAAAGTTTTGATGCTTCTGAATATTTTTTCTAAAAAAAAGCACAACAGGTTACAGAATTTACTATCTTTGCAGCCTGTTTTGATAGGCAGGCCTTGAAAAACGGAATGTATTGGTGAATTAATATACATTTATTATAAAGTAAGACCGACGAGGCTTACATATACAATAGGATATGGGATTATTACAAGACAAGTTAAGTAAATTCAGATTGCCTCAACTATACATGGAAAGAGGCGTTTACCCTTATTTTCGTGAGATAGATAGCCATCAGGACACAGAGGTTGTCATGGATGGAAAGAAGGTGCTGATGTTTGGCTCCAACTCATATATGGGGTTGACTTACGACGAACGAATTATTGAAGCAGCTATCGCTGCAACCCGTAAATATGGTACAGGTTGTGCAGGTTCACGCTTCTTGAATGGCACGCTTGACCTGCACGTGCAGTTAGAAAAAGAATTAGCGGAATTTGTTGGAAAGGATGACGCATTGGTGTATTCCACGGGCTTCACTGTGAATGAAGGGGTGGTATCTTGCCTGACAGACCGCAATGATTACATTATCTGTGATGACCGTGATCATGCTTCTATCGTGGATGGACGCCGTCTGTCTTTTTCTACTCAGCTGAAGTATAAGCACAATGACATGGAAGCTCTTGAAAAGGAACTTCAAAAGTGTAAACCGGAATCAGTAAAACTGATTGTGGTAGACGGTGTCTTTTCTATGGAAGGAGATTTGGCAAACTTGCCCGAGATTGTCCGCTTGAAAGAAAAATACAATGCAAGTATCATGGTGGACGAAGCACATGGATTGGGAGTGTTTGGCCGTGATGGACGTGGTGTATGCGACCATTTCGGACTGACAGATCAGGTGGATGTCATCATGGGTACCTTCTCCAAGTCGTTGGCTTCTATCGGAGGTTTTGTTGCTGCAGATAAAGATACCATCAACTGGTTGCGTCATAATTCGCGGTCATATATATTCTCGGCAAGCAATACTCCTGCCGCTACAGCGGCCGCACGTGCTGCGCTTCATATTCTTAAGACGGAGCCGGAACGTCGCGAAAACTTGTGGAAGATTACCAATTACGCATTGGATTGTTTCCGTCAGGCCGGTTTTGAGATCGGTGATACGGAAAGTCCGATTATCCCGCTTTATGTCCGTGACACAGACAAAACATTCGAAGTGACTAAGCTAGCCTTTGATGAAGGCATCTTTATCAATCCTGTTATTCCACCCGCTTGTGCTCCGCAAGATACCTTGGTGCGTGTGGCACTGATGGCTACTCACACTAGGGAACAGGTAGACTATGCCGTAGAGAAGCTTACTAAATGTTTCCGACAGCTGGAGATCATTAAATAAAGGAAACGGAACTGTAACAACAAGCAAATATATAGTGGGAAACCATGTCCAGACTCCCTGACGGAGTGAGGGCATGGTTCTTTTTTTGACGTGATTCTACTTTTTTCTTCATCCTTTCATTGGCCGCTGAAACGGGGAAAATCGCAGGCCTGTTCACCGGAACAAGGCATGCTTGTTCACTGCACGAGCATGCCCTGTTCGTTGTACAAGCATGCTCTGTTCGCCGTACAAGCCCGGCTTGTTCACTGTACAGGCTTGGTCTGTGCGCCGCAACATATTCCGTCTTGTCGCAAAACACGTACGTATGTGTGGGCTTGTACATACGTACGTATAGGCTTACACATACGTATGTATAGGCTCACACGTACGTACGTGCAGAGCACACCATCCCCTCATCAGGTTGCTTCTTCCCTTTCTCCCTTCACCCTTTCATTTTGGGTGAAACATTCTATTAATCAATCTGTTAAAAATGACAGTACATCCCATCACGACCCTTTCAGCCACCGGCATGAGTCCTTTCACATCTGCCCTGGGCGGTTTCACGCCATGCTGCCTTTGTGTGCCGATGAAGGGAGGATGAAAGGGGGATGAAAGGACCCGGCGGAGTGTCCTTTCACCCTCGGAATCCCCATCGGCAGGGCGTTTCGGCGGATAATGAAAGGAGAAAGGGAAAAAACAGAATCACGTCAATGCTATATCCTGTGTGAAGGGGCAACTATGCAAAAAATGGTAACTTCGGACAATGCCGGACCGAAAGATGATGGTAATGCGTTGGTTTCGGCAGGCGAAGGCTCTTGGCCGGAAAGCAACAAGACTTGGAAATACAGATACCACCGGTTGCGATGTTCCTATGATTATATCGGACTGACGGAATATTACCAACCGGAAATATCTGCTGATCCCGTATGTATCAAGCTACACGTACGTATGTATCGGGCTACACATACGTACGCAATACAAGCTTGCATGTTCCGCATAAGCGGAGACTGTTGTGAAATCCTTTCTGTTTTCTTCAATTCATCCGTTACAAAAGTAGTTTATTCTTATGAGTCGTGCAAATTGAAATAAAGAAAATAGTGTGTCAGCATCCGTTCGCTTCTTTCAGTAGTTCCAGCAATTCTTTTTGGGTCAGCTTGTGTGCCATGTCGCTACCGTCCAACAAGGAGTCGGCTAGCGACTTTTTGGTTTGGTGCAGACGGATGATTTTTTCTTCAATGGTTTGTGATGCTATCAGTCGATAAATGGTGACGGGCTGTGTCTGTCCGATGCGGTAGGCACGGTCCGATGCTTGGTGTTCTATGGCGGGGTTCCACCATGGGTCCAAATGGATGACAAAGTCGGCCGCAGTCAGGTTCAGACCCAGTCCGCCGGCTTTCAGGCTGATGAGGAACAGAGGTTGTTCTCCGGTCTGAAAAGCTTTTACTATTCGTCCTCTTTCAGATAGTGGGGTGCTTCCGTCTAGGTACAGATAGTCGATGTGTGCTTCGTCCAGTTCTTTCCGTATCAGTTCCAAGTGGGTGGTGAACTGGCTGAACACCAGTGCCCGGTGATGATTGTTCATCAGTTCTTCCACCAGTTTAAGAAATGCTTCGGACTTGGCGGAAGGCAAGTGGAGTTCGGGATGCACCAGTGACGGGTGGCATGCCGCTTGTCGGAGTCTGGTGATTTCCGCCAAAGCCTGTATGGTAGTGGTGCCTTCTTTCAGGTTGTTGACCGCTGTTCTCCGCAGGTTTTCGTAGAGTGCTCGTTCGGGCTCGCTCAGTTCTACATGTAGGGTGATTTCGGTCTTCTGAGGCAGTTCGTCCAGCACTTCCGTCTTTGCCCGCCTTAGGATAAACGGCTGGATCAGGCGTTTCAGGTGGCGGTATCTGTTTCGGTCGCCTTCTTTCTCAATGGGGGTGATGAATCTTTCGGTGAATTGCCGGAAGGTGCCCAGTAGTCCCGGGTTGGCAAATTCAAACAAGTTCCATATTTCTCCCAAATGGTTCTGTATCGGTGTGCCTGTCAGTAGCAAGCGGAATCCGCCTTTCAGTTTCATGGCGGCTTTGGACATTTTGGTTTCCTTGTTCTTGATGGTGTGTGCCTCATCCAGAATGATGGTGCTCCATACCTTGCCGGCCAGTGTTTCTTCTTCGTTCACCAGCAGCCCGTAAGTGGTGAGGACAACGTCATAGTCCGAGGCATTGGCCACCAGTGTCTTCCGATTGCTTCCGGCGTTGTTCAGCACGAGCGTGGTCAGCGAGGGAGCAAACCGTGCCAGTTCGTTTTCCCAATTCTGTAGGATGGAGGCGGGCGTCACTACCAATGTTGCTCCCTGTTTGCTTCGTTCCAGCATCAAGGCGATGGCTTGCAGGGTCTTTCCCAGTCCCATGTCGTCTGCCAGGCAGGCTCCCATTCCCCAGTGGGATAGGCGGGCCAGCCAGTCAAAGCCTTCTTTCTGATAGTCTCGTAGTTCGGCTTTCAGCTGACGGGGCAGGGGAAAGTGTTTCTTTTCGGCTTCCTCTATGCGGCTTATCAGTTGGCTGAATGTTTCGTCTTTTTTCACGAAGGCTCCCTGATGCTCCATTTCCTGCAAGGAGGGAGCGGTCAGTGCGGGCAGTTTCAGTTTTCCTTTTTCCTCGGTCAGTATCGGGTCTATTGCCTGTAGCTGTTTGCGCAGGTTGTCTGTCAGGGCTATAAACTCGTTGTCTGTCAGGGTAATGAATCGTCCTTTGCTTTCGCGTATCTTTTGCAGGAGTTCGGCCATGTGTAGGATGGTTCCGTTGTCGGTCGTCAGTTCGCCTTCCAGTTCAAACCATTGCCCGATGCTTTTTACGGACATGGATAGGTGGGACATGTCGGCCTTTCCTTTCAGTTTAATCTTTACGCCTTGCGGCCATTCTGTCCGGATGTCGTTTGAGTGTGCATGGAGTATTTCTAGCAGGTCCAAACACTGGTAGGTGTTTTCGAAAAAGAGCGTGTCTTCTTCGGTGTTCGTCCGGTCGCCGAGCGGTTGCAGCCATTCTTGCAGTTGTGCCAGATGTTGTTTTTCCTTTTTAAAGTCGCGAATGGCCTGCACCTCTTTTCCCTTGACCGTGCCGATGACACTCACGTTTCCTTTGCCCGGTTTGCAGTAGGGAGGATAGTCGCCGAGTGGTTTCACGAAGATTTCTGCCTTTATGCCTTCGCCAAGCGGTTGCAGCAGGATGCTGATCCGTGTGTCTGCCTTTATCTGTTTCAGTTGTTTCTTGTCTTGAAGCAGATCGGAGTGTACAGTTATCACCTGGCTTAGCCGAGGTAGGAGCTCGGCCAGTTGTTTTTCTGATTCTTTCGGGAAGTCTTTGTGTTTGGAGAGCATGCTCAGCAGTTCGCGTTGGTCGGAAGAAAGCTGGATCACACGGAACAGGAAGTCACTTTCTGTTTGCAGGATGAAAAGCCGTTCGAGGTGTTCGCCTGCGTTGTGTTCTATCCTGAAACCGTTTGGGGTACGGGTCACGGTGAGCTGGGGTGACTCACAGCTGATTACAACGGGCGTATCGGGATGTTTGTTGGAAAACACCAACGGATATCCCGCCAGTTCTACCAGTGCCTCTTCGCCACTCAGTTCCCATTGTTCGTTCCGGTACCAGCCGTAGGTATATCGTTTCACCAGGTTTGCCATGGCTCGGTCCTTGTCGTTCATTTCAGGCAGTCCGGCGTGGAAGGTGGATAGGGCGATGTTCCGTCCTTTGCTCCACGTTACTCCATCCTTTGATTTCTGTAGCACTGGAGTGATGTATCCCATCCGGTTCACCAGATAGATGATACGGCTTCTTGACTCTTTTGCAGCGGACGCCGGTTCGGCTTGTGCAGGCTTGGTTTTTTCCATCAGTTCGGCAATGACTTTTTCCCATGGCTCTAGCTTCTTGCAGGGAGGCAACAGGGGGGTGAGGTGGATTTGTTCCTTCAGTTTGTCCGCGCGGGTAATGAAGGGGGCAAAGTCTTGCGAGAATTCCAGTTGCAGCAGTTTCAATTGTTCGTTATCTAGAAGTTCGCACACCAAGTTTTCGTTCTCTTTTATCCGATCGTCCAGATGGAAATGGTGGAGAAGCAGCAGGGTCATCAGCATGGAGAGTCGTGGCATGTAGCTCAGTTCCTGCTTGATTTCTTCCATAAGCTTTGTGGTGTCTTTTTTCAGACCGTGCCATATCAGTAGTTGTGCGGGGGTTAGGTGGAAGTGGTTATCCAGTTCTTTTTTCCGCGACAACACGTTCAGTTTATTACGTGACGATGTGCTGTCTTCCTGAATCAGTGCCAGTATGTAACAGACGTTGTAGAAGGAATTGTCGAAGAAAGAGGTTCCCAGTCCTTTCAGGGCCTGTTGGTATAGCCGGATAGCTTCTTTCGTTTTTCCCTGATATTGCATGCAGAGTGCCGAAATGCATTGGTACAGAGGAGTATCGGGGTGGGGGATGGTCATAAATTCGTTCAGCCGCCCGGGCAACACGTATTCATAGAAAGCATAGTCGCTTTTGAAATGGTTGCGTAGACTTTCGGGAAGCTTTTCGTTCTCTATGAAGTATTGGTTCAGATAGGTTATGTTAGGTTGCGTCAGCAACTCGTTCCACAGATAGGCCTGCTGAGTGAAGACGTTGCGGTGTATTTTAGAGGGAAGGCTATTGAAGAAAGGTATCCATTCCGGATAGTTTGGCATCCATCGTACCAGTTCGTTTTGTGTTTCGGAATCGTTGTAGTCGGGGATGTCTGATTTTGGAAGTTTCCCGCTCAGTATAAAGTTTCTAACCATATTCTTCCAGCTGTATTCTTCCCACAAGCTATATGTGTCCACCTGTTCGGCAAAATATTTTGGTTCTTTTCTTATTTCGTCGAGCAGTTGGATATGCAATGCACCGTCCAGTATGTATCTATGGTTGTATGAGTTGGTTCCGTCGATAAAGATCAGTTTTTGCTCTTCTATCAGTTCTTTGATGTATTGTTTGACAGCTGTGATGGTCAATCCGGTATTTTTTGCCAATATGGAAGCAGTTCCATAGGGACAGACAGGATCGATTTCCCATGCCAACTCTTTCAACAGTTCTTCTTTTTTTTCTGCTTTCTCGCTTTCCGTTTTTGGAGAGATGTTCTTTTTGGCCATAATCTAAGTATAAATAAACAAGTATGAAATACTAAAAACAAAAGTAGGCAAAATTTGAGAAACATTGCTTTGCAGAGATGAAGAAAAGTTTTTTCCTTCGTTTTTTCCTCAGAAGGCGCAAAAAAATATATATGTATAGGCCATTGCGACCGTATGTGTGAACCAACACATACGGTCGCTCCCTTGTTTCAGATATGGGGCTGCTTCTTTCCTTTTTTATTGTATTTTCAGGCTGTTTACCGGATTGCTGCGTGCAGTCCGATAGCTGTGCAAGGTCACAGTGACAACCGAGATGGAAAAGACGAGCAACAGGGGAAAGACGAAATACCACCAGCCTGCCGGAGCCCGGTGTGTGAACTGTTCCAGCCAGTAGTGCTGCATCAGCCACCAGGCCGTGGGAGCGGCCAGGAGATATGCGCTTGCCATCTGGCAGAGGAATGGCCGGTTGATGAGCCATACGATGCGGGTGACGGAAGCGCCGTGCACTTTCCGTATGGCTATCTCGCGCGTGCGTTGCCGGGTGGAGAACCAGGAGATGCCGAACAGTCCGAAGGCGATGAGCAGCAGGCTGATTACGGTATAGAACAGGATGAGCTGTGCAAAGCCGAACAACTCCCGATTGTTGTGGCGGACATTGGCATAAAGGTCGTTCAGCTGGAACTGTGTTTCCGGCAGGTATTTCCGGTAGAGGGCTTTCAGGCCGGCTTCCAGTTCCGCCTTGTGCTGCGGATCGCAACGTATCAGCAGACAGTTGTCCTTGGCTTCGGGCACGATGGCATATAGAGCCGGTCGTGTGGCCTGCTGTTCGCCATAGAGGGAGGGCATGTCCTCCACTATCCCGATGACGGTTTTTTGGAACACAGCATCTTCTTGTCCTGTCAGCTCGCCCAGCCGCTTGCCCAGGATGTCTTCGCCTCCGCGTGCAAGGAGCCGTGCAAAGGTGCGGTTGATGTAGATGCCATATTCATGGTTCCCTTTTATTTCCTTTTCCACCTTGATGCCCATCAGGTCGAGGTAGTTCCTCTCGGCAGTCATGATATTTGCCATGCGGTAATTCTCTTCTCCCGGCTCGTCGTCGGGCAGAGAGAGGGCTATCGACAGTTGTCCGTTGCTGGGGAATTCGGTGACGGCCGCTCCGCTCACTCCTTTTATGTTTTTTGTCTCGTTAAGGAGCAGGCGCATGCCTCCTTTCGGAACGGATATCTCGTAAAGCCCCTTGTAGCGGTCGGCCGAGCGGTTGGCCAGCCCGATTTGCCCGCGGATGGCCATCAGGGCGAACAGCAGGAGGAAGGACAGGAAGAACTGGAACGCCACAAGCTGGGCGATGATCCGGTGTTTCCGGTGTCCGGCAAAGAAGGTGTCTCCTGCGCTTTCTTGTGTGGCGTGCATCTTCCGTGCGATGAGGGCGGCCGGGAGCACTGCGAAACAGCCAGCCAGCAGGAGCAGGAAGGGCTGTATCTCGGCAGAAAGGAAGTAGGCGAACGTCAGCTGTGTGTGATACAGGTTGTTGAATAGGGGTAGTAGGTCGCTGATGAGCAGGAACGCTAGCACCAGTGCCAGCAACAGCATGGCAAAGGTGTCGGTGAACAGCTGGAGCCGGACAATCCGCCTCCCGGCACCCATCAGTTGTTCGGTGTGTAGCGTCTTTGCCAGTCCCAGCAGGCGCGAGAAACTGAGATTGACGTAGTTGGACATTCCGGTCAGCAGCACCAGCAGCGCGGCCAGCAGTCCGGCATACAGCATGGTCCGGCCGCGGTGTGCCACGATGTACTGGCAGGGGTCTTGCGTGGCGGTGTCGAAAAAGACCTGCGACAGGGAGTGGGTCTGGTAACATCCTTTATCCATGAGCCGTTGCATCTCGGTGGTTTCCACTCGGTGGCGGAATGCTTTCATGTTTGTGCCCGGCCGTGCTTTCAGCCATAAGGAGGTCCGTCCGGTGTGCCAGTCCATGCTTGTTATCAGGTCGGCTTTCAGGAGAGAGTGCTCTCCGGGCCGGAAGACGGCGCCTACGGTCAACGTGAGGGTTTCTTCTTTTCCCGAGCGGGTATTGTAACCGTCGATGTGGAATGCCAGTTGTTCTCCTATCGGATTCTTTCCGCCGAAGATTTTTCGGGCAAGGTTCTGACTGACGGCTATCCGGTCCGGCGAGCGCAGGGTGTGCTCCAACTCCCCTTCTTGTGTCTGCAAGGGGAAGAATCGGAGAAGCGTGGTGTCTGCCAGTGCCAGATTTTGTCCGCCGAATGTCTCCTGCCCATAGGTGACTGACTGGGTGTACAGCTGGGCGGTGCGTAGTACGCTTTCCACTTCGGGAAAGGCGTCGAACGGTGCAGTGGATGGGAACCAGGTGTAGTAGGTTTTGCCTTCGTTCATGTCGGGTTGAAGCAGGCGTACAATGCGTCCGGCGTTCGGGTTGTCGCTTTCGATGCCGTATTCGTGAATCACGAAGGCAGAGAGCAGGATGGTGCACGACAGTCCTACGGTGAGGCTGCCTAAGGAGATGAGGAAGAACAATTTGTTCTTCCTCCAACTTCTTAGCACGATTTTCAACAGATTATAGTAAATCATGTCTTCTTTGGGTCATTAGATTTTTATTTCGTTCACTACCTGTCCGTCAAACAGGTTGATGGTTCTTCCGGCGTAGCCTGCATCGTGTTGCGAGTGTGTCACCATGACAATGGTGGTTCCCTCCTTGTTCAGTTCGCTCAGCAGTTCCATCACTTCCTTGCCGTTCTTTGAGTCCAGGTTACCGGTCGGCTCGTCGGCAAGGATTAGTTTCGGGTTGGCTACTACGGCACGTGCGATGGCTACGCGCTGTTGCTGTCCTCCAGACAATTGTTGGGGGAAGTGTTTCACGCGGTGGGCGATGGCCATGCGGTTCATGGCTTCTTCTACCCGGCGTTTGCGTTCGGCTGTCGGGATTCCCATGTAGAGCAGGGGTAGCTCGATGTTCTCGTACACATTCAGTTCGTCTATTAGGTTGAAGCTTTGGAACACAAATCCGATGACTCCCTTCCGCAGGTTGGTTCGTTGTGCTTCGGTGAATCGTGACACGTCCGTTCCGTTCAATTCGTACGTTCCGCCGGTCGGGTTGTCCAGCAGTCCGAGTATGTTCAGCAGGGTAGATTTTCCGCATCCGGATGGTCCCATGATGGCTACAAATTCTCCTTCCTTGATTTCCAGGCTGACATTGTTCAACGCCCATGTTTCCACTTCTTCTGTCTTGAAGATTTTCTGTAAGTTAACTGTCTTAATCATAATAGTAAGTTTTTATAAAGTTATTAAATAGATAATTGTTATTCGTTTTTGATTACTTCTGCCGGATTCTCGTTGGCTGCTTTCCATACGCGCCAGCCGATGCTGATAACTATGATGATGGCTATTGCACCATAGATTCCTATAAATATCCAGGTATTGATTTCGGTCTGTTTTACATAGGTTTCCAGCCAATGCTTCATCAGGATATAGCCGATGGCAAACGCAAAAATAGCGGAAATGGTCAACAAGATAAAGTGTTCCTTTACAAAAATCAGGAGAATGTCTTGGATTGTCGCTCCGTTTACTTTCCGGATAGCTATTTCTTTCTGGCGTTGCTCGCAAGTGAGCGACATGAAAGAAAAGATGCCAAAGATGGATATGAGGAAACAGATGATGGCCATAAAGCTCAGCAGTTTCAGCAAGGTGTGTTCTGCTTGCAGGTAGGTGTCATACTCTTCCTCTACATTGATTAAAGGGCTTTTGAAGTTCGGATATTCTTTTTCTATCAGTTCGTTGACTTTGGTGTGGAGTTCTTTCCATTTCCCTTCGTGGTATTTGATAATGATAGTTCCGTCAAACTGGAAACCATCAAATTCTTTACCCACCAATGCGATGGGCGGAACCGGAATGGTGGGGGGAGTGGTATGGAAATTCTTAATGATTCCGATAATGGTATATACTGAGCTGCTGTTTTTATTGGAGATAGTTGTACCGACAGGATGCGTCAATCCTAAGGCTTTCACCGCACTCTCATTGATTATCATGCTCTTCTTGTCGTCTGCTTTTAGCATTTCTCCTTCCAACAGCTTTAGGCCATAGAAATGGATGAATTCTTCTCCTTCTGCTATACATTCCATATTCACCGGGGGAACGGAATCTTGTTTTCCTTCCCATTTGTCAAATTTGATAGACATGGCACACCCTTTGGGGAACAAACTCAGATGCCCGCTCATGACTTCCTTGGTGCAGGACATTTGTGCTATTTTGTTTGCCAGTTCCTCTATGTAGTCCATTGGATACATGTTTTTGAAAGTGGCTATGTTTTTTCGTTCCCATCCTAGGTCCACATTACTCAAGTAATAGAGTTGCTTTATGAAGATGCCTGTACAGAAAATAAACAGGATGCCAATGAACAATTGGAAGAAAAGGCCGGTTTTGCGTATCAGGTTTTTCCGTCTCTTTTGTGACGGATGGGGATTCCTTTTAATAAAAGGAATGAGCAATAGTAGCGAGAATATGGCTATGCCACTGAAATAGACGAATGCTTCTCCATACACATTCCCCTGTATCATGGATATGCGTCTGAATTCGGGCAAAATGATTTCTACAGTCATCATACCGATGAAGCCGCTCAGAAAGATGACCGATAAGTATTCTGTAGCGAACAAACAGAAAAGGCTCCATACGGAAGAACCGCACACTTTCCTTAATCCGATTTCGCGCATACGTATATTCATCCGTGTTACGAAAAGGGAAAGATAATTGGACAAAGAGCACAGAATGACCAGCAAACCTATGACGGAGAAAAATAGCAGGTAGTTCAATCCGATGGTTTTCTCTTTGTTGAAAAAGGCATAATGGTAGCTTGTCAATGGCATGAGCTGATAGGATTTCAAGCTTTCTATGTGGTCATCTGTTTTCTCATCGGCATATTCGTGCATCTTCTTTTGAAAGGCGTCCGGGTCGGTTCCTTTACGCAACTTGATGACTGTGTAATAGGCATAGTTGCTCCAGTCATCCATAAATTGGCGGAAGTAAGCCCCTTCACTCCAAAAACCGAACTGAAAGTTGCTGTGCTCCAAGCCGTCGAGTATGGCACAGACGGTCTGTTCCTCGTTGTTTACGATTACCTTGCGTCCCAATACGTCTGTAGAACCGAAGAGTTGCATGGCAATGTCTTTGGTTAATGCTATTTTATCGTTCGTGTACATGAAATCCATAGAACCGGATAAGACTGAGACCCGGAACATGTCCATGAAACAGGAGTCGGCTAGTAACTGTGGTGTACTGGCCTTGTTACCTTCTTCTGTTTCTATGCTTGCACTAGTGCTAGTCCATCTGTTAAAGGCACAGGCGGCTTCTACCTCGGGAAAGGTTTCTTTCAGCAAGGTGGATATGGGATAGGAGGAATTTGTGCTGTATCCGGATTGGTTAAGTACATCTTTTTGGTAGAGCACATACATTCTGTCCGCGTCTTTGTTGGTGCTGTCGTATGTCATTTCGTAATGAATCCATAGTGCGGACAAGGCGAAACATACAAATCCTACCGCCAGTCCCAAGATGCTGATGACCGACTGGGTTTTGTACTTCATCAAGTTTCTGATTGCTATTTTTAGATAATGTTTTATCATATTTGTATTGTTGAAGAGTTATTCGTTTTTGATTACTTCTGCCGGATTGCTCCGCGCTATTTTCAGAATACGGAACAAGATAGTGAAAGCGGTAATAAAGGTTATTCCGATGAAAATGCCAACCCAGTAGGCAGGTCCGTCATTGAAAAAGACAATATACATTTTTCTCCACATTTGCATGATAGCATAAATCAGTGGGAATGCAAGCGCAGCGGAAACAGCCAGTAACTTTATATAAAGACGGGCAAACAGGAGAATGATTTGCTTCAATCCCGCTCCGTTCACCTTTCGGATGGCCACTTCTTTTTGCCTGCGCTCCGTGTCCAGTGTGATGGCCGAATAGACTCCCAGCAGGGTAATGACCAGGCTGACGATGGAAAAGAACAGGATGATTCCTTTCATCTTGTTTTCGATGGCTTGTTCTTCGTAAATATCTTCTTGCAAAGTTGTCACCTCAGGGTGGATGCTTTCCGGAAGCGTTTCCTTCAGGATTTTTTCTATCTGCTGCTTGACTTCGGATGTCTTCTCCGGTTCACATTTCAGGTAGCAATGGCCTACATAATAATCGAAATCGCAGGGCAGGAATGCGAAGCCGACACTTTGGTCATACACGTTTGCGATAAAGTCCTCACATACGCCACAGATGGTGTAACCATCCGAGTAATTGTATAAAGTGGTTCCCAGCAAATCCTTTTCCAGCCGTTTCTCCAAGGCCCGGTCCACTATCATGTCTTCTCGGGTTTCCAAGGATCGTCCTGAGCGTAAAGGTATATTCATGAAACGGAAGAAATTGGCGGATACACCCATGATGTTTACTTCAATGCTGCTTTCCCTGTTGTCTTTTTCTGTCTGCATCCTGGTGCCTGACATGCCTTTCAGGTAATTGATGTCTGCCAATAGCTTGTCTTTCACACCGGGTGTCTTGGATATGCGTTCTATCAGAGCCAGCTTTTCGTCATTCTTCATAAACCGATAGTCCAAGGGGAAACTCAGTATATTGGCTTTTTCTTCCAGGGTCAGTGTTTTGAACAAGGTGGATGCTGTTTTTTCCGCTTGCATATAAAGTGCTACGGTGAATGCCACAAAAATCCAGCAGATGAAAAATTGGATGCCCAACAGTATGTTCCGGATGCCGTGTTTGTGGTGTCTGGTCTTATTGCTGTAGATGCTTGTCTGGATGGAAAGGTGGCGTATGCGTGCAACGATGACCAAACATGTTGCCATGCAAAGAAGTAGGATGCCTCCCATATATTCTGTCGTTTGCATCAGCAAGAGATTCTTTTCAATGATAAGGGCGAAACGGAATAAACTGAAATTCAAATAAGGACTGATGATTTCTATCAGGCAGTATGTCAGCAGAAAAGCGATTGACACAGTGACTACGGACTGTACAAAAAGCTGGTAAAAAAGCTGTCGGCTTCCGCTTCCCATAACTTTGCGTATGGCGTATTCACGGTTACGGTTCAGAAAAGTTCCGAAATGGAAGTGGAAGAAGTTAAGAAGTCCGGCCAGTAAAATCAGCAGACCTACCGCCAGGGTTATTCCTGCAAAATAGGGTGCGATTGAATTGTCCCAGAAGCTTTTTCCAAAGGGAGAAGCTGTCACAGCCGAATCTTCGTTATACAGATGGTGTCTCATATCCATGGAGCGGAAACGGGCTTCTAACTTTTGGGCTGTTTTGCCCGGATGGAGCAGGGCAAAGCCAAAACCACCGGTCATGCCTCCGCGGCCGCTGAATTGCAGCGTCCCTTCGCTGTCATTCAGTGTCAGCATGTCCAGCCTTTCAAGAAAACTCAGGCTGGTGTTCAGCGGGATGTCTTCTATCACGGCCTGAACGGTGTATGCTATGCCGCCCGTGCGTGGAGTGGTGCTCGGTGCAGTGAAAAGGCGTTGTGTCAAGACCATGCGCTTGCCTATCGGATTTCTTGCTTCACCGAAAATCCTTTTTGCTGCCGACCGAGTCAGCACTACGGCATTGGGTGTGTTGGCGGCCACTTCCCATGAACCTTGTACGGTTTGCGGAGTAAATACCTTCCCAAAGAGAGAGTCTGTCTCCATTGTCATCAGGCGATCGTATGGCAGTTCTTTCCCTTCTTCCACTTCTACGTTGTAGCTCCGCTCGCGGGGATAGACAACGAAAGTGACCTCTTGCACTTCATCAAGTCTTTGGTTGCGCAGGTTTTCAATCAGTGTGGCCGGAACACCGGCATACAGCCCCCTGTCGGGGCTATATAAATTGATGTCTGCTATACGTTCTTTGTTGGGAAAGCATTTATTTACTTCACCGATAAAACGGCTGCAATAGAGGCAGATGCTGAAGCAGACGATGCCTACCGATAATCCTGCAATGGATATCAGGTTTTGTGTCTTGTATTTTACTAGTTGGCGTATGGCTGTTTTAATGTAATGTCTTAACATGTTTCTATCGTTCTATAAATTCTGTCTTTATTCTGTCTTTATTATTTTTGCCGGGTCTATATGTGCTGCCTTGTGTATTTGCCCAATTAATGTGCCCGATGAAATAAGGGAAATGATAATCAGAGCCACCAAATAAATCCCTGCACCTATGGGGGCTTTCAGAACGAAATCCTGTGTGTACATATATATAAGGTAATAGGAGAGCGGAACAGCCAATGCAAATGCACAACCTATGACTTTGATATATTTGCGGAACAATAGCGAGTAAAGGTTTTTCATTCCTGCACCGTTCACTTTGCGGATGGCTATTTCGCGATACCGTTGGCGGATGTCGAACAGGGATAATCCAAATAACCCCAGGCAGGAAACGATGATGGCTATCAAAGCAAAGACGAAGTAAACATTTGCCGTTTGGCGGTCCTGCGCATAAAGCTTGTGGACTTCATCTGTCAACCAAGTATAGTTGAAGTCTTCCGTATTATATATTTCTTTCTCTATCTTTTTCAGATACTCTATGACTTTTTGTTTTTTACCGGGCTTGGCCTGGATGAGGAAGTTGCTGTTGCTGCTTTCTTGTCCCACTATGAATGCGATTGGTTTTATCCCTTCGGTAAGATGGCCGGGATAGTAATCGTCTATTACAGCCATCACAGGCATGAGTTTGGTTCCACCTTCTTTTCTTTTCCCATTTTCAACTGTTATCCAAAGCGGAGATTCGCTGCGCACAAAGGCATCTTCTCGTCGCGTATATCCCATGGCTTTCATGGCTGCTTTGTTCAGTACCATTTTTTTGTCAGTCCAGCTTTCAAACTTTTGGGGGATTTCGCCTTCCAATACTTTCAAGTCGTATAGTTGGAAGAATTGAGGGGACGGAAACAAGGTAAGCATGGATTGGCTGGCATCCTGGTCATTCAGCAACGTGCAGAAAGAACCTCCTTTTAAGATGGAATAATGAGAATTCATCCACATCTCGATGTGAGGACATTCGTTTAATAGTTGCTTTATACGGTCTTGACGCGCAAAACGTTCGTTGCGCTTTTCTTGTGTTTCGGAATGCAGGTAGTTTTTGTTTTCGTGCGACAACTCGGCTTTGAGGATTCCTTCTGTCCGATATCCGGGAGGGGTGTCCAGCATGAAATCCAAATGCTTGCCAAAGTACAGTGACAGGACAAGAAGCAATATGGTTATAATGTATTGGGAAAAAAGGAATGCCATGCGCACGGTCACGGCATGACGGTTTGATGCTATTGAACGGATAGATACGACAGGAGGAAGATAATTGTATCTGAAATACGGATAAACGGAAGTGACCAGAGGCAATAAGAAGAGGAATCCCAAAGACAGTTGCCAGTCGAAGGCCGAGTAGCCAACGGAGTCATTCATCAATCGGCTGATCGGAACTTGGGTTGCTTCTATCAACAGCCAAGCTGCCAACAGTGCGAAAAGAGCCAACAACTGGTTTTCCATCCATATTTGCAGGAACAGCGGCAAACGTTGCAGGCCGAAGACTTTCTTCACGCCATATTCTTTGGAGCGCTTCATCATAAACACCATATAGATATTGATGAAATTCAGTATGCCTACTAATAGTAGCAGTATGGTTACTCCTGAAAGAATATATAGGTGTGTACGGTTCCCGAATTGCATAATGGATTCGTAATCGTCCTTGTTGCCAATGGCATTTTTCCAGTATAAATCTTTCCAATTGATAAACTCCCAGCGTATGCTGGTGCCTCTTTTATCTTGTCTGTACACATTGCTTACTTTGTTTATCTTTTCTAGATTTACACTGGGAAGGATGCGCATCAGTGATATATCCATTCGTTGCCAGTTCTCTATCAATCTGTATGATACCAGCATATCGAACTGAAGCAATGATTTGCATTCCAATTCGCCAATCACTCCCTTGACGGTGATACTTTTTCCATAATATTCCAATACTTTCCCTATTGGATTCTCTTTGCCAAATATTGTACGGGCATAGTGTTGGGTAATGATGGCGTCATTGGGGGCGTCCAGATGACAGGTTTCACCGGCTATAAGCGGGTAATGGAAGAAATGGAAAAAAGTAGAATCCACTGCCGCTATATTCATTGCATAATTGCTGTTCTCATATATCACATTGTCTCGTTGCTGTAACATCAGACGGCATTGTTCCACTATTTGATGGTCGGGAATATAAGCAGAATCTGTTTCTGACCAACCTTGGTTCAGACTTCCCGGATGAATGTTTCCATCTATATCCCGTAACGGAACGATGATATGTTCCGGGTCTATGCAGTGTGCATCCACCGTCAGTTCCCGATGGATATACCGCGTCAGGATGATGCAGCAGGCCAGGCTGAAGGCCAGTCCCAGCAAGTTAATGACTGTATATGATTTGGAGCGCGTCAGGAAGCGCAATGCGTATTTCAATGTTTTCATAATAAATGTGTGTTTGAATGATTATTCACTTTTGATTACTTCTGCCGGATTTTGCCGCGCAGCTTGAACGACTTGTTGCAATATTGTGAGCAATACTAGGATGATAACAATTCCCAACCAGGCGATGAGTGGTCCTATGTGTATAGATATGTGATAAGCATATTGCTCTAGCCAACGATGCATCACTACATACATGCAAGGGAAGGCTATAACCGCCGCGATGCAGGTCATCCATAAATACTCGCGGAAAAACATGCCGATGATTTCGTTGGTATTCGCTCCCATAATCTTGCGTACGGCTATCTCTTTCCTCCTTTGTCGGATGGTGGAGGAAGAGATGGAGAAGATTCCGAACAAAGAGATAATGATGCACAAGGCAGACAATATGGAGAATAAGCGGTAGGTGGCAGTCTCCGATTTGCTCATACCTTCTAGTTTGTCATCTAACGTTTGGGGTTCGGCATTATGGGCATAATATTCCCATTGGTACTTTTTAGCCAAGGCGTTTATGGATCGCAATGCTTCCTCTTCCGTTCCTGGCACAACCTTGAAATAGTTGAGGGGTAATACGAATCGGAAAGACTGCATAATGACAGTAGGATAAGATTCCGATTTCATTCCCTGCGGGTGAATATCCTTTATTACGCCTATAATCTCATAATCGGTATAGTATGTTTTCGGGCCATCTTGAAAGAGTATTATCGGAATGCGGAGAATCTTCCCTACCGGTTCATCCATTCGCATCAGATCTGCCATTTTTTTTGTAATCAATACCTTATTCAAGGCTTGTTTCCCGGTAACGGCATCTTTAGGAGAATCGCTGTTTGCCGTCCAGTCTTCCTCTGCAAACATCCTTCCTTCAATCAGCCTGAATTTGAAAATATCTTCTCCTCCCTTGGTTATTTCCAGACGTGCAATCTGCGTACGGCCGTCTTCTTCCGTTTTTCCTTCCCACTCAATCAAGGGGAGGAAGTTGTCCGTTTTGTGGGTTATTATATAGGAAGAAGCAGTAGTGCCAGCTTGGATCATGGGAAGCCGTTTTATTTCTTCCAGCATGTCTTGCCCATTTTGTTCCATGGTTTGGACCATAAGCTCAATGATGTTCTGGGTATCAAATCCCCAATCGGTATGCTTCATAAAATTAATTTGCCGATATAGCATGGCTGTAGAGGTCAGGAAGAAAAGACAGATAATCAGTTGGACTACCAATGCAAACTTTCTGAACAGTGTGCTGCGATGGGTGTGCGGTTTGCTTGTCAGTGTACGTGAAATGGATACATGTACTATCTGCCATACGGGTAGCACAAGCAACACTACGGTTGCAATGATAAAAGTAGAAAATACTTTCAGAAACTCTATCCAAAGGGCTGAGCCTTGGATGGTGATGGAGAGTATCTGGTCAAAAAACGGAGTAAAGATTTCAATCAGACAGCAGCACACCATACCTGCTAATAAGCAATGGAACAACACTTCTATCAGTAGCAGCTCTATCAGCTTCCGATAGTTTGCGCCCGTTGATTTCCGCAACTTCATCTCCCTCAGACGTTGGTAGTAGCGGTTCAAGAAGAGATTGATGAAATTGAACAACACACAGCATAGCAACAACAGGGAAGCTATTGTGAACATGCGGATGGAAGAGTAAGAGAATGATTCTGCCGCTGCAAATTCAAAATGCTTCTGATACAAAGGAATGATATTGAACTCTATATTTTTTACCTCTATTTCACGTCCCAGCTCCTGTAGCAGAGTATGGAGATGTTGCGAGAAGTCCCTTAACTTTATTCCTTTTTTTAATACCACATGTACTTGCGTATTGGCTATATATTTCCATCTGTTTGCCTGATGATAATCTATATTTTCATAGTTACACAAATAGTAACCATCATGCTGGAACGATGAATTTTCAGGAGCATCGGCCATGATACCGCTGACACGCACTTGTAGTGGATTGGGCATATAAAATCCTTTAGGCATCTTTGGGGTTAGCAGGCTTCCTATCGCATCTTGCGGATGATGCCAATATTTACGGGCAAAGCTTTCGCTCAATAATATTTCATTGTTATACGTCGGTTCTGTACCATAAACAATCTTTTGTGGAAAGCATTTCATAAAAAGGCTGTCCATAGCTTGAAAATCGGGATGCTTCAACTCTTTCTCTTCCATCGTAAAATCAAATCCGGAATTACCAGCCGTACAGGTAACAGTTTCCACTTCCGGGCATTTCTCTTGGATGAAGGGAACCATGGCTATCGGGCATATTTCATTGCTCTTTCCTTCTGTCTGAAGGGAAATCATGTAAGTTCGGTTAGCATCCGGATAAAAGCTGTCATACGAGGTTTCGTAGTGCAGCCAATACAAGCTGAATACAAAGAAAGCAATTCCTATGGCTAGCCCTGCAATGCTGATGATGCTTTGTGTTTTGTATTTCAACAAGTTCCTGAATGCTACTTTGATATAATGTGCTATCATGTGACAGTTTCTTTTATCTTCTTTATTTTAATATTAATTCTTCTGCGTCGCCAAAGGTATCATATCCTGTGACAACTACAAACTCTCCGGGCTGTAAACCTTCTGTAATCTCATATTGGAGCGGATTTTGGCGTCCGATGGTCAACGGCACTTTCACCGCTTTGGTTTTCGATGCGTTGATTTTGTATATCCATTGTCCTCCGGTAGATTGGTAGAAGTTGCCGCGCGGAATGACGATGGCTTGTTCGGGTTGTCCCAGCTCTATCTGCACGCGGAAACTCTTGCCCACGCGGACATTCTCGGGCATTTCTCCGGTGAATACCAAATCTACGTCAAACATGCGGTCCTTTACTTCGGGCACCACCTTGGTTATCTTCAACGGATAGCGTTTCCCCTGATAGTTTACGGTGGCGGGCAGTCCCGTCGTGATGCGGTCGATGTAATATTCGCTGAGTGAAGTATGAATCTTATATTGGTCCAGTACCTTGATTTCGGCAATGCTTTCTCCCGAAGCTACCTGTTGGCCGGGAGTTACCTTCACGAAGCTCAGCTGTCCGCCTATGGGGGCTTTTACTATCAGGTTCTCCAGCCGCTCTTCCGCGCGTTTCAGTTTCTTGCTTTCGCGTTCCAAGTCGTTTCTCAACAATTCCTTGCGGATCAGTGTCACGGAGGAGTCATGTTTCAGGCTTTCCATCTGCAACGCCGTGTTTTTCAACTTGTACTCATATTCGTCTTCCGACACTTGCAGTTCGGCTTTGCTCTTGATGCCCATCTTGAACTCCTCCTTGTCCAGTCCGAAACTTTTGCGCAGGCGTTCCATTTCGTATTGTGCCTGCAAGGTCTGCTGTTTCAGGGTCAGGCTCTTTTGTTCCATTTCTATTTCCTTTTCCTTATAGGTGATCCGTTGTTTCTCCCATTCGTCGCGCTGGTCTTCTATGGAGCGGATCAGGTCCGGATTGGTCAGTATCAACAGGGTGTCGCCTTGTTTCATCAGGTTGCCTTCTTCGGCCACGATGCGTTCCACGCTGCCTCCCTCGCGGGTGTTCACTTTGATGGTGAGGATGGGCTGCACCAATCCTTCCACATCTACATACTCCATGAATTTGTCGTCTTTTACTTCGGCTATCTGGATGTTGTCCGTTTCGATGCGCAATCTGCGGGGACCCAGCGAGAGGCTTACCACATAGATAAGGAACATGACAAAGGCCAGTGCGCCTGCCATGTGAAAACGGTAACGGATGTACCACGGTTTCTTTTCGATTTTTATATCCATTTGTTCTTCTTTTTATGGTTTCGGTATTGTACATTCAATCTCTGCTTTTCGGAGGAAGTCATATCCGGTCATGCTTCTGAGCCCATAATACAGGCTCCAATAAGTCTTTAGGGCGGCGATGTAGTTCCTTCGTGCGGCATCTTTCTCCGTGATGGCTGCGTTGAGATCCAATATGGTCGATTTGCCCAAGATGTAGAGGCGGCGTGCCACGTCGTGCCTGCGGTCGGCGGTGCGGTCGGTGCGCGCGGCCACTTCCACGCGGTAGGCCTGAAGATTGAACTGGCGGACCATCTTGCATACGTTCAGCTCAAAGTCTTTTACTCCCTGTTCGGCTTGTGTGTCTGTCAGGTCAACATTGGAGCGGGCTACGCGGACGCGCCCTTTTCCGCGTCCCCAGTCCAATATGGGCAAAGATATGCCGATGCTGGCATACTGTTGGTTCATGGGATTCCGGTATGAATCGCCCAATTTGTTCCCGGTTTGCGACAGGCCGAACTGTACGTACAAGTCTGCCTTCAGCCCGGCGTTTGCTTTGGCGGAAGCCAGTGCGCTGCGGCTTTCCAGTTGGCGGCGTTTGTAGGTATCCACATCGGGGCTGTTCTCAAAAGCCAGTTGCAATGCTTCCTGCAAGGGGACTTCGAACCGGGGAATGCTGTCTTCGGGAACCACCCGCAAGGTGATTTCGCGGTTGATGCCCAAGAAAGACCGGAGTGCCTGCATCTGGTCCTCCACCTCGATATGGGCGTTCATCATGTTGGTCTCTTCCGTCAGCTTGTTTATTTCCAGCTGGAGCATCTCGTTCTCGGTGATGGTTCCAATGTTGTATCTTCCTTCGGCATACCTGTATAAGGTGTCGGCTGAGGCATAGTTGTAGGTGGCGATGTCGAGGTTGGTTTGTGCAGTGGCCAGATTGAAGAACAAGGTGCTGGCTTTCGATGCGACCAGTTCCAATGCCTCGGCGTATGTCTTACGGGCTTCCCGGTAGCGGAGTGGCTCGATGCGGCGGTCCCATTTCAGGGAATTGTAGCCGAAAAGTTGCTGCTCGTAGCCTATCACTACAGGCTGGGTGTTGTATGCAGTGTGATTACTTTCAAATTCGTCGATGCGCTGTGTGGTGCTCTTCACAAACAGGCTGCCGCCGGTGAACCAGATGTTTTGGTTTATCTTCAGGCTGAGGTCGGTGCTCAGTTGGTCTTGGCGGATAAATTGGTTGGTGCCGTCCGGCTGGGTAATTTTGTTGATTTCCCGGTTCAGGGTGGGCGATGAGGTCAGTGTGACCGAGGGCAGGTAGTTTGCCTGAAAAAAGCGGTAATTCCAATAGGCCGCCCGATAGGTGTGGCGG
Source organism: uncultured Bacteroides sp. (assembly GCA_947173895.1). Taxonomy (GTDB): domain Bacteria; phylum Bacteroidota; class Bacteroidia; order Bacteroidales; family Bacteroidaceae; genus Phocaeicola. The sequence goes on along the minus strand of CAMWGU010000001.1, from coordinate 7,028 downwards.
GCAGCTTGTGCTTCCGGCGAATGTGTTTGTGCCATGTCAATGGCCTGTTGCAAGGTCAGTGCCATGCTCTCTTCGTGTTGTGCTGTGGCTGTTCCCGGACGGAACAGAAAGGATAAGACTATTATATAAGGTAGTTTCATGGTTTATTTGTCTTTTATAGGATACTATGGGATTATTCGTATTTCATGATTTTGGCGGGTTCTATGCCTACGGCTTTCCGTACTTGCCAAAACAGGGTGGCGATGGTGATGAGTAACACCAGTGCCATGGCCAGCACATAAATCCATGCAGATAGGGGGGCGCGGTGGGCAAACCCTTCCATGTATTTCTGGATGGCCAGATAGGACATGGGAACAGCCACCAGGACGGCACTCCCCAGTACGAACAGGTATTTCCGGACCAGCAACGGGATAAGGTCTTTCATTGTAGCTCCGTTCACTTTTCGTAAAGCGATTTCGCGATAGCGTTGGCGGATGTCGAACAGCGAAAGTCCTAATAGTCCCAAGCAAGACACCAAGATGGCGAGCGTGGCAAAGAGGATATAAATCTTGGAGGTGCGTTGGTCGTTTTCGTACATGGCAGCCACTTCGTCCTCGATGAACGTATAGTCCAGTTCACCGTCGCCCACCAGCTCGGTGTGCAGTTGGGTCAGGAAACGGATGGCTTCTTGCCGTTTTCCCGGAACGATGCGGGCAATGAGGGGAATGCCTCGGCGGACGTCTTCCTTATTGCCTCCGCCAGCGTATAGGCAGATGATGGGAAGGGTGGCTTTGGAAAGGTGGTTGGTATTGAAGTCCTTGATGACACCTACAATCTCGAAGGGAGGGTTCAGGTTCTCGTCTGTGCCTATCGACCACCAGATGCGCCGCTTGGTTTGCAGCAAGTCGTGGCGGATGTCCCGGATGTCGAACATCTTCAGGAGCGTTTCATTGACAATCAGTTTGTATTGGGCAAAAACGTCTGTCGAGTCGTTCCATCTTCTGCCTTCCACCAACTGGATGTCGAAGATGTCCATCAGGTCGTTGCTGAGCCAGGTAGCGGCCACTTGTTGGTATTCCTGGTCGCTGTCGGCTTTCTTGATATCGGTGCCTGTCTGGAGTTGCTGGAAGGTCTTGCCGAAGGTCCATTGTTCGAATAGCGGACAGGCATCCATCCGGTGCACAATGGCGGAAGTGACCTGTTTTTCTTTGGCGCGTTTCCGTTCATGTTCTTCGTAGGTCATTCTTTCATCCCGATGGTTGTCGGGATAGATGTCACACTCGATGATGTCTTTGGTGTGATATCCCAAATCGGCATTCAGCATGAAATGCAACTGTTTCATGAAATAAAGGGAAATGACTATCAGGTTGATGGTAATGACGTATTGCAGGAACAGGAAGGCCGTGCGCGACCATACGGAATGTCCTCCCAGCCTGACAGAACGGATGGAGGTAATGGGGGCGGAGCGTACATAGCGCACCACGGGCGGCAGAGACATGACGAAAGGAAAGACAAACAAGACGATGCCCGAAAGCGTCAGGTCGAACAGGAGGTTGGACTGGATGGGAATGTCCAGTTCGTTGGCTATCAGCCCGCCGGACACCTCTATCAGGAGCCAGGAGAAAAACAGGGAGATGGCGGAAAGGTTGAAGTTCTCCAGGTATATCTGTTTAAGAACCTCCCTGTAGCCGGCGCCATACACTTTTTTGATGCCGAACTCGCGCGAACGTTTCAGCATCATCACCGTATAGATGTTCAGGTAGTTGAAGATGCCGATAGTCATCAGCATGGCGGCTACCAGGATAAGTATCCATACATTGCGCTGGTTTCCTTTCTTTATGATGCTGTCTCCATAGTAGTGGACGTTTTCATCGAAATAGAATTGGCTCAGTGGGAACAACTGGTATAGGCTGGGGATGTTGTTGTTGCTTCTCAGCTCCAAAGGCTTCTGCTCGGCGTTCAGCGCCTCCATGTCTTGCCCATTGTACAGGCGTGCTAGGGTTATTTCTACGCGGCCCCACATCCGGTTCAGCTCCAAAGACACCAGCAGGTCATAGTTGAAGGTGCTTTTGGTGGCAGGAGCATCAATGACACCCGTGATGGTGACTAGCTTGTCGGCTATCTTCAAGGTTTGCCCGATAGGATTTTCATTGCCGAACAAGTGCTGGGCAAACTTGTCGGTCACGATGGCATCGGTGGGCGTGGATAGCTTTCTATTGCCGGCTATCACCTTGCGCGGAAGAATCTTCAGGAACAGGCTGTCGGTAGGAATAATCCGTGCCTTCATGGCTTTGTCCCGGCATATCACTTCTCCGTCGGAGAGCGGGATGAAGGTGGTGTGGCATTCCACTTTCGGATTATTGAGGGGGTCTATGAAGTTAGGGTCGTGGTTCCAATCCCGGTTGGATGTCCATCTGACACGGTGGTCGGACGTTTCGGTCAGCAGGAAAGTCCGGTCCAGTGCCGGGATGTAATGGTCCACAGTCAGTTCTTGATAGACATAGCGGGCAATGATAAGGGTGCCCGTCAGGCTGATGATGAGCCCCACTAGGCTGATAAGGCTGTATGAGCGCATTCTCAGCAAGATTCTGCAAGCGTATTGATATGTTTTCATTTTTATGTTTTTGTTCCTTTAATGTTTTACTTGCTATTTTATGCCATTCATACATCAAATACCGTGCCATATATTTATCTTTTTGGTTTTCAGTAATTTGTTGAAAGAAAGGGAGAACGAACGCCGTGCGCTTCCGCACAAAAATAGTGCGCTTCCGCACACACAGCACATGGCAAAAAGTTCTATCTTTGCAAGGTGGAAGGACGGACCCCTGCCTGTTAATAGCATAATTAAGAAGATAAGACAATGGATACAAAAGGAAAAATATTGATTATAGATGACAATGAGGATGTACTCTTTGCATTGAATCTTCTGTTGGAACCCTATGTGGAGAAAATAAAAGTGACCACCCAGCCGTCGCGCATCGAACATTTCATGACTACCTTTCAGCCCGATGTCATCCTGCTTGACATGAATTTCCGTCGGGATGCCATCAGCGGGCAGGAAGGGTTCGACTACCTAGAGCAAATCTTAAATTTGGACCCGCAAGCCATTGTGTTGTTCATGACCGCATACGCCGACACGGACAAGGCGGTGCGAGCCATCAAGGCTGGAGCCATCGACTTTATTCCCAAGCCTTGGGAAAAGGAGAAGTTGCTTGCCACCCTGTCGTCGGCCATCAAACTCCGCGATTCGCGCAAGGAAGTCAGGCAACTGAAGGAACAGGTGGTGGCACTGAGCGGGCAGGACGAGGAGATGCCCCACATGATAGGGCAGTCGGCATCTATGCAGGAGGTGTTCGAGACAATCAGGAAACTGTCGGACACGGATGCCAATATTTTGATACTGGGCGAGAACGGAACAGGCAAAGACCTGGTGGCGCGTTCGCTGCGTCATTTTTCTCCCCGCCGCGAATGCCCTTTCATCACCATCGACCTGGGCAGCATCCCCGAAACACTGTTCGAGAGCGAGCTGTTCGGCTACGAGAAAGGGGCCTTCACTGATGCCCGTAAGGCAAAGGCAGGCCGCATGGAAGTGGCATCGGGCGGCACGCTTTTTTTGGACGAGATAGGCAACCTGTCATTGCCCATGCAGGCCAAGTTGCTGACCGCCATAGAGAAACGGCAGATTTCGCGCCTCGGGGCGACGGAAACCATTCCTATTGACGTGCGGCTGATTAGCGCAACAAACGTGAACATCCGGCAGATGGTGGAAGAAGGCAACTTCAGGCAGGACCTGTTATACCGCATCAATACCATCGAGATATCCATTCCCCCCTTGCGCGACAGGGGAGACGACGTGCTTTTGCTGGCCGACTATTTCCTGCAACGCTACGCGCATAAATACAAGAAGGCGATAAACGGGCTGAGCCGCGAGGCCAAGCAGAAGCTGATGCGTTACCACTGGCCGGGGAATGTACGCGAATTGCAGCATGCCATCGAGCGGGCGGTCATCCTTTCGGACTCGCCGTTGCTGAAACCCGCCAACTTCATGTTGCAGCCGCAACCCGAGAGGAAGATGGATACGGACGAAGTGCTGAATCTGGAGCAACTGGAACGCACCGCCATCGAGCGCGCCATGAAGCGCAGCGAAGGCAACCTGAGCCGCGCGGCGGAATATCTGGGGATAACCCGTTATGCACTTTACCGTAAACTTGAAAAATGGGGATTATGAGCCGGTTGCAAACTCTATGGATGGTGGCTTGCATGCTGCTGATGGGGGTGGCATCGGTGGCGGCATACCTGTTCTATCAACACTCGCTTTACTTCTGTCTGCTGTTTTCGCTGTTGCTGATGGCGGGCCTGACGATTTATATTTGCCGGTGGCAACATAAAACCACCCGGATGGTGTCGCGCATGATAGAAGGCATCCGCTATTCCGACTTCTCGCTGAGCTTTTCGCCCCGCCACAAGACACGCGCCGAGCAGCGGCTTGCGCAAGAGATAAATGAAGCCATCGCGGCATTCCGCACTCGCTTGTCCGAGAAAGAAGAACGTTACCAGTATTATGAGACACTGTTGAATATCGTGGACAGCAGCCTGCTGGTGGTGGACAGCCAATGTGGCATACACTGGATGAACCGGGCAGCCATGCAGGACCTGTGCGGGCATCGCATCCATTCTGTCCGGGAACTGGCCCAGTTGAATCCCGATTTCCCCGCCATCATCTTGTCGCTACAGCCGGGAGAGATAAAGACAGTGCGCATACACAAAGGGGATGCCATACAGGAACTGGCGGTCACCGTCACCGAATATTCCACCCGGCAAGGGATGAAGCTCCGGCTGGTCAACCTGAAGAACATCCATGCTGTGTTGGAAGAGAATGAAATGGAAGCCTGGCAAAAACTGATTCGGGTGCTTACCCATGAAATCATGAATTCCATCGCGCCCATCATATCGTTGAGCGAGACCTTGAGTGAACGTGCGGCATCAAACGGTATGAACGAGCGAGACTATGGCATTATGCTGCAAGGGATGCAGACCATTCACAGGCGAAGCAAGGGATTGCTGGGTTTTGTGGAAAACTACCGCAAGCTATCCCGTCTTTCGGTCCCGGTATTGGCTCCTGTGCGGGTGGGAGAGCTGCTGGACGATATGAAGAAGCTCTTTCCATGCAGGGATATACATTATATATATAAGGTGGAAAATCCCGATGCAGTGCTGATGGTAGACCGTTCGCAGATAGAGCAAGTATTGATTAACTTGCTGAAAAACGCGGGCGAGGCTTGTACAGAGCAGCTTTCTCCCGAAGTCGTCATTGCCACGCGGGTTGATTCGGAAAGGCACTTGTTCTTCCTTTCGGTCTCCGACAATGGCAGCGGCATCCTGCCCGAAGTGCTGGATAAGATATTTGTTCCCTTCTTCACTACGAAGTCGTCGGGCAGCGGCATCGGGCTTAGCCTGTGCAAGCAGATTATGAATTTGCATGGCGGAAGTATCTCGGCAAATAGCGAGATAGGGAAGGGAAGTTGTTTTACACTGAAGTTTCTTTTGCTTAAATAAAAAAATATAAATATAGTAATCTGATTTACAGTGTGATATGATAAATGTATGTGCGGACGCAAAAAAAAGTTCGTCAAATGTTTGCAGATATAAAAAAAAACCGTACCTTTGCATCGCGTTTGAGAAACGAAGCAATTACAAAGAATAATGATTCGGGGTGTAGCGCAGTCCGGTTAGCGCACCTGCTTTGGGAGCAGGGGGTCGTGGGTTCGAATCCCGCTACCCCGACGATTAAAAATCAAGGAGTTACGATAAAAGGTAACTCCTTTTTTATTTATGTCGTATAACATTACGTACGTGTGAGCCTATGCATACGTAGAATCCCGATGCAGAACGGCTATAGCAAACAATAATATCAAACCAATAAGGATATATTCACGTTAATTTGAATTTCCATTCAAGTGATAAAAGGCATATGAAACGATTACATCTAATATTAAATGAAGATTCTCCCGCAATCCAATGGGCGAATGTGCAGGCTGATAAGATAGGAGCAAGAGGACATGTTGGTACACATTTGGATTGTTATACAACTGTCCCAGAAAAAGAAGAATATAAAATTGATGGGATTATCATAGACTGTAAGGCTGGCATGCCCTTAATAGAAAATATAGAGCATATTGCCTCATTGGAAAATGTAGCATTAATATTGCATACCTGCAATTTAGAAGAGAACAGATATGGAACAGAGGAATATTTTAATAAAGACACTTCTCTCTGTGAAGAAACTTTGAATGCAATTTTAAGTAAAAAACCGCTTTTCATAATTATAGATTCCCACGGTATTGCCACAAAGGGGGCAAAACATATTATGTTTGACAAACTTTGTGAAAAGAATGGCTGTCATGTTATTGAAAATGTTGATTTGTCTTGTGTAGGAAATTTGGAAACCATACGACTGAAAATATTAATCAGCATCCATCATCCATCAACTGGTAAGCCGTGTGAATTGTACTGCATATAGACATTAATCAATACCCGTTGGCGGAATTAAATTAGCGCATATTTGACTCTTTCAATGGGTTTCTCATTTCACCCGTCTGTATCTTTTGCATAATTCCTTATAATCATAAACTGGTCACACAATTGCGAAAATAGGGTTTCAATTCTTTTTTTCGCTTTAGCAAAAATCGGAAATGTCGGTTTCCCCTTTCATCCTTTCATTATCCGCCGAAACGCCCTGCCGATGGAGATTCCGAGGGTGAGAGGACACTCCGTCGGGTCCCTTCATCCTCCTTTCAGCCTCCCTTCATCGGCACACAATGGCTGCATGGTGTGAAACCGTCGAGGGCAGATGTGAAAGGATTCACACCGGTGGCTGAAAGGGTGGTGAGGGAATGTACTGTCATTTTTAACCAATTGATTGATAGATGGTTTTGCCCAAAATGAAAGGATGAAGGGGGAAGAGGGAGAAGCAACCCGATGAGGGGATGGTGTACTTTGCACGTACGTACGTGTAGGCCTATACATACGTATGTGTAAGCCTATACGTA